>JBEEFQ010000071.1:0-53464 GCA_041166245.1 Actinomycetota bacterium | reverse complement strand
GTATCGAAGGGTTGCGGGTTGTACACGCCCCCGCCCGGGGCGGTGATCGCCGTGCACACCTCCTCGGGCCGCTGGCCCGACGGCACCCGCTCGGTGAGGAACAGCCCGATGATCTCGCCCACCCCGGTGCGCACCTCTTGGCCGACCACCACCCGGCACCCGAGCCGGTCGGCCAGCTCGACCGCACCGTTGGTCGTGCCGTGGTCGGTGATGCACAGGACGTCGATCTGCGACTCGGCCACGGCCGTGGCCAGCTCCTCGGGCGTCGTCGTGGCGTCGCCTGACCACATGGTGTGCAGGTGCATGTCGACCCGCACCCGGCCCGCCGGCACAGGCGTGGCCAGATGGGGATGGCGCCCAGCAGCCACCGGCGGGGTTGGCGGGGCGGCAGGCACGCTGGCATCGTACCGAGGTGCCCCTGGACCCCGGCCTGTGCGCAGAGCTCGAACTCGAGGTCGCGGAGGCCGACACCGCCCGCACCCTGTGCTCGGGTGACGTCGACGTCCTGGGGACCCCGAGGATCCTCGCCCTCATGGAAGAAGCGACCGTCAAGGCAGTGGCCGGCCACCTCGAGCCGGGCGAGACCACCGTCGGCACGAGGGTCGAGCTCAGCCATGTCGCCCCCATCGCCATCGGTTCCACCGTGAAGGCCGAGGTCACCCTCGAGAAGGTCGAGGGCCGCCGCCTCATCTTCACCGCATCGGTGTCGGACGAGTCCGGACTGGTTGCTGCGGGCAAGCTCCACCGCGCCGTGGTGAAGGTCGAGCCCTTCCTCGAGAAGGCTCGTTAGCTCAGACGTCGAGGAGGCGGAACCCGATGCGGTCGGGCGGCGGTTCGGGCGCGCGGTTGGCGAGGATGACGACAGCGGTGGCGGTGTCGGGGCGGAAGCCGGCGAACGACGAGAACCCGCCGGTGCCGCCGTTGTGCCAGGCCGCCGGTCCTCGCCAGTGCCAGCCCAGGCTCACGGTCCCGCCCGCGTCCTCGGCCCGCAGCGCGTGCGTCGACCGGATAGCCGCGCCGATCAGCGTGCGGTCGGGTTCGAGCTGGGCGCGCACGAACGCGACCATGTCGTCGATGCTGGCCTCGACGCCGCCCGCGCCAGGCAGCGGCTGGTCCCAATGAGGAACGGGCTGGTTGCCGGCGTACCCCGGCAGGCGGTCGGCGTCCTCCCCGCCGTCGACCGTCGCACCGGACATGCCCAGCGGCTCGAGCACGCGCTGGGTCAGCAGCGGCGCGAAGGGCTCGCCCGCAGCGACGGCGAGCAGGTGTCCGAGCAACATCAAACCGAAGTTCGAGTACGCCACCGAGCCGGGCGACCCATACGCCTCCTGACCCACCGCCTCACACAGGTCCTCGGACCCGTACGTCGAGTACGGGTTGTCCGGCGTCAGCGACGCGTTGACCATCAGATTGGGCGGCAGCCGAGGCAGGCCCGACGTATGAATCGCCAGCTGTTCCAGCGTGACCGCGCCGTTGGGACCGGGGCCCAGGACGTCGCCCACCGTTGTTTCGAGCGCAACCACGCCGTCCTCGGCCAGCACCGCGAGCAGCAACGCGGTGAGGGGCTTGGTGACGGACCCGATCTCGAATCGCGATCGCGACGACAGGGCGTCGGCGCCCTCGGACAGACGCACCTCGACCTCCCCGTCGCGCACCATCGCGATCGCAACGCCGAAGCGGGGCTCCCGAAGGTCCTGAATCGCCTCGTCGAGCAGATCCAACGAAGGACTCAGGGCGTCGACGTGGTCGTCGTCGCGGGCAAGTTCGCGCCTGCCGGTGGACCCTCCGCGCCAGCCGGCCCCGCCGGTATCGGCCCCGGTCGGTGGGGCGGGTCGAGGGCGCGCTGGCGCTGCTCGGCGTCGGGGTCGAACTTGATACTGCCCTTGGCCCCGCCCTCGGTCGTCGACTCGTAGAAGACGTAGGTCCGGCCTTTCTTCATCTCGTAGAGCTCGAAGGTCTTCACCTTCCGCCTTGCCACGTCCTGGTACTCGGCCAGGTCGTCGATGGCGAAGCCCCGCCGCTGGCTCGTGTTGTTGAGCAGGTTGACGCGGCCGTAGTGGTGGTTCACCACGAACTTCGACGGCGAGAAGATCACCTTGTTGCCGATCTGCTCGATGGTGATGTCGAGGACGAACTGCTCATCGTCTTGGCGCAGGTACGAGCAACCCGAGAGCCCCACAACAACTGCGAGGACGGCGGCGACGGCGAGGAGGCGCCTCATACCGTCGCCTGGCGCCGGTAGCGGCGCAGTCCGAAGAAGGTGGCACCGCCGACGAGCAGCAACGCGATCACGACGGCCAGGATGGTGGACACCGTCGTGTCCGGCTCGGGCGCCCGGCGGGTGCTCGCCCCTCGCAGCCGGAGCGACTCCGCCTTGCCGATGAAGATGGAATCGGGGTTGGCCTGGGCCGCGTCACGGCCGATGTCGGTGCGGATGACCACCCCGGTCGGCGTGACGGTGATGAAGTCGCGCTCGCTGGCGCCTCCGAGCGGGCTGGCGGCCGGGCTGCCGTCGGCCGACTTGGTCGGCGTTCGGGTCCTGGCCGTGATGGCCGTCCGGTCGAAGGTGCGCACCACGCCGGTGGTCAGCTCGACCACACCGGTGAACTGCGGGACCTGGCCATTGAAGGAGACGACGTACACGTAGTACTCGTTGGGCACCGGCTCGGGGACGTTCAGCTCCTCCCACTTGGCCGGCCCGGGCTGGCCCAGCTCGGTGTTGTCCTTGGCGCTGCTGATGACGAACACGTCACCCTCGACCGGCGCGCCCTCCTCGTCCACCTCCCCCGGGTAGGCCTTGCGGAACACGTACATGTCGAGGTCGGCGCTGCCCGACGCGTCCTGCCAGTCGATGCGCACCCGCAGCGTGCCGGAGCGCTCGTCCCAGAAGCTGCGACCGGCCGGCAGGTTGCTGGGTGCGAACAAGACCGTCGTCACGTCGCAGGCCGGGGTCGAGGCCTCCTTCGCACAGGTCGCGGTGGCGGCGTCCTCGCCCAGGGCTGCGCCCCCGGCCGCGCCAGGGCCGATCATGGGACCGCCGGTGGTCTTGGTCGTCCCCTTGGGGCCGGGCGCCTTGTCGTTCTCGTCGGGCTTCAGCTCGATGCGCGACGGGTTGGCGGCGCCGGCCGGCCCCACCGCGCCGGCCAGGGCCGCGCCGGTGGCCAGCAGAGCCACGAAGATGATGACGGAACGGCGGCGCATCGTTAGATCTCCGGCTTCAGGGAAACGGCCTCCTGCAGGAGGGCCTTGACGTCGACTCGCTCCGCCGCGGGTGCGAAGGCCTCGGACTTGCGGACCGAGAGCGTTTCGAAGAACCGGTCCCGGAACCACACGTAGAAGATCTGCTCGTTGAGCTCCGTCGCGTACACGGGGACGCCGGCCACCTTGGTCGGCTGGCCGCTGAAGCCGCCGATCTGGTTGACGATGGTGCGGCGGAACTCGTCGTCGTCGGGACGGGCGTCAGCCGTGAACAGGGCGACCTGGAGCACGGCCTTCAGCTCGTCACCACGCCGGAGGGCGAAGACCGCGCCGTCGGCGACGTAGGACTGGGACTTGTTCGACGTCTTGAGCTTCTCGGTCGCCTTCGGCTCGAGCAGGACGGAGAGCCCTCCGAGGTCGGCCGGCACGTTCAGCGTCGCCGCGTCGAAGTCCACACCGCCGCCCCCCTCCTTCCCGCACCCGGAGGCGCCGACGAGCAGGGCCAGGGCGGCGGCGGCCAGGACGGCGCGACGCCATGGCCTCACGCCCGCACCTCCATGCGCCCGATGAGGAACGGCACCTCTTCGTCCTTGAAGTCGAACACGCCCGGCTTGTTGGCCACGTAGACGAACTGCTCCCCGGGCTGGAGCGGCCCGGAGTCCCACGTGCCGTCGTTCGCCACCCACGAGTGGGCCCGGCCCGAGTCCTTGTTGGTGAAGACCACCCGCTGCCCGACCTTCACCGCGAAGTTGTCGGGATCGAAGCCGTTGGCGGTGATGGACAGCTGGAAGTCCGTGCTTGCCGGCGTCGCGGCGCGGGCCGTGCTGGCCTTCGTCGTCGGCGGCGCCGTTGCCTGCACCTTGACCGTCGTCGCGACCGCACTGGTTGTCGGGCCGCCGGCACCGGCCGCGGGCGCGGTTGTCGTCGCCGACTCGTTGAATTGGAGCAGCTCGTCGCTGCCCACCTTCTTGTCCTCACTGCAGCCCGCGCCCACCAGGGCAACGGCCGCCAGCAGCAATACCAACGCTCGTCTCATCGGACCCTTCCTGATCGGGCGATGGCCTCTCCTGAACTTCCCAAGTACGACGCGACGACCCGCTCGTCGTTCAACACCTCGTCCGGCGTGCCCCGCAGCACCGTCCGTCCGAGGTCCATGGCCAGCAGCTCGTCGGACACCGACGCGATGAGCGGCATGTCGTGCTCGACGATGGCGATGCTCGCGCCCGTCTCGTAGCGGATGCGTCGGATCAGCGGCCCCATGGCCTCGGTCTCCCGCTGGGCCAGGCCGGACGACGGCTCGTCGAGCAGCAGCACGCGCGGCTCGACGGCGAGGACACACGCCAGGTCGAGCACGCGGCGCGTGCCGGTGGACAGCTCGCCGACGAACTTGTCCCGGAACCCGCCGAGCTCGAACAGTTCGACCAGCGTCTCGACTCGCCGGAGCACCTTGGCTTCGGAGATGCGCGCCGACGGGAGCCGCAGTGCCTGAGCGATGGGGCTGCGCACCTCGATGCTGCGCTCGAGGGCCACGGCCAGGGTCTCGGAAACGGTGAGCGACGGGAACAGCAGCGCGTCCTGGAACCGGCGGACCAGGCCCTGACGGGCCCGCTCGTCGGGGCTCAGGTCGGACACGTCCTGGCCCTCGAACACGACGCGACCGGCGTCGGCGGTGATGAAGCCGGAGAGGAGCCCGAGCACCGTCGACTTCCCTGCGCCGTTGGGCCCGATGAGGCCCAGCACCTCGCCTTCGCGCAGCTCGAGGCTCACGTCGTCGACGGCCAACACCCCGCCGAAGCGCTTCGAGAGGTCGACCGCCTCGAGCACGATGGCGCTCTCCGCGAGCCGGGCCCGCTCCCGCTCGGCGCTGGCCGTCAGCGGCGCGACGGCGCGGCCGCGGCCGCTCCCGCCGCCCGAAGCCCCTTTGAGGAACACCGAGCGCAGGATGTCGGGGCGGTCCAGGAGCTCCTCGGTCGGCCCGGTGAAGCGCACCTCACCCTTCTCCATGAACACGGCCCGCTGAGCGATGGAGAGGGCGACGTTGACCGACTGCTCCACGAGGATGATCGTGGTGCCACCGGCGTGGATGACGCGCAGCATGTCCAGCAGCTGGGCGACGACCGCGGGCGCCAGCCCCAGGGACAGCTCGTCGATCATGAGCAGCTTGGGCTGAGTGAGGAAGGCCTGGGCCAGGGTCAGCATCTGCTGCTGGCCGCCAGAGAGGTTGCCCGCTGTCTCGTCGAGTCGCTCGCGCAGCACGGGGAAGTGGCCGAAGACCTCCTCGAGGCGGTCCTCGATGTCGTGGTGCAGCCACCCGGCCAGCTCGAGGTTCTCCCGCACCGTCAGCCCGGGGAACACGCCCCGCCCACCGGGGGTCTGGGCCACACCCTTGCCCGCGATCTCGTGCGGGGGGATGTGGGTGACGTCGTCGCCGTCGAAGAGGATGGCGCCGTTGGTGGCCTCGGTGACGCCGGAGATGGCCCGCAGCAGCGTCGACTTGCCGGCGCCGTTGGTGCCGAGCAGGGCGACGATCTCGCCCTCCTCGGCCTCGAAGTCGACACCGAACAGCACCTGGACGCTGCCGTAGTACACGTCGACGTCGCGGCACACGAGCAGCTTGTCCCGCCCCTGCCGCTTGGCCTCGGCCCAGTCGGCGGTCGCCATCGCCTTCGCACGCGCCGCCCGCAGGTCGAACTCGACGAATGACGCCGCGCTCATGCGGATGATGGCGGCGATGGCCTGCATGGGCACGAAGCAGAGGACGGCGCCGCGGATGCCAACGTCGCCCGAGACGGCCTGGGTGGCGAGGATGAGGAAGAGCCCGCCGATGCCCCACAGCCCGAAGGCCGACAGCCCGAGGCCCCGCACCCGGGGTGGGATGACGGAGGACACCACGGCCTGCTCGGCGGCGTCGGGGATCGCCAGCACGAGGCCGAGAACGCAGTTGAAGAAGACGACCATCCAGAGCTGTGGAGCGAAGACGATCACGAGCACCGAGAGGGCGTTGATCAGGCTGCCGATGCCGGAGAGCATCATCATCTTGCCCGGGCTGACCTGGGCGAAGCGGTCGACCATGCGACCGCCGACGTAGAGGCCGACGATGGAGAACGCCGCGTAGAGGGACGTGAGCATCCCGAGCCGGAACGAGTCGAGGCCGTGCACGACGATGTAGAAGAGGAGCAAGGCCGCGCCCTGGGCCGACCGCGTGCGGGCGAAGGGCTGCGCGTAGGAGAGGCGGCGCAATGTGCGGGTGCTCCAGTAGGTCCGGAACGCCTCGCCGGGCGACGGCGGGGCGTCCTCCTTCAGTGCCGTCTCCTCGTTGGCGGTTGACGCGATGCGCTCCCAGTAGCCCCGGATCGGGTTCCGCAGGAGCAACGTGAAGGGCACCAGCAGCAGCGTCGGGATCGCCACCATGAAGAGCATGGGTGCCCGCCATCCGAAGCTCAGCCCAGCGGCTCCGACCGCGATCGGCGCGATCAGATCGCCGATGGCCTGGCCCATGAAGTAGAAGGAGAAGACGCGGCCTCGTCGCTCGAGTGGATACCAGTCGGCCAAGAGCGAGAAGAGCACCGGGGTGAGGATCACGGTCAGGGCGCTGAACAGCTGGGCGCCGACGTATTGACCTTTGCTCTGGCTGGCGGCGGTGAGGACGTAGGAAACGCCGGTCAGCGCCACGCCGACGCCGAGCAGCCGCACCCGATTGGAGCGGTCGGCCATGTAGCCGAAGAACACCGCCAGCACCGCGGCGACGGCACCGACGTTGATGCTGATGCGCACCAGGTACGACAGGTTGATCTTGAACTCGCGCTGCACGTCGTTGAGCAGCAGGCTGCTGGCTGCGTTGCCGAAGTTGTCGGTGACCGCGAACAGGGTCAGCACGAGGATGGGCACCGCGCCGTACTTGCCGAGTCCTCGCAGGTCGAGGTTCTTGGTGAAGCGGCGGACAGACGAGGCCTCAGGCGTCACGTCGGGAGTGATCTCGATCACACCGGCCTCCCCCACAAACGCGACGGGAGTCTGTACTTCTGGCCGGGCCTGAGGGTGGCCAGGCCGCCCCTGCCGGTGGGAGCCAGGGGTGCCCGGCGATCGTCCCAGTCCGCGACCTCACTCTCGCCGAAGAGGCTGGGGACGACCACGCGGTTGCGCAGCGCCACGATGCGCAACACTGCATCGCGCGCGCCGTACAGCAGTTGGGTGAGCCCACCCGGGAACAGGATGAGCACCCCGATGACGCTGATGGACTGAGCCAGGCCGACGAGGTTGCGCGGCAGCAAATACCCGATGAGCACCCCGAAGTAGATGGCCGCCAGCACGCCGCCCGAGAGCGACGCCATGCCGCCGACCACGACGCCGACGAACAGGTTCACGCTGCGCTCCGGCTCGAACGACGTGGCGACCGCGCCGAACTGGTGGTGGACGTACAGCACGCCGGCGAGGCCAGCGAAGAATCCTGAGATCATGAAGGCGGTGATGCGGGCCCGCATGACGTCGACACCGAACGACTGGGTGCCGGACTCGTTGTCGCGCAGGGCGATGAGCACACGGCCAGTACGGCTGCGGCGCAGCCCCTGAGCCACGAGCAGGGTCATGACGAGGAACGCGAGCGTGAGGTAGTAGTACGCCCGCTCGCTGCGCTGGAAGTCGATGAACAGCAGCTTGGGCCGGTCCACAGTGGTCGGCGCGTAACGGCCGAGCAGATCCTCATCGAAGAGCACCAGCGGGGTGGCGACGGAGAGGGCGAACGTGGAGACAGCGAGGAACAAGCCCTTGACCCGCAGCGCAGGAAGACCGATGAGGAACGCGATGAGCGCCCCTGCGACGGCCCCGAGCGGGAGGGCCAACCAGAACGACAGACCCCATGTCGTCGTGGCGATCCCGCCGATGAACCCGGTGGCGGCCACGATGGCGAAGTGGCCGAGGCTGATCTGTCCCGCCCACCCGGTGAGGATCACCAGCGAGACCGTCATGATGGCCAGGATGGCGGTGAACGACGAGAGGTTGACCTGCCCAGCGTCGAGGAGCCACGGGACCCCGAGGGCCGCGATCACCGTCAGCGCCACCATCGCCTGTCGGGCCCGGCGCACGCCGGAGATCGCCAGCAACTCGGCCGGAACGGGCCGGGCCTCGCGCGCCGCCCTGAACGTGTTGGCGCCGTCCTGTTCGCCGCCCGTGACGAGCTTTCGCTGCAGCAGGAGGCCCACGATGATGACCGCGAAGAGCACGAGCTGGATGTAGGGGTTCTGGCCGTAGGACCAGCTCAGCCCGCGGTCGAGGACGCCGATCAGGAGCCCGGCCAACACGGCCAACGGCATGCTCACCATGCGGGCCAGCACGGCCGCGGCCAGGGCGGGCATGAGCGCCTCCACCGAGATCGACCGTTGGTCGACCAGCCCGATGGCCCCGCCGGTCGTCGCCGCGATGGTCGAGAGCGTGGCGGCGATGGCCCAGACGGTGACCGAGACGAGCATCACGGGCACGCCGAGGAGCGCGGCCCGGTCGGCGTTCTCCGACGCGCCTCGGACGGCGATGCCGAGTCGACTGCGCCGCAGGAACGCGGCCAGTCCGATCAGGGCGACACTGCACAGCACCAGCACCGTCAGGTGCCGCACGTCGAACACGAAGCCGTTGATGTCGAGCTTGCTGCCCTTGAACGGGAAGTTGAACGGCAGATTCTGGCGGCCCTCGAGATCCTCCTTCTCGAGGAAGTCGATGACCCGGCGGATGAGCTCGCCCAGCAGGGGCACGAGCCCGAGGGTGGCGACGGTGGCCACGAGGCGGGGCGACTTGGTGAACCGCTGCATGATCAGCAGGTCGATCAGGCCACCGAGCACCGGGGCGACGACGATTCCCGCGGCCACGGCGAGGAAGAACGGGACGTCATACCGCGTGTTGAGGTAATAGGCGGTGGTGGACCCGACGCCGCCGAGGGAGATCTGGGCGAAGTTGATCACCCGGGAGCTGCGGTAGATCAGGATCATGCCGACGGCCGTGATGGCGTACAGCAGGCCGGCCAGCAGCCCGTTGATGAACACGGCCCCGATCGCCAGCCCGCGTGGCATGAGGAACACGGCCCCGAGCACGAGAACGGTGGCGACGGCGCCCCCAATGAGGTCGCGTCGACGCTCGGCGGTGGCGTTCATTGCTGCACTCTCCCGGGTGTGAGGCGCAACGCGCTGATGGTCTCCTTGGCCTGCCGGAAGGCGCCGCTGACCTCCAGCTCGGACCGCGCCGCCCAACCCCCGTACTGCGTCATGAGGTTGACGGTGCCGACCTCGTGGTGGGTCGCGCCATCGATGGTGACCTCGAGGTCCCACGCGAACTTCCACGTCTCGACGAGCCGGTTGCACGCCGCGATCACTTCCTTGCCCTGCGGCTTGCCGTGATAGACGAACAACGTCCGCTGTGACGGGTCGGTGCTCACCGAGTCGACGTTCCCCTCGCCGCCTGTGCGGTCCCCGGCGAGGATCGGGAAGTTCACGACCTCGAGCGGCACCTGGGGCTGGACGGTGACCGGTGAGCCGTTGCGCACGAGGATGATCTGGGTCAGGAACATCCCGTCCTTCGGGTCCACCCGGAAGGCGTAACTCTGGCCGTTGAAGGGCTCGGTGATCTTGTACTCGAAGGTCCCGTTCTGCGCGACGCGCCCCGCGTCGATCCTGCGGTAGCCGGTGCGGGCCTCGCCTCCGGGCACGGAGAACCGCGTCCAGTAGTCGCCGTTGGCGGGCGGCCGCTCGATGCGCGGGGGTGCGGGGTCTCCCGCGCTGGCGTCGTCAGCCGGGTCGGGACACGGACCTGTGGCGGCCGCCGCCGCGGGTGCGCCAGCCGTCGCGCCGGGACGGCCCGACGAGCGAGGGCTCAGCGTCGGCTCCAGCCCGGTCTCGGCCGGGGTGACACCCACCGGGGCGACGGCGTCACCACCGACGACGCCACCCTGCGTTGCTCCCGGCTGGACGTCGACCTTCTTGCCGTAGACGAGGTCGACGCCGACCTCCTTCAGCGCCACGCCCGGCTTCTCGGGCTTGGCGCACGCGGAGAGCGACGCGGCAGCCACGAGGACGGCGGCCACGACCACCGATCGGCGGCGGTCATGCAGCGGCACGGCGGTCTCCTCGACTTCGGGCGGCCCGGATCAACTCGGGCGCGAACGGCGAGCGCAGCGACAGGCGCGACACCGCGGCGAGGATGCGGATCGTCACCGGTTGGGCCCGGGCCAGACGGGCCCGCAGGCTGCGGCTCAGCTCCTCGGCGACGAGGACCTCGTCCTCGCCCGCGCTCTCCCGCATGTCGCCCCAGATCGTGCGGGTCACCAGCCACGCCAGCTCGGTGTGCTCGTCGTCCTCGGCCACACGGTTGAGGAACCGCATCGGCGTGTCCTCGGGATGACCGACACCGAGGTCGGTCGCTGCGTCCCGGAACTCGGCGTAGGCGTTGGCGATACGCGCTCGTGGGCCATGATCCGCAGCCCACCGTCGCCGCTTCGATCGCAGGCGCGCCTTGGTCAGCAGCGGCCAGAGCGCGTACGTCAGGAGGACGAGCAGCACGGCGATGACGCCCATGAGGACATAGCGCTGCAGCGCGTCGCGCAGAACGCTCGGCGGATCGGTGCGCAGGGGCACGAAGACCAGCACGCCGATCTCGTCGCTCGGGACGATCTCCTGCTGGCGCTGCGGGTCCTTGTTGGAGAGCGACTGCTTGGCCTTCTTCGGCGCGCCGGTGATGGGGAACCAGCCCTGCCCCTCGAAGTGCACCTCGAGCCACGACGAGCCATGCAGCGGCCTGACCTCCAGCACGTCGCCTTTGCGGTCGCCGCCGTCGAAGCCGAACCCGATGCGCGACGGGATACCGAGCCAGCGGGCCATGAGGGCCTGGGCGGCCACGATCTCGAACGGTGTTCCCTTCTTCGATCCCTCGAGCAGGTCCGTGATCTTCGAGGGCGGGACCTCAGACGGAAGACCAGCGCCCTCGGCCGTGACCGTCTCCAGGAGGCGCTTGCGCGCGAAGTCGAGCCGCTCCCATGGGGTCGTCGCCGGCGTCTCGGCGAAGAGCTTGCGGACCGCCTCCGGTACCGGCGGTGCGTCGGTGAACTCGAGCAGCTTGGGGTCCTGCGTCACCGACGCGGTCTGCAGCTGGTCGATGGTGGGAAGGGCGGCCGCGGCCACGTCGTACTTGAACGAGCGCCGAACCTGTCCGGCCGACACCCTGACGGTGGCGGTGCGTGGGTCGACCACCAGCTTGGGTCCGACGAACACCAGGCCCAGCGTCCGGTTCGGCAGCGGGAGCACCGTGCCTTCGAGGCCTTCGACGGTGAACGACGTCTTCACGCCCGGCGGCAGGGACTTGTCGATGATGCCGTCGCGCGGGAGGTCGAGAAGGCGTGATTCTGCGAAGGGCGGCAGCAACCACTGCTTGCCGTCGTAGACATCGAGGCCACCCAGCCGCCACGGTCCCGTGTAGTTCTTGGAGACGACGGTGAACAGGATGCGGTCCTCGACCTCGGACAGCGGCGTTGTCTTGGGCTTCTGCGCCTGCTCGGCCGGGTCGTAGAGCGGCTTCGGGAACAAGAAGTCGGTCTGGCTCAGGGCGACGAGCCCCACGATGAGGATGACGGCCAGCGGCGCGGCCCGGAACGCACGCTTGAGCTCGAAGCTGACCGGCATCTTCTCGCCGTCGCCGCCGTCGGCGCGGAACACCACCGCCAGAGCGGCCGCGAACAGCACGAACACCACCACGCCGCTGGCCACGGCCGCGTAGTCCGGCTGGCCCGTTGCCGCGAAGGCCACCAAGGGCAGGGGCACGAGCATGGCCGGGCCTGGCTTGCGGAGGGCCACGCCGACCCACGCCGCGCCGAAGCCCACCGCGCCCAGCACCCAGACGATGAGCGGCCGCCACCCCGGCTCGAACGGGGCCGGGGGCTGGCGCAGCTTCCCGCTGGCGACGGCCTCGCCGACCAGCTTCGGCAGGCTGCCGACGCTGCCCGTGTCGAAGACGGCGAGGGCCACGATGCCGGCACCCAGCACCATGCCCGCGGCGACCAGCTGGTTGACCGGCGTGATGTCGCGCCGCCGGGCCAACCAGCACGCGGCGGCGACGCCCACGACCGCGCCGAGGATGGCCCACACGCGCGGCGCGACGCCGACGAACATGCCGCCCGCGAGCACACCCGCGGCCGCTGAGGTCAGGGCGGCGGCGATGGCAGGCCGCAGGACCGGCCCGATCTCCTCGAGGTCTTCGTCATCCGTTGTGCCTCGCGGTGGCGCGCCCGCCGAACCGGGGCCGACCCCGCGAGGCGGGGCAACGACCTCTTCGGTCGTGGGATCGAGCGTGGCCGTCACCGGTGGCTCACAGTCGCTGTCCCGCTCCGACTTCGATCGACATGGCGGCGGCGATGCTCTGGCCCGGCCGGAGCTCCACGACCTGGCACCCCAGCGCGGCCGCCGTGTTCAGCGTCTCGCTCGCCTCGTCGTCCCACATGAGGGCGATCACGAGGACCGACAGGCCACGGTTCAACAACATGCGCAGCTGGGCGGCGTCGGCCGGCTTGAGCCGGGGGGTGATGAGGATGTTGTGGGCGTCCGACCGGGGGTCGGAGACGCGGCGCATGATGTTCGACGTCAACGGCTCACGGTCCATGTCGAGCCGAGCGAGCGCGTCGAGCATGCGGATCTGCGAGCCTGCGCCGCGCAGCGCCCGCGTGACCGGGCCCGCGTTGGCCTCGACCGTGACGCTGTAGCCCTCGCCCAGATGCTTGACGCCGAGCGACGCCGCCGCCCTGATGGCGGCCTCGAACGATTCTGAGGGTGTCTCCCGACCGTGGTACGTGCGGTCGGAGTCGACCAGGATGGTGATGCGGTCGGTGATCCCCTGTTCGGCCTCGCGCACCATCACCTTGCCGGTGCGAGCCGTCGCCCGCCAGACGATGCGGCGCAGGTCGTCGCCCCGCACGTACTCGCGCATGCCGTAGAACTCGAGCCCAGAAGGCCAGGGCTTCGAGACGGGCGGGCGGATGGGCGGGTCCTCGAACTGCCGGGTCAGCGGGCGGTCGCTGACGTTCTCGATTGCCGGGTGCACCAGCACCTCGAAGGGCTCGGCCAGCACCATCTCCCGCTGGCAGACCCCGAACGGATCACCCCAGCGCGCCACGAGCGGACCGACCGTGTAGGCGCCGCGCCGCGTGCAGGCCAACCGGTACTCGTGGGTGACCTCCTCACCGCCCGCGATGCTGGCGATCGGCAGGCGCACGGGATCCCCGAGCTTCTCCGGCAACGCCTCCTCCAAGACGATGGTCGACAGACGGCGGCGGGCCCGGAGCTCCAGCCCGACCGTCAGCACCTCGCCCACTCGGGCGCGCGCCCGCAGCTCGGTGCGCCCCCCTTCCAGCGGAAGGCGACGGCGCACGGTGAGCCACGACACGACGATGAGCAGCAGCGCGCCGTAGGCGACGAGGTAGAGCGTGACGCCGGCGAACACGCGCGCCATCAACCAGAGCAGCACCGCCAGCACGATGCCGACCTCGCCCGTGCGGGTGATGCCCGCACGCCGCTCGAGCGTCCGGATGACGGACGAGATCCGGCGCAGGGCCAGGTTGGCCCGCAACCGGTCTGAGAGCTCGAGGAGACGGCGGCGCATCAGTGGAGGTTCAGCGGGCCGCGGGTGACTTGCCGGTGACGTCGGCCATGAGCGGCGCCTTGACGCGGCCGAGCACGCGGTCGAGGACGGCGTCCACCGTCTCGCCCCGCAGCACGGCGTCCGGCGCCAGGATCAGGCGGTGGGCCATCACCGGCTTGAGGACGTGACGCACGTCGTCGGGGTACACGTCGTTGCGCCCGTCACTCGCAGCCAGCACGCGGGCGGCGCGCAGCAGGGCGATGGGCGCCCGCGGCGAGGCACCGAGGATGAGGGCGGTGTCGGCACGCGTCGCCTGGGCCAGGTCGACGATGTAGTAGCCGACGGCCTCGGAGACCTCGATGTCGGTCGCGAACTCGATCATCTGCGAGATCACCGGCGTGTCGACCACGGAGCCGAGGTCCTCGATGGCGAGCTGGCGGGAGTTGCTCAGCATGATCCGCTGCTCCGCGTCGCGGTCGGGGTAGCCCACCGAGAGCTTGAACAGGAAGCGGTCGAGCTGGGCTTCAGGAAGCGGGAACGTGCCCGCCTGCTCCACCGGGTTCTGGGTGGCGAGCACGAGGAACGGGCGCGGCAGCAGACGAGTCGTCCCGTCCACGGTCACCTTGCGCTCGGCCATGGCCTCGAGCAGGGCCGACTGCGTCTTCGGCGTGGCTCGGTTGATCTCGTCGGACAGGAGCACATTGGCGAACACCGGCCCTGGCATGTAGGTGAACTCGCCCTTGCTCGCGTCGTAGATCGACGAACCGGTGATGTCACCGGGGAGCATGTCGGGCGTGCACTGGATGCGCTGGGCGATGGCATTCATCGACTGGGCCAGGGCCCGGGCCATGACCGTCTTGCCGGTGCCAGGCACGTCCTCGAAGAGCACATGGCCCTCGGCCAGCATGGCCACCAGGGCAAGGCGCACGACGTCCTCCTTGCCCTGGATCACCTCCATCACGTTGCTCACGACCGCTTCGAAGTTGCGGCTGAACTCGGTCGGGTCGATACCGCTCGGCCCCCGGCGCGGCGGCCGCGGGCCTCTGGACCTGAGACGGTTGTTGGTAGGAGTGGCCACGATTCCTCCGGGGCTTAAGCGCCCACTCCGTCTTGGAGCAGGCGGATGTCAGCGGTACAAGGTGATGCCGGGTTGAACAAGCCGCTCTCGTCACTGCCGACGCCGCCCGGTCTGAAGCGGCGACCTTCGTTGGTGACGCGAACGCACCCTTCGCTGGGATTGCCGTCCGGCGGCGTTCCCCGCGGGTCCCAGAAGAACTCCATGTACGAGCTCACGAACGCGTAGTCGGCGGGCTCGCCGTACTCCCCGCTCGGCACGTAGGGATTGTCCAGCTGGTCGGTCTTGAACGTGAACATGCCTCGGGCGATGGCGTCCGGGGTGAGCTTGGGCCCGGCGGCCTGCACCGCGGTGAAGAGGTTGAGCAGCAGGTAGTACCAGCTGAATCCCCAACGGGCCTCGGCCAGCGTGTTGGGCTGCTCGCTCTGGTACGCCTGGTACCAGAACGTCTCCCTGATGCCCGGCGTACGCCACCGGAGCGACACGCCGAAGGTCTTCTGCCTGGGGTCGGAGAAGACGCGGGCCACCGGGCCGACGTCGAGCACCGACGTGGAGTTGACGAACCACTCGGGGAAGTAGGCGGAGTTGCTGGCCGTCTGCTGGGCCAGGAGGATGGCGTCGGCGTAGCTCATCATGAACACGGTGTTGATGTTCTTGTTGCGCATGTCGGCGATGGCCTGGGAGTTGCCGGCGCCGCCGGAGGTCGTCGCGTCGTAGGGGTACTTGAACTCGGCTGCGAACTCGAACCCGCACTTCTGCTTGGCCCGCCGCTTGATCTCCGGGGCCATATCCTCGCCGCCGGCCGACTCCGCGCCAGTGTTGTAGATGAGCCCGACCCGGCGGGTCTGGCCGCGGAGAGTCGGGTCGTCGGTGTGGGTGACCTTGTTCTTGATGAGCTTCTCGCAGATGTAGGCAGCGGTGATCTCCGCGTGCTCCTCCCGCGTGTCGAAGAAGGAGAAGGCCAGGGGCGAGTTCTGCTCGTAGTACGACTGGGGCTGGAAGAAGTTCAGACCGAAGCTGGTGACGCCCTGCTTCGAGATCTGCTTCAGGTACTCGTCGTCGTTGGGCTCGGCGAAGGACATGACCGCGAACGGGTTGTACTCCTGCACCGTCTTGATGGCGTCACCCTTGCGATTGACGTCCTCGACTCCCGAGTCGGCCTGCTTGACGATGCAGACGCGACGCCCGTAGGTCTGGTAGCGCTTCTGGAAGTAGTTCTGCATCGCCTTCAGCGTGCGCGTGGAGAGGCTGTCCTCGTCGCTGTAGGGCTTGCACATGTCCTCGCCGTCGGGGATGTCCGACAGGCCGTCGTACATCACCGCGGTGACCTTGTCGCCGGTGACGCCCGGGTAGGTGGCGCCCCCGTTGTCACCCTCGAAGAACGCCACACATGGCGGGGACAGCGGATCCTCTGCCTGGCGCGGGGGATCGCCGTAACACGTCTTCTGGCGGGGCCGGCTGACAGGGCTGGGCAGCTGGGCCAGCGGGTTGTCGAGGCCGAGGCCGAACTCACCGAGTCCGTCGCCGCCGGAGCCCAGCCCCTCGCTCGAGGCGAAGCCCGTCTCGGAGAGACTCCCGCCCGACTGGTTCGTCCGCTTGCCGACGACGGGCGCGAACTCCGCCGTGGCGGTCGCCTCGTCGGTCGGGATCCGCAGCGGGTTGGGCAGCAGCGTGGCGATCATCACGTACGCCACCGCCACCGAAACGAGCGGGACCCATTTCCGTCCCCCCCGCCGTCGCTCCAACGTCACTGCCCATCCTTCCCGTCCGCGCCATGGGATGGCATCGAACACGCCCGCCTTGTCCCTCGGAGTGGCTTTTCTCCGGTCTGGGCACCAGTTCCTGCCGCTAGCTGTGAGTTAACGGCGAGGAAACCCCGCTCCTTACGGGCGATTTGGCCGGCTTTGGGAGAGGTTGGACGAAGACTCGCTCATGACCCCGCTTGCCCACGCCCTCAGGAAGTGCCCACGTAGAATCGCTCGTCGCTGAGCTGCAGCTGCATCTGGACGGGTGCGGAGCTGAGCAGGCTCGGCGCCGGCCAGGACCGCCCGGCCAGAACCACGTCCTGGTCACCTGTCACGACCGAGCCCACGACCGCGACCGTCACCCACCCGGCGGCCACGGCCCGGTACTCGACGTGTTCGTCCGCCCCGGGCCCGTTCGCGGACTTGGCGAGGATGTCTCTGCCGGTGAAGGTGGGACCTCGTCCAGCGAAGACGAAGAGGTCGACGTCGTTGGTGCCGGGCACGGGCTCGCTGGCGGCGGCCAAGGAGAGGGCGACCGCAAAGACGTCACCCGGCTGCAGGGCCACGGCGTATGACTCCACCTCCGTCCGCCCGGGCACCGAGCCAGGTGCGATGCGACCAGCACCCGAACCCGCAGGCTGGGGGGTCGGGACAAGGAGCTTGAGCCCTTCCTCGTCCAGCGTCTCGGTCCACGCGTCGTGGGCCGGACCAGCGACCCGCTCGACGTATATGGCGTTGACATCGGGGGCCGGGCGACCAGGAAGGGTTCCTCCCCTCGCGTGCGGCACGACGTCGTCGTCGAACGCAGGGCGGTCGAGGATGCCGTAGCCCTCGGTCGCCGGGCTGGCGTCAGTGTCGCGTGCGCTCCATTTCAAAAGCGTCTCGATGCGGTCAGCGTCGGCCGGCCTACCGGCGGCCTGGGCTTCGGCACGGGCTTGCAGGGCCATGCCCGCCACGTACCCAGGCACGGAGGAACCGCCGGCCAGCGGGTTGTACGTCCGTCCGGCCGCCGGCGCGTAACAAGCCGCGCACGATGTCGATGCAGCCGACAATCCGGCCGGGACCACGAGCTCTCGACCGCTCGACCACGCAGCATCGTCCGCGGCCCCGACAAGCAGCGCCGACGACGCGTTCACCAACGAGTTCGTCGCGCCGACGGAGCCTTCGGCAGGCGTCGCTCGGGAGCCCAAGCTCTGGCCGGCCACGACCAGCACGTCATGCTCCCGGGCATAGCGCACGGCCTCGTCCACGTAGTTGAGCTCCGCCGGGAAAGGCGTGCTGTAGCCCGGCGTCACCAACACGACGTCCGCCTGGACGGTGTCGACCGCCCATCGGATCGCGACGGACAGCTTGCCGTCGCACACCGTCTCCTGACACACCCGGGCCACCGCCACCTGACCGCCGGGCGCCAACGCCGGCGTAGCGTCGCCGTACCGGCCCGCGCCGGCCGCGAGCGATGTCGCCGCGGTCCCTTCACCGACGGTGTCATACGGGTCCGGCACCGCGGAGTCCCAGATCTGTCCGACGTCCGGCTCGTGCAAAGGCGCGACCGTGGCTGTGAAGTCCCACCATGCGACGATCTGGTCAGTCGTGTCCAACGGCCCGCCGTAGGCGAACTGCTCGTGACCGACGTCCAGACCGGTGCTGATGACAGCGAGGACGGGGGGACCCGCCGCTGCAGCGGCCGCAGCCGTGAACGTGATCGGCACTCCAGCGAGGAAGGCGGCGATGAGGGCGGCAACGGCGATGACCCGACGGGTCATGTCGGCCTTCCCTGGCGCCGGACCGCAAGCCGAGCTCGAACGTAGCGACCGAGTGGACCCAGGCGAGGAACACCGACCAACACAAGGACGACGGCGACCGGCGACAACCCCGTCAGCCGCGAGAGGCCATGGCTCACCCGGTGCAACAGAAACAGCCAGAAGCCGGCCTGCAGCACAAAGGCCCAGACGATGATGCGGTCGCGGAGGCTCAACGAGCCGATGGGGCGGGAGCGCCGGACGATCGCGAGCGCAATGCTGGAACCACGGCGCCTCCAGTTGGACGTCTCGAGCAGGTCGTTGAGGACGTAGTAGCCGTCCGTTTTCAAGAAGAACGGAAAGAGGTTGAGCGCGCCCACCAGCACGCTGAGGGACCCGGCCGCGACGAGGGTTGCCCCCTCGTCGCCCTGGACGGCATGGCCGGAGAAGAACAGGAGCGCTCCACATACGAAGTTGAGCCACGGTCCGGCGAGGCCAACGATGACGCGCTGTCGCCGAGGCAGCGCCCACGCGCCCGTGGTTCGCACGTAGAAGCCGACGAAGAGCACGTACCGCACCATCAGGCCGCCTCGACGCGGGGCGTCGGTATAACGCGCCATCGCCAAGGCGTGGCCCAGCTCGTGCACGACCGCCGTCAAGACAAACAGTCCGTAGACCGCCACGACGTGGACGAGGTCCAACCCTGCCATGGCCGTGCCGGGGCCTCGCAGAACGTCCCGTCCGTGCACCACGACCGCGACGACCACCAGGGCCGCCTGGGCCGCAAGCGCACCACGGCTCAACGCGGCCGATCGACCGACCAGCTCCAGCGCCTCGCGGAGCCTGCCGGGCAGGCGAATCGATACGTCAGCCAGGAGCCGGCTCGGCTGCGCACTCACCATCACGGCCGGCTCGCCTCGAACCTCCTCGGTCGGCCCATCCGGCGTTGCGAGAAAGCCCCGGCTCCGGAGCTCGCTCAGGAAACGGGGGATCCAGTCGCCCGCGTCGTCCGAAGCCGCCTCGTAATGCTCCTGCAACTCGGCGGTCGAACAGCCGTGGGCCGGGATCAGGCTCCACACTCGTTGCTGCTGCTCGGTCAGCAGGACGAAGCGTTCGCGGCCGACGAAGCCCAGGACGGGCCGCCCATCGACCTTCACGTCTCCAACGGCTGCGCCCGGCTCGTGCCGCACCACAGCGGCACCAGCAGGGGGGTCGGTTGTCATAGAGGAAGTCATGTGGTCTCCCTGTGTCGGGTAGGGGGCGCCGCCGACGCCCCTCCCCAGGATCCGAGTCAGCTGATGACCCACGCCAGGACGGCGATGCCGATCTCCTTCCAGATCGCCGCTTGGCGTTCGTCCAGGTCGTCGAGCCTCCAGGCCGACTCGCTGCAGTTGATGGGCTTCACGTGACCTCCCAGTCAGTTGTTTGATGAGCTTCTTGGGACAGCCCGTCGAGCAATTCGAAACGGGGCGACCGATCCGATGCTCCCGTCGTGCTGTTCTGCTGCGGTCCTTGGAACCGGTGGCCCGCTTCTCAGCTGATGACCCACTCGAGGACGGCGTCGAAGATCAGCTTCGCGATCGGGGACTGCCGTTCGTCGAGATCGACCAGGTCCCACGTCGCCATCGAGTCGATGCACCCATCGGTGCGACAGCTCGCCTGCTCCATGTCGCTTCCTTTCTTCGTGAGTGGGCTAGCTGATGCTGGCTATCCAGGCCTTGATGGCGTTGAGCAGCTGCGGGAGCTGCCGCTCGTCAAGGTCCACGAGCTCCCATGCCGGGATCTCCCGGCCCGGCTCGGAACGATCGGACGTGGTCATGCGCTTCACCTCCCTTCCGGTGATGGACGTTGTGCTTCCCTACGGGATTCGGGGGGCGCGACCCGCGCCAGGACCGCTTGGGCGGCGCGGCCGACTTGGTCCTCCCCGATCACGACGGTCGCCGTCTCGACGTCTTGGCAGAGGCGCAACAGCTCGGTCGCGACCCACTCGTCGAGCGCACGATCCCGGCGCCGGACCGCGGTGGCGACGTACCGCCGACTGGCGGCCCGCGAACGCATGAGGGTCGCCCACGCTGCCTGCGCGGGAACCTCGCTCACGTCGACTCGCAGTGAGGAGACCCTCGACAGCAGGCAGACCATGCGCAGCTCGACGCGACCCGAAAAGGCTGCGGTCGGCTCGAGGCGCCGCGGACCAGTGCCGTTGCGCGTGAACCGCGCCGAGGGTGCCCGCCGCATCATCGGCGCTGCCGCGTTCGCAGTGGTGACGATCACGAGGTCGTCGCCGAGCGAGCAGCAGGCGGCGCTCGATCGCACGAGAGCTCCCGCGAGAGAGGTCTTCCCCATCCCCGAGTCGCCGCACAGGGCCACGCCTGCCGTCCCGAGAGCGATGCCCGACGCGTGGAGCGTCACTCCCAACCGGTGGTGCTCGTAGAGCCACGCCAGCGCGTCGTCGGTCAGCTTCACGAGCGGTTCGAGGACAGTCTCGAGCGCGTCCTCGTACGTAGCGCGCAACCTGGCCCCATCCGCGCCGATCTCGAGTCCGGCGGTCCAGCCCGAGCCCCGGAGCAACATGGCGGCGTCCTGCTCGAACACCTCGAAGTCCCGCCCGACACCGACTCGCGCAAAGCCCTGTGGCAGGACACGACACGGTCGCCGACGAAGCTCGATCCTGAGGGCAGGTCCGGGACCGGCGTGGTCGTGCCCCAGCAGGCCCCGGAGGAGCAGCTGGTCGGACTCGGGACAGTCGAGCTCGACCCTCGGCTGGGCCGAGCGGCGGAATGGCGGCGCCGCTCCGCGGTCCGGCCGCGACAGGTCGCCGCGCTGTTCTACGAGCCGGACAACGCCCCGGCGCAACAGCGATGTCGTCGCCGCTTCGGGCAGCAGCGCAGGGTCGATGCCCGCGGCGAGCTCCGACCAATGGTCCGACAGCTCCGCGGGTGCCCGCATGGCCGCACCTGTCCGGGGGTCAAAGACAAGGAAAGCGTCATCGGACCTCACTCCGAGGATCTGGGGGCGCCTGACGAGGAGCCGGTTCACGCCAGGTCCCCCGTGGCGGCGCGCAGCGCGAACCGGTCACGAATCTCTCGCAGCCAAGCCCGGGCCGCGGCGTACCTGGCGGTCAGCGCCGACGGCGCCGCGCCGAGTCCGGCGACTTCGAGGAAGCCACGTGCGGCCACCGGGGCGTGCCGCTCCAGGAGCCGGTACTGCCATTTCGGGGCCACGACGTGGACACCGGCGTCGATCAGCGCGGCCTTGGCCAGGGAGTGGGCCACTAGGCGCAGCAGGACGTCAGCTGTCTCGGTTTCGTCGTCACCCAACGCCCCCGAGACGTCGTTCAGAAAGCCGAGCACCTCCAGCACCAGCTTCTTGGCCACCAGCTCAGGCAGGCGCCAGTCGCGGAACCGGCCGACGAGCGCGGCGGCCACGCCGTCGGTGTCGAAGACGACGATGCCCGTCGATATCCGAGTCACGATCGAGTTGGTGTCGAACATCCTCGAGAGCAGGAGCTCGGACAACTGCTCGGGATCAAGGTCGCTGGGCCTGCGGTAGTCGACATGGACCGATCGCTCCCACCCAACGACCTGGAGCGGCCGGCGACCCGCGGCATGGCTGAGCGCGAGGATGTCGATGTCGGAACGCTCGTTGCCCAGACCGAGAGCAGTGGACCCGTGATGGATCAATCCGACGACCGGAACATCGAGCCGCCCGAGCAGCCACTCGGTGGCCGGCAGCTCGACTCTCGACAGGTTCTCCGTTGCCGTCATCAGCGCGGCTCCTTCGGCGGACCGACGATCTCGCCGAGCTCGGTTCGAAGCGCCTCTGCGTTCTGAGGTAGGTCCCTGCCGTATCGCCAGGTGTAGAACGGCACCGCAGCGATCAGGGCGTCCAGGGCAGAGGTCGCGTCGCTGGGCGCACTGGTCAGCACCGTCTGCAGCGCGTCGTCGGAGGCTTCTGGGGACATCAGGTCGAACGCTGCTGATCCACCCTCCTCGAAGCGCGGGAAGATGACGGCCTCCAGCCAGCAGTCACCCACCGGATCGCACTCCAGGTTGACCAGGCGCTTTCCGAGCAGCTGAGGACCCAGGCGCAGATCGTCGAATCCGTAGGCCCGGGCCGTGCTCGCCGACACGGCGGGTCGGCGGTGCAGCCCGTGCACACGGCGGACGTCCCGCTCCGTGAAGAAGCACGCCTCGTCAGTCAGCAACCGGTACCCGAAGTGCCAGGCCAACAACGAAGTCGTGCTCTTCCCGGCGCCCTTCGGTCCAGCGATCACGACGCCACGGCCCGAATCAGAAGCCACCACTCCGGCGTGCAACACGGTCCACGAGGCTGCGGCCAGCGAGGTCATGACCGCTGCGCAGATCTCTGATCGAACGACCCAGACCGCGGCGGCGTGGTCGCGGACGACGACGAGGGTGGATCCGTCCCGGCTCTGGGAGAACCCGACCCCGCCCTCGTAGACACGCACAGCCGCTCCGCCCGGGCCACCCCAGAGCACCCGGTTGGCACCCAGGTCGTTGGCGATGAGGAGGTGCTCCTCGGCTTGCAGGACGCCGCGAGCACAGGCCTCGGGGTCCGGCTCGTAGCGAACGACGACACGCCAGGCTGCTACCAACGACGACTCTGGCGGCGCCGGGCCGAACTCCCTGTGGACCATCGCCAGCACGTCGTGCGGCGCGTCCACCGACACGCTGACGCCGGCGAAAGAGAGGCAGCTGATCTCGGTGTCGAGGACCGTCGCGTGCATCACCCGTCAGTACGACCGCCCGGCCAAAAAGTGTCAGCCGCGCGAGGCCCCTCTACGCGACGCTCGGAGTCAGGATCGGTTGTGGATGAGATCGTCTATCGCGTCGAGCACCGTCGGCAGCAACGAGACGACGATGGGCAGCGGCGGACAGCTCTGGTAGCGCACGCCGCCGACGTAGACCCCAAAACAATCGTTTCTGGTTTGCGGCGGCGGACTGACCGGTGGCGACTCCACCGGACATCCAGCCTCGGGCGCACCCGTCACCGCGCAGGCCTGGGCGATCGCTGACGCCGGGAAGAAGCCCAGCGACACGAGGAGGACGCAGGCCGAAACCGCCAACCCGATACCTGCGCGGACCCACCATCCCGTGCGGTTGTGATCGAAAGCATCCATGCCTGAGGCTCCTCGGTTTCAGCCGCCGGGTTCCGGTATCAGATCGACAGCGCCACACGCCGTCTCTCGCACTTCGTTCTTCATGCATTCGATGTCAGCCCAACCGCCGCCCTCCAGCGGGTCCCGCCTCGCGGGGGTTTTGGCGAAGACCTTGGCGTTCAGCGTGAGGTTCTCGCCACGGCGAAACGCGGTGTCGGCCCCAGCATCGATCGGCCCGGCCCCCGCGGCGCGGGCCGCGGTGAGCGACGCCTTGGACCCGCCAGGGCTCGGTGTGGCCCTCGAGCCGCCGCGCGGTGCCGATTCCGTCGGGCCCACCGACCGCTGCTCGACCCCTGGACGCACCACACGAGTGGCGTTGCCGATCGATCCGCCACCAGGGTGCACGTCCCCGGGGCCGACAAGGACCGCCGTCGTCACCATGAGCGTGGCCGCAACCGCTGACGCCATGGCCTCGAGGGGCAAGCCGACGCGGCTCCACACCGAGGCGGCGTGGGGCACACGCCCCAGACGGTTGCGCGCACGGGCCATGGCGTTGGCCGTCAGCCCGGCGATACCCGCCAAGCCTCGCGAGTCAGCCAGGGCGGCGTATGACGCGCGTACGGTTCGTCGGGCACGCTTCAACATCGACTTGATCGCGTCCAGCGTCAGACCCTCGAGTTCGGCCAGGTCGTCGTAGCACAACCCATCGACCTCCCTCATCAGGAGCACCCGCCGCTCCTTGTCGGAGAGACTCGACATCGCCTCCTTCAGCCCGCGCAACCGGTTCCGATCCATGAGGCGGGCGTGGGGGTCGGAGTGCGCATCCGACCGAGCCAGGACGGCCCGAGGAAGCTCGGCACAGAGGTCTTCTCTGACCCGGGCCCGTTGCCGCGCAGCATCGATGCAGAGGTTGCGCGCCACTGTCGCGAGCCATGGCCACGGTGAGCGGTCATCGTCGAAGTGCGCGATGCCCCGGTGGGCACGAACGAACGTTTCCTGCACGATGTCCTCGACGAGCCCGTTGTCTCGTATCCGGCGCCGTACAAGTGCTCGGACACGGGACGCATGCTCCTGATAGAGCGAGCCGAACACATCGTGGGCAGGGTCCGACGTGCGCGTCGGCTCGACCACCGATCGAGCCCTCCCGTCGCCAACCTGCAACGCCACTCACCCACCCCCAGTGCGCTACCCGAATCAGACTTCGAGACGGATATCGGATCTCCTGCCCGTCTATGCGAGGTTGCTGGAGCGGGGGTAGGCGTTGGCGGGGTCGGTCAGGACGTTGACGAGGTAGGGGACGCCGGCGGTGAAGGCGCGGTCGAGGGCGGGGCCGAGGTCGGCGGGGTGCTCGACGGTCTCGCCCGCGCCGCCGAGGGCCTTGACCACGTCGTCGTAGCGGCAGCCGGGCTGCAGATCGGCGGCCACGTCGTAGCCATAGATGGCGCGCATGGGGTGCTTCTCGAGCCCCCAGATGCCGTTGTTGCCGACGACGGCGACGACGGGCAGGCCGTGGCGCACGAGGGAGTCGAAGTCCATGCCGTTGAAGCCGACGGCACCGTCACCCAGGAGGAGCACGACCTGACGGTCGGGGTGGGCGGCGCGCGCGGCCATGGCGTAGCCGAGGCCGGTGCCGAGACACCCGTACGGGCCGGGATCCATCCAGCACCCGGGCTGGTAGGACTCGACGTACTTGCCGGCGTAGGAGACGAAGTCGCCGCCGTCGCCGATGACGACCGCGTCGCGGTCGAGCCTGCGGTTCAGCTCGCCGTAGATCCGCGCCGGGTGGATGGGATCGGTGTCGGCGTCCAGGTCGGCCCGCTCGGCGGCCCGCTTGGCCTGCTCCTCGTCGCGCAGCTTGGCGATCCACGGCTCATGGTCCTTGCGGTCACCCGCGAACGATGCGAAGGCGTCGAGGATCGTCGTGAGGTCGCCAGCCGGCGCGGCTGCCACCTGGGCGTGGGCCGCCCTGCTCTCGGGGCTGTCGCAGACATGGATCACCTGCGCGCTGCCGAAGGAGCCGAACGACAGACGGAAGTCGAGCGGGGTGCCGACGACGACGACCACGTCGGCCTCCGACTTGATGGTGCCGCGGGTTCGTGAAAAGACGAGCTCGTGGTCGGCGGGGATGGTGCCCCGTCCCAGGCCGTTGACGAACGTCGGCACACGCAGCTCCTCGACGCAGCGGCGCAGGGCCTCCCACGCCCCGTCCCACCACACGTCGCTGCCCGCGAAGAGCACGGGTCGCTCCGCGCCGGCGATGAGGGCGGCGGCGCGCGCCACCTCGTCGGGATCGGGGTCGGCGCCACGCGGCACGACGGCCGCCGGCACGTCGGCGTCCGCGCTGGCGAACACCACGTCGAGGGGGAAGTCGAGGAAGACGGGGCCGCGGTGGGACGAGAGCGCGGTCGTGACCGCCTCGTTCACCAGCTTGGGGATGTCGGCCGTCGCGGTCACCGTCGCTGCCAGCTTGGTGATGGACGAGACGATGGGGACGTGGTCGAGCTCCTGCAGCGACCCCGCGCCCCATCGGGCCTGCGGGGCGCGGCCGCCGAGGACGACGAGCGGCGCGCCGTTGAAGTGAGCGGTCGTCATCGCGCTCACACCGTTGGTGATTCCCGGGCCTGCGGTGAGGACGGCGACGCCCGGCCGGCGCGTGAGCTTGGCCATGCCCTCGGCTGCGAAGGTCGCGGTCTGCTCGTGACGCACGTCGTAGATGCGCGTCTCCGCCTTCACGCACGCGTCGAGGAACGGGAAGATGTGCCCGCCCGACAGGGTGAAGATCTCACGGACGCCATAGCCCGCCAGCGTGGCTAGGGTCAGCTCGCCGCCGTGACCATTCATGGGCTGTTGGTGAAGCTGTAGAAGTCCACCGTCATCTCCTGGTTGGTGATCTTGGAATCCCCGTACTGGCGGGGCACGGTGAGGTCGACGGGCAGCAGCACCCGGCGGATGCGGCCCTGGGTGTCGACGAACACGTCGGCGTAGAACGACTTGGCCGGCAGGACCTCGGCGAGACGGTCGCGACGCGTGATCGGTGCCGCGGCCACCGCCTTGGCCGGGTCCACGTCGATCTCGTACATCATCGTCCCCACACCCTGGACCCCCACCCCGCCGAAGGTATCGATCCGAACCGCGCCCCGCACCACGTCGATGGCGAGCGCGGGATCGCTCAAGAACGCGTTGGCGGCCCCGGGACCCTTCTCCTTCACCCGGGCTGCTCCGGTGCGCAGGTCGACGGTGCCGTCGGCCTGCCTGCTCGGTGCGAAGCTCGCGACCTTGGCCCGGCCTGCCGCCTCGGTCACCTCGGGGGCGCGTCCGACCACGGTCTCGGCGCTGCCGCGGGGCCCGGCGCCGTCCTCAGAACCACAGGCCACCCCCAGCATTGCCATGAGAGCCGCGGTGATCAACAGCACACGCACGGCAGGTAACCTAGGGGGCGGTTTCGCGGGAGGGGCAGTCGGTGGAAGGGTCGGGCGAGCTGGCAGGTAGAGGGCGAGCACGGATGATCGGCGCGCTGCGGCTGCTTGCCAGCGCGATCATCCTCGCGATCCTCGTGCCCCGCGTGGAGTTGGGCGCGGTGGTGCGACTGCATCGCCTCTGGTGGCTGGTGGCCGCGGTCGCCGTGACCTTCGTCGGTGTCGTCCTGTCCGCCGTGCGCTGGCAACGGGTGCTGGCGGCCGTCGGCTTGCGGGCGCCGCTGCCCACCCTGCTGCGTCACTACCTGGCCAGCCTGTTCGTCGGGAACGTGCTGCCGTCGACCGTGGGCGGCGACGTGCTGCGTGTCACCCGCCTGTCGGCCACCAACGGCGAGACGCCCGGCACCTTCGCGTCCGTGGTCATCGAGCGCCTCACCGGCTGGCTCGTGCTCCCAGTGCTGACGCTCGGCGCGGTGATCGCCAACCCCGGCCTGCGTCGTGAGGCGCCCGAGGCGGTGGGCCTCTGCCTCCTCATCGCCCTCGGCACCCTCGCCGGCCTCGCGCTGCTGCTCATCGCCGCCGCCCATCCCGCCCTCGGCGGACGCCTCACCGCCAACGACGGCTGGCGCCGCTTCACCGGCGCCGTGCACCTCGGCCTCGACCGCTTCCGGCGCCGACCCGCGCTCGCGCTCGAAGTGCTGGTGGTGGGCTTCGCCTACCAGCTGACGGTCATGTTCGCCGCCTTCCTCGCGGCTCAGGCCCTGGGCATCGACATCGGGTGGACCGCCGTCCTTGCCTTCTTCCCCGTCGTCGCCATCATCCAGGTGATCCCCGTCACCATCGGCGGGCTGGGGACGCGCGAGGGTGCGCTTGTGCTGCTGCTCGGAAGCCTCGGCGTGGCCAGCGCCGATGCCATCGCCCTCGGGCTGCTCTTCTACGGCGTCAACCTCGTCGTGAGCCTGCTCGGCGCACCGGCGTTCGCCGTCGGTACCCGTCCGTCGCGCATCCTGGCTTGACCCAGTCCCGCCTGCGTTGGTGGCGCGAGGTCATCTACGTGCTCGCCTTCTACGGCGTCTACACGCTGATTCGCAACCGGGGCATCGCGGGTGACGCCAAGGACGTCGCGTTCCGCCACGCCAAGCAGATCGTCGGATGGGAACGGGCCCTCGGGAGCTACCACGAGGAGACGATCCAGGACTGGTTCATCTCCCACGAGTGGTTCATCTCGTTGTGGAACGTCTTCTACGGCACCGCCCACTTCGCGGTCACCGTGTTCGCCCTGGTCTGGCTCTTCCGGCGCGACCCCGACCGCTACCCGCTCTGGCGCAACACACTGGCCTGCGCCACCGCCCTCGCCCTGTTCGGCTACGCGTTCTACCCGCTCATGCCGCCCCGCCTGATGCCGGCCAGCTACGGGTTCGTCGACACGTTGAAGGAGATCGGCGGCCTCTGGTCCTTCGACAGCGGCACCATGCAGAAGATCTCCAACCAGTACGCGGCCATGCCCAGCCTGCACTTCTGCTGGTCGACGTGGTGCGCGTTGGTGCTCTTCCCCACGACCGGGCGGCGGTGGCTCAAGGCACTCATCGCGATGTACCCGGTGACGACTCTCTTCGCCATCGTCGTGACCGCCAACCACTTCTGGCTCGACGCGGCCGGCGGGGCGCTCGTGCTCGGCTGCGGCTACCTGATCGCGCGCGCCCTCACACGGGTTGGACGCGACACACGCTCACCTGCGTCCCTACGCCCTTGAACGCCTTGGTGCGCGGCCGGGTGAAGCGCACCTGAGGCACGCCGTCCTCGACGGCGTCGCGCACCGCAGTGGTGACGAGGATCTCGCCGCCCTTGGCCGACTCAGTGACGCGAGCGGCCACATTGACGGTGTGACCGATGACGTCGTCGCGAGTCACGACCACGTCACCGCGATGGGCACCGGCGCGCAGCCGCAGGGGCGCGGGCTGAGCCGCGACCATCTCCACGCACGCGAGGACGGCGGCCTCCGGTTCCGGGAACGTGAGTAGCAATCCGTCGCCGAGGCGCTTGACCACCCGACCACCACGACTGCGCACGACAGGCCCCACCGTGCGGTGGTGGCGGGTGAGCAGCTTGCTCGCTTCGTCGTCGCCCTTCTCGGCTGTGAAGCGGGTGAAGCCCTCGAGGTCGGTGAACACGACGGTGAGACAGGTGGCGGTGCCCTGCTGGTCGTCGCCGTCGCTCGGCGCCGACAGCACCTGGATGGCCGAGAGTCCCAGATTGGCGAGCAGCGACGGCCGGCGTTCGACCGACCGCTCGAGCAGGCGCTCGATGACCTCCATGGGCGCCGAGGTGGTCACAGGGCCCTCGCCGCCCTCGACCCAGTCCCGGCTGACGACGCCGACCTCGGTGAGGCTCGACAGCAGCTCGGGATCACGCTGGCGCAGGAGTCCCACGACCTTGGAGGCGATCCCTCGGCGGAAGCCCTCGACCGCCTTGCGGCCCGCCTCCTTGGCCGGAAGCGCACCGTTGCCGTCGTTGTCGCTCACGTCAGCCCACCGTACCCGGGCGCCCTCGACCCCTACCCCGGCCTCGGCTGTGGCATTGGCCACGCCGGGCGGAGCAGGCAGTGTGGTCGACTGCATACCCCGCCGTGGGTGGCGGTAGCGTGGCTCCAATGCTCCTGGAGCGGATCACCAGTCCCGCGGACCTCCGTTCGCTCAGCTACGAGCAGCTCGACGAGCTGGCCGCGGAGATCCGTGACTTCATCGTGCGGGCTGTCGCCGTCACGGGCGGTCACCTTGGCTCGAACCTGGGCGCGGTCGAGCTGACGCTCGCCGTGCACCGCGTGTTCGACTCCCCGCGCGACATCGTGCTGTGGGACACCGGCCACCAGGCCTACGTGCACAAGATCGTCACCGGGCGACGCGACGCCTTCGGCACCCTGCGCCAGGCGGGCGGGCTGTCGGGGTACCCGAGCCGGCGCGAGTCCGAGCACGACTGGGTGGAGAACAGCCACGCGTCCACGATCCTCTCCTACGCCCACGGCCTGGCCACCGCCGTCCACAGCAGCGGCGCCGACCGCAAGGTCGTTGCCGTCATCGGGGACGGGTCGATGACGGGCGGCATGGCGTTCGAGGCGCTCAACAACCTCGGTCACAGCGGCAGGCCCGCCGTCATCATCCTCAACGACAACGGCCGCTCCTACGCGCCCACCATCTCCCGTCTCACCGAGGGCGTGGCCCGGCTGCGCCTCAACCCGTCGTACATGGCGGTGCGGGGGCGGATCGAGTCGGCGCTGAAGGACCTTCCCGGGCTCGGCCCCATCGCGGTATCGAGCATCAAGGGCATCAGGGCCGCCTTCCGCGAGGTGCTCGAGCCCATCGCCTTCTTCGAGGGCCTCGGCGTGCGCTACAGCGGGCCCATCGACGGCCATGACATCGCCGGTGTCGAATCGGCGCTGCGCAATGCCGCCGAGCACGACGGTCCCATCGTGGTGCACCTGCTCACCCAGAAGGGGCGGGGCTACCCGCCGGCCGAGGACGACGACGAGAAGTGCCTGCACGACGCGCCGGTGTTCGACCCGCTCACCGGGCCGCCCGTCGGATGGGCCGCGCCCAAGGGCTACACGGAGGCCTTCTCTTCGGCGATGCTCGAGCTCGGCGAACGCCATCCGCAGATCGTCGCCCTCACTGCGGCCATGCCCGGCCCCACCGGCCTGATCCCGTTCCAGGAGCGCTTTCCCGACCGGTTCTTCGACGTCGGCATCGCCGAGCAGCACGCGGTCACCGCCGCCGCCGGCATGGCCATGGGCGGGCTGCGGCCCGTCGTCGCCGTCTACTCCACCTTCTTCAGCCGTGCCTTCGACCAGGCCAACCTCGACGTGGGGCTCCACGGCCTGCCCGTCGTGTTTGCCCTCGACCGGGCGGGCATCACTGGCCCCGACGGCGCCTCCCATCACGGCGTGCTCGACATGGCGCTGTCGCTCGCCATCCCCGGCATGACGGTGCTCGCGCCGTCGTCGGCCCAGGAGCTCAAGGTCATGCTGCACGACGCGCTCGAGCTCGACGGCCCGGCCGTCGTCCGGTATGCGCGCGGCGCAGCGCGGCAGGTCGACCCGACCGACGTGGGTTCGGGTCTGTCGGCCCGCAAGCTGCGCGACGGCGACGGCGTCTGCCTCCTCGCCGTCGGCAAGATGGTCGAGGCCGCGCTCGAGGCAGCCGAGAAGCTCGACGCCGAGGGCGTGCACGCGACGGTGTGGGACGTGCGGGTGGTCAAGCCCCTCGACGTCGCCATGCTCGAGGACGCGGCCCGCCATGCGCTCGTCGTCACCGTCGAGGACGGGATCCGGGTCGGCGGGGCGGGCACGGCCATCGCCGACGCCCTGGGTCGCCTCGTCCCCGGGACGCCACCGGCGGTCGTCGTGCTGGGCACGCCCGTCGAGTACATCCCCCACGGCGAAGCGGGCCAGATCCACGCCGCCCTCGGGCTGGACGGCGGCGGCATCGCCGGCACGGTGCTCGACGCGCTGTCCGGCTCGCGCGCCCCGCTCGCTTGAACCTCGGCGACCTCGAGCTCGCGCTGCAGCTGGCCGACATGGCCGACGTGGTGACGGTGGAGAGCTTCCGCCGCCGCGACCTGATCGTCGACAGCAAGCCGGACATGACGTTCGTGAGCGAGGCCGATCGCCACGCCGAGCAGATCCTGCGCGACCACCTCACGAACGTGCGCCCCGACGACGGCATCCTCGGCGAGGAGCACGGCACCATCGAGGGCACCAGCGGGGCCCGTTGGGTCATCGACCCGATCGACGGCACCCACAACTACGTCCGGTCCATCCCGGTGTGGGCAACCCTCATCGCCGTGGAGCGCGACGGCACCGTCGAGGTCGGCGTGGTCTCCGCGCCTGCCCTGGGCCGGCGCTGGTGGGCCGCTCGTGGGCAGGGTGCGTTCGTCACCGGCGGCGAGCCGATCCACGTCTCCAAGGTGAGCAAGCTGGAGGACGCCCAGCTCTCCTGCGGCTGGGACGAGGTGATGTTCAACCCCGGCTACGAAGCCCTGTCACGCCGCTGCTGGCGCACACGCGGCTTCGGCGACTTCTGGTCGGTCGTGCTCGTGGCCGAGGGCGCGTGCGACATCGCCATCGAGCCCGGCTACGTGTGGGACCTCGCCCCCCTCGGCGTCATCATCGAAGAAGCAGGCGGCACCTTCACCGACATGGCCGGCGCCCCCCGGATTACCGGCGGCCACTGCGTGGCGACCAACGGCCTGCTGCACGCCGAGACCCTGTCCGTTCTGTCCCAAGCCTGAGCGAACTCGCCCGCTTTATCGTCAGTGGTGTCGACAAAGCGGGCGAGTTCGCGTGGGGGTAGGCGGGTCAGGCGCTGGGTTCGCTGCCGACGACGCTGACGAAGGAGACGCACTCGCCGGGGGCGCCGCCCAGGTTGTGGGTGAGGCCGAGCTTGCGCCCGCCCTCAGTGACCGACTTGATCTGACGGTCGGCCGGGGCCTCCTGGCGGAGCTGGAGCCAGCACTCGAACAGCATGCGGAGGCCGCTGGCGCCGATGGGGTGCCCGAAGGACTTGAGGCCGCCGTCGGGATTGACGGCCAGCTCACCGTCGAGGTCGAAGGTGCCGGCCAGCACCTCTTTCCACGCCGTGCCCCGGTCGGCGAAGCCGAGGTCCTCCATGAGGACGAGCTCGGTGGGCGTGAAGCAGTCGTGCACCTCGGCCATGGCCAGCTCGGCGCGCGGGTCGTCGATGCCGGCCTGCTTGTAGGCGTCCTCGGCCGAGCGGGTGACCTCGGTGAAGGTCGTGTAGTCGTAGTCGGGCGAGATGGGCCCGGCCGCGGGACCGGCGACGAAGGAAACGGCCTTCACGTACAGCGGGTTCTCGCAGTAGCGATGCGCGTCCTCGGCCCGGACGAGGATGGCGGCGGCCGAGCCGTCCGACACGCCCGAGCAGTCGAAGATTCCGAGCTGGCCCGCGATCAGCGGGCTGTTGCAGATGACCTCCTTGGCCACCTCCTTGCGGAACTGGGCCCGGGGGTTGCGCGCCCCGTTGTAGTGGTTCTTCCACGCGATGCGCGTGAGCACGTCCTTCATCTCGTTCTCGTCCACGCCGTACTTGTGGGAGTACGCGGGAGCGAGCAGCGAGAACATGGCGGGCGCCGTCATCGTCGCCGACGTGCCGTCGTTGGGCGGCGGGCCCATCGTGAGTCCGGAGAAGCCCGAGTCCTTGAGCTTCTCCACGCCAATGGCCATGGCCATGTCGATGGCGCCGGAAGCGACGGCGTAACAGGCGTTGCGGAACGACTCGGAGCCCGTCGCGCACATGTTCTCGAGCCGGCTCACCGGCTTGTAGTCGATCTTGAGGGGGCGGGACAGGGTGAGCCCGCTCACGCCCGAGGCCATGGTGCCGAGCCAGAAGGCGTCGATGTCGTCGATCTTCACGCCGGCCGAGGCCGTGGCCTCGCCCGCGGCGTCGATGAGGAGATCGTCGACACTCTTGTCCCAGTGCTCGCCGAAGGGCGTGCACCCCATGCCGACGATCGCCACCCGGTCACGGATCCCATGCGAAGCCATTAGACGTTCTCCTGGTTCGGCTTTTCTGTCACATTGGCCCGCCCTTGCGGGCGTGCTTTCCAGAAGTAATTGTGCACGCCCGCCGAGGTGAAGATCTTGCGGAACGTCATCTCGACCCGGTTGCCGATCTTCACCGTGGCGGGATCGACGTCGGTGAGCTCGCACTGGAACCGGCCGCCTCCGTCGAAGTCGACGACGGCCACCACGGTGGGCGGGCTGAGCGAGAACGCCAGCCTGTCGATGGTGAAGGTGGCGATGGTTCCGGGGACGTCGGCCAGGCGCTCGGGCGCCATCTGGTCGGTGGCCTGGCATTTCACGCACACACGCGCGGGCGGCAGATGACGGGTGCCGCAGTTCTCGCACCGCGACCCTGTGAACCCGAACTTCCAGTGCTCGCGCCGGAACGACGGCGGCGCCGACGGCGCGGTGGGATCAGGCCGGCGCGGGGGCTCGCGGTGCAGCTGGCCCCGCCACGTCAGGAACGTCGGGTAGTCGAGCCCGGTGTTCCCCGCCTCGATCTGCTCGCGCACCGTGCTCTTGCGCTGGTAGCTCGCCAGGGCGTCGGTCGTGCGCAGGATGCTGCAGTCGGCGCCGTCCGCAAGGGTGAGCACCGCGATGGTCTGCCCGGGCTCGGCCCGGTCGAGCACGTCGGCCAGCACGATGCCGCGGTGGGCGGTGCCGGTGTTGCCGATGACCGACGAGAGGTCGTCGACCGTCGCACCCAGACGGCGGGCGGCCCGCGGGTGCACCCCGGTGACGATGAGATGGTCGACCTCGGTGAGCCCGGCCTTCTTCAGCGCGTCCGTGAGCGCGGCCTGAGCCAGGGGCACGTAGGCGACCTCGCCGAAGCGCTCCTCCCACTGGCGCGAGGCCGGGTCTCCGGGGATCCGCCACCGGTCGAGGAACTCGGCCGTGGCCGCCGCCCCACCGATGCGCTCGGCGATCACGTTCTCGTCGCCGAACAGGAACGCCACCGCGCCGTCGCCGCCGTCCCGCTCGTCCGCCCCGCCCGGCAACCCCGTCCGCACGTCGGAGAGGACCACGAGCGTCGATCCCATCTGCACACCGGCGCGCATCGCGCCCGAGCCCGACCGCACCGCGCCGCCGAAGTCGAAGGCCGCCACCTCCTCGGGCAGCCCCAGGGCGGCGTGCACCGCGGTGGCGTTGGTCTTGTCGAGGTAAGGCGGCGCTGCTGTCGAGAAGAGGAGCTGGTCGAACCCGCCCTGTCCTGCGATGGGCCGGGCCGCCTCCACCGCCATCGACGTGGCGTCTTCGTCGTAGGACGCCACCGCCCGGGTGCCCTTCCCGCCCAGGCTCCCGAGGGCCTCACCGATGCGGGTGCGCTCCAGGCGGAAGAAGGGGATGTACGCGTTGTACGCGGTGATGCCGGCCATGAGTCGGAGGTTAACCGGAGTTAAGAACCTCTTCCCTGGGTGAGCGCTGACCACCCTCCCGCCACGAATCGAGATACGGCCAGGGCCACACCAATCCGCGACGCACGTCCCATGCGCCCGGAGTCGTTCCTGGTGACAGCCCGAAGTGCACGTGGCACGGCGTGTCCGCCGCGTTCCCGGTGCGGCCGACCCGCCCGACCTCCTGCCCCGCCGTCACCTGCCCACCCGTCTCGAGCCCCGCTGTGATCGCCGAGAGGTGGCTGCCGTAGTACCTGACCCCGTCGGTGCCCACGAAGCTCACCCACAACCCGCCTCGCAACGCGGGGTCGTCGGTCTTCGGGTCCCAGCGGTCGACGCGGTTCACGTCGTCGAGGCGGCCGTCGGTGACGGCCACGTAGGCGGCTCCGCAGGGAGCGAACACGTCCGTCGCCTTGTACCCGGCGTGGGTGCGGCCGTAGGACACACCGCGGTCGGGCGAGATGGGAAACGCGTAGCGGGGTGGCGAAGGCGTCGTGGTCGTCGGCAGCGTCGTCGTGCTTGTGGATGTGCTCGGTGACGTGGCGGTCACGGCCGTTGTCGTCGACACCGTCGTCGCGCCGTCGCTCGATCCGTTGCACGCGGCCGCGCCGAGGATGCACGCGATCGCGACGAACCACGACCTCACGCCGGCAAGCCGCTGACTTCGATCTCGGAGACCGCCGTGAAGTCCCGGTCACCTGGCGCCGTCGACTCGAGGATCTCCACCGTGACCGACGTGCTCGGCTTCGAGACCACGTCGACCGTCTGTAGCTCGGGCTGGTCGACGAAGCTGGCCTCGCGGCTGATGCCCACCGCCCCGTAGCGGACCCGGTGCACTCTGCGGTTCTGGAAGAAGCGGTTGCTGCCGTCGGCCGGGTCGACCTTGGCGTAGCCGGGGATGATGCCGATGCGGGTGACGATGACCGGCTTGGCGAACTTCAGCGTGAGCACGACACCCTGGCCCGAGCCGGGTACCCGCCATGCCGTCGACGGATCGCCGTCGACGAGGTTGGTCGCCGCGTAGCTGACCACCACGCCCCGTGCGTCGGTGCCCGGCGGGGCAGTGGCGGATGCCTCCACGGCCGCCGGCGTGAGCCGACCGGCCGCGGCCGGAGCCGTTGACGCCGTCGTCGCCGCCGGCGCCCCGTCGGTCGGGGGCGTCCCGAACTGCTCGCCACCACCGTCGCCGCTCGAGCCGCCGCCGCAGGCGGCGAAGGTGCAGAGCATGACCATCGCCAGCCGTCTCACGGCAGCTCCCACGCGTCCTTGGAGTATTCGAGCTCGGTCGCGTCGTCACAGAGGAGGTTGACGGCGGTGAGGACCTCCCCTCCGTTCGCACGTGCATAGAAGCATCGCTCGGACCCAGCCAGGACGCCCAGGTACAAGGCGCCGTCGATCTGATTGCCCTCGTTCTTGTAACCGATCCAGAACATGACCACGCCGGTCTCTCTGGGGTAGAAGCCGTAGTCAGTCGCCACGTCAGGGACGGAGACTCCCGTCAGCCGCTCGGGCGCGTCGGAGCTCTGTGGGTCTTCCTCGGCGTGGTCTTCCGTGTACTCGCCGTGCTCCTCGTAGTAGGCCTGCTCGGCGGCGAGAACCGCGGCGATCGCCTGTTGCACCTCGGCGTCGGACTCCCGAGCCGCAAACCCCAGCGACGCCTGGGACGACGCGGCGCCGCCGTCGCCGCTGCCGTCAGTCACACTGACCACCACCCGGGCCGCGACGGAGAGGACCAGGTACACGAGCACCACCACGCCGACGATCCTCAGCACTCGCCGACGCTTGCGCCGCCGGTCATCATCCCCCGTGGATGCACCGACGGGAGGCGGCTCGGGGGTGTCGGACGGTTCGGTCGGGGCTGGAGGTGGAGCGGACGCGCCTGGCGGAGGCGGTGGTGGCGGCTGCGGTGCTGTCGGCGGTGGCGGAGGTGGCTCGGCCGGGGGCGACGCTGACGGCGACGCAACGGGAGGTGCTGCACGCGGGGGTCCCGAGGGCGGGGGGGGCGGGGGAGGCGGCAGCAGCGGTGTGGCGGGCACGGCGACCGCGCCGCTGAGACCAGCCCGGGCTGCGCCCATGGCGACGGTGTGCTTGGGATGGGCGTCGATGGCCACCGGGCAGCCGAGGCGCTCGGCGAGGAGCTGGCCGACCAGCGGGATCTGCGAGGAACCCCCGACGAGCAATATCGCGCGCAGGTCGGCCATGAGGACACCAGCCGACGCAAGGGCGCGCGACAGCGCGTCGGCCGTCGGCGACAGCGCGGGCCTGATCAGGTCCTCGAACTCCGACCGCGTCAACCGCACCTCGGTCTGCACCGCGGGCAGGATCACTGGGATCACCACGTCGGTGTCCGAGGACAGTGCCTCCTTGGCGTCGATGCAGTCATCGCGCAGCCGGGCCACCGCGCTGCGGGCGGACAGGTCGTCGGGATCGAGGCTCTCGAAGCTGCTGGCCAGGGTGCGGGCTACGTGGGAGAACACCGCCTCGTCGAAGTCGATGCCGCCGAGGCGCTCGATGCCGTCGGGGCGGCCCAGCACCTCGAAGCCGTCTGCCGTCTTGCGCAACACGGCCGCGTCGAAGGTGCCGCCGCCGAGGTCGTAGACGGCGATGGTCTCACCGACCTGCATGCGCTCGTTGCCTGCATAGGAGATGGCCGCCGCTTCGGGCTCGGAGATCACCACCGCCTCGCCGACGTCGGCCAGCCGAACGGCCTGAGCCAGCAGGTCGAGCTTGTAGGGGCCCCAGTTGGCCGGGTGGGTGACCACCACGGCGTCGGGCGGACCTCCCTCTCGTGCCGCGACCGTGTCGACGACCCACCGCAGCATCTTGGCCATGAGCCCGTCCGCCGCGTAGGGCGTGCCCCCCACGAGGATCGGCGTCGGGTCGCCGAAGCGGCGCTTGAACTCGCGCACGACCCGATCGGGTTCGGTCAGGCCCCGTCGGCTGGCAGGTTCGCCCACAAGGATGGTCTCGTCCTCTCGCACGAAGATGACCGACGGCACCGCCGCGCCGCGGCTGCCGAGGGCCGCCATCTCGACGCGCCCGCCGCGCGCCACTGCCGCAGCGGTCCACGTTGTGCCCAAATCGACGCCGAGCCGATAGCTCAACGACCCTCCCCCGTTGCCGACACCGACAACGCTACCCACCCGCGTCCTACGCTCGCGTCCCGTGGGTTACTGGGTAGGGGTGGATCTCGGCACGACGTGGACGGCAGCGGCCATCGTTCGCGACGGCCGGGCCGAGGTGGTGACGCTGGGGACCCACGCCGCCGCCATCCCCTCCGTGCTGTTCCTGCGAGAGGACGGAACGAGCCTCGTGGGCGAGGCCGCAGCCCGGCGGGCGTCGCTCGAACCGGACAGCGTGGTGCGCGAGTTCAAGCGCCGGCTCGGTGACCCCACGCCCATCGTGGTCGGCTCAACGCCGTACTCGGCCGACGCGTTGACCGCCAAGCTCCTGCGCTTCGTGGTCGACGCCGTGCGCGAGCGCCAAGGTGGTCCGCCCGACGGAGTCACCGTCAGCTACCCGGCCAACTGGGGCCCGTACAAGCAGGAGCTGCTTGGCCAGGCCGTGGCCCAGGCGGACCTCGGCGACATACCGGTCACCACCATCACCGAGCCCGAAGCGGCTGCCATCTCCTATGCGGCCAACGAGCGGGTCGACGTGGGCGACGTCATCGCCGTCTACGACCTCGGCGGCGGCACCTTCGACGCCGCCGTGTTGCGCAAGACCGCGGACGGCTTCGAGGTGCTCGGCAAGCCGGAGGGCATCGAGCGCCTCGGCGGCATCGACTTCGACGAGGCCGTGTACACCCACGTTGCCCGATCGGTGCGGGAGGCGCTCGAAGCCCTCGACCCCGACGACCCGTCGGCGCTGAGCGCGGTGTACCGGTTGCGCGAGGAATGCATCGATGCAAAGGAGGCACTCTCGGCCGACACGGACGTCGCCATCCCCGTGATCCTCCCGCCGGTGCAGACCGAGGTGCGGCTGACGCGCGCCGAGTTCGAAGCCATGATCGCCCCGACGCTCGCGCCAACCGTGCAGGCGCTGAGCCGAGCACTGCGGTCGGCGGGCGTGGAGCCAGCCGGCGTCAAGGCCGTGCTCCTCGTCGGCGGCTCGTCACGCATCCCGATCGTCGCCCAGCAGCTGGGGGCTGAGCTGGGAAGGCCCGTCGCCCTCGACGCCGACCCCAAGCACGCCGTCGCCCTCGGTGCCGCCCGCTACGGCGCCGAGGCCGCGGCGCGAGCCGCGGGAACACCGGAAGCTGCCCCGACGGTGCCGCCCCCGCCGCCTGCGCCGCCCGCGGATGCGACCCAGCCCTTGCCGGTCGCACCCGGGCCCATCCCACCGCCCCCGCCGCCGCCTCCTGCGGCCGCGCCGGGCGGACGGAAGCCGCCCCCCGCCCGGCCCCCGACCGAGGCCAAGCCGGGGCGCAAGTGGCTGTCTGGAGCGGCCGCGGTCGTGGCCATCGCGTTGATCGCGGCGGCGGCAACCGTGTTCGGCGGGGACAAGAAGGCCGGCGCCGGGGAGATCTTCCTCGAGTCGGCCGACGCAACAGGGTCGGCGCCGTTCACCCCGTCCGTCGCCAAGGCCGCCACGCCCGTGGCTCCAGTCGCAATTCCTCCTGTTACGAGCGGCGGCGACTCCGGCGCCATCACCACCAGTCGTGGGTCGACGCCCGGCCTCTTCGGCGGCACACGCGACGCCAAGAGCTGTGACGCCGAGGCCTTGATCACCTTCCTGACCGACGCGACGAACGCGGTCAAGGCGTCGTCGTGGCGGGCCGCGCTGCGCGACGGCGGGGTGGACGTGCAGCCGGGTGACATCGCCGCCTACATCCGGTCGCTCACTCCCGTCGTCCTGCTGCGCGACACCCGCGTGACCAACCACGGCTTCCGCAACGGCCGCGCCGACCCGTTCCAGGCCGTCATCCAGGCCGGCACTGCAGTCATGCTCGACCAGTTCGGCGTGCCGCGCGTGAAGTGCGCGTGCGGCAACCCGCTGCTGGCGCCGATCGAGGTGCGGGAGTCTCCTCGCTACGTCGGCACGCGCTGGACGGGCTTCAGCCCGACCGACGTGCAGGTCGTCACGCGCGCCGAACAGCCGGTGACCCAGTTCGTCCTGCGCGACACCCAGAGCGGTGCGCCGTTCGGCCGGCCCGCAGGTGTCGACGCGGGCCCGGACGTCGACGCCTCGCTGCCGGGCGTGGTGGGCGCGACGACCACGACCGCGGTGCCCGCGACCACGGCGGCGAAGCAGGCCACTGACATCGCCCGTCAGGGCAACGTGAACGCGTCGACCGTGTTTCCCGGTGGGGAGTTCCCCGCCCGGCTGGCCATCGACGGCAGCGCGGCCACGTCGTGGTTCTCAGCCGGGCCCGAGAACGGCAACTCCACGTTCGCGTGGCAGGGACCGGAGGCCATGATCCAGTCGATCAAGCTCGTCTCCAACCGCAACCACGCCCGCCCCGACTTCCGCACCGGGTTCGGCTTCGGGCAGGTCACCATCGAGCTCTACGACTCACAACAGCGGCTGGTGTTCGAACAGAGCGCGGCGCTGCCCGGCACACCCGACCCCGACGTCACCTTCCAGCCCAACGCCGTGGGGAACCGCATGCTCATTCACTTCTCGGGACACGAGGACCCGACGTGCGGCGGCTTCGCCGAGCTGCAGATCCTCGCTGTCGTCTGAGCCCGTGGCGGATGACGCGCCGCCCCTTCCTGACGCCCTGATCCCGCGCGGTGGGCGACCCCGTCCGCCGGTCGCGCTCGTCGTGGGGCCGGGTCGCTCGGGCAAGTCGGCAGTGCTGACAAAGCTGGAAGGGCTGTGGACCGCCGCTGGCGCGACCGTCACATCGGTCGCGGGCCGGCGCTTGGAGCAGTCCGAGGACGGTGCTGTCCTCGACCTGCTGCTCCCCGACCTGACCGGCTCCGCGCCCTCGTTGGCGCGCGCGCTGGCGGCCGCACTGGAGCCCGCGCCATGGCTGCTGCTCGTCGACGCCGGCCAATGGCTCGACCCGCTCTCGGCGCGCGTCGTGGCCGCCCTCGCCGAGCGGGCCCCGTCACTCGGGGGCGGGATCGTCCTCGCCCGACGGCCGTGCAGGCTCGGAGTCGAGCAGGCGGCGCTGGACGGCGTGCTCACGCGCGCCCAGCCCGTCGTCGCGCTCGAGCCGCCGGCTGACGCACCCGTCGACGCCGACGCGGTGCGAGTCGAGCTGGACCAGCTCGGACCCGGGGTCCGGCAGGCAGCGGTCGTCATGGCCCTCGGGTTGCCCGCACCGGACGGAGCCGCCGTTGACGACCTGGTGGCGGCCGGGCTGGCGGTTCCCGACGGCACCCTGCCGGCCGCGGTCGCCGCCGCGGTGCGGTCGCTGGCCGGCGCGACCGAGCGGGTCGCGGCCCACACCGACGCTGCACACGTGCTGACCGCCGCGGGCGCGCCCGCGGTTCGGATCGCACCCCACCTCGAAGCGGCCGGAGCCGTCGGCGCCGAAGCGGTTACGACACTCGTGGACGCGGCGCGCGCCATCCGGGAGACGGACTCCCGCGCCGCGGCCGTCTGGCTGGATGCCGCCGTCGATGCCGGTGCCGAAGCTGCGTCGATCGCCGGGCTGCGAGCCGAGGTGGCGACCCGCAACGGCGACGTGCTCGCCGCCGCCCGGTGGGCCGACCTCGCGCCCGGCGACGCCGACGCGGGAGCGGCAACGGCCACCGTGCTGGCCGCGGCCGGCCTACCGCGGCAGTGGGCCGAGTGGGCCCGGGGCCTGGAGCGATGGGACGAGGCGGCCGTCGCCCATCTCTTCAACGGCGACCGCGACGCCGCCGAGGACGCGTACGCGCGCGCGACCACCGCGCTGGGCGCAGCGCCGCCCCTGCACGCGGAGATGAGCCACCGCACTGCGGCCGGCGCCCTCGCCGTGACGGGCCCCGACCCGGCGGAAGGACTGGCCGAGCTCGAGGTGGCGGCCGCCCTGCTCGAACAGCTCGGGGGCGGCCCGCTGTCGGGCGAGACGCCGCACGCCCTCGCCGCCACCGTCGCCCTGCAGCTCGTGGACGTGGACCGGGCCCGGCGTCTCGTCGAGCGGGGCCTGGCCGCGGGAGCGGGCGGGCCGCTGCACGAGCACAGGCTGCGATTGCTCGGCGCGCTGGTAGAGGTGACCGCGGGCCGGGTCGCGGCCGCCCGCCACGCGCTGGACGGCATCGGCGGCCTGGCCCAGCCGCGGGACCGCGCCCTCGGCGCGGCAGTGGCGGCCGCCATCGCCCGAAGGGGCACCGACGCCAACGGGTTGCTGGCCGCAGCCACCACCGCGGTCGACGCCCTCGCTGCAGTCGGCCCCGACCACCTCGGCGTCGCGGTCGGCGGCGAGATCGCAGTGGCTGTGGCCCGCATGCCCGGCCGGGGCATCGTTCCGCCCGTGCCCCTGACCACGGCACCAGGTCCGCTGCAGGCGCTGCACCTGGGCTGGTGGCGTCTGCAGCACGCATTGGCGGCCGGCGACGCCGCCGGGGTGGTGGCGATGGCGGACGGGTTGGCGGCCGGGCCCGTCCCCCACCCCCGGCTCGTCGTGCTCGTCGACGCGGCCGCGGCCTGGGCTGGAGTCGTCGCCGGCACCGCCGACGCGGACGACGTCATCGGTGTGGCCCACGGCCTGGCTGCGGTGGGCCTGGGCTGGGACGGCGCCAGCCTGGCCGGGGCCGCCGCACTTCGGGCCGGAGACGCCGAGCGGGCACGCGCCCTGCTGGCGTGTGGCCGGGAGCTGGCGGCGGCCGACGGCCCCGTCGATGACGATGCCGCGGTCGGCGACCTCTCCGAACGCGAGCAGGCGGTGGCCGCGCTCGTCGTGGAGGGCCTGACCCACAAGGAGATCGGTGCCCGCCTCTACATCTCGGCCAAGACGGTCGAGCACCACGTGGCCCGCATCCGCCAGAAGCTCGGCGCCACCAGCCGAGCCGAGATGCTCGCCGCCCTCCGCCGCGAGACCTGAGAGCTCTCGTCTCGAGGACGGCTGGGGTTTGCGGACTCAGAGCAGGGCGTCGTCGTCCCAGGGGTCGGGGTCGTCGTCGAGGTCGTCGTGGTCGTCTTGGGCGACGATGGACTCGGAGGCGTCGGACCGAGCCTCGAGGGGGTCGTCGAGGTCGTGGGTGGCCCACGACGAGACGGCGATATCGGCCTCGAAGTCGAGATCGTCGGCGACGGGAGCCGGCTCCACCTCGGCGCCGCCCGCCCCCCACCGCTCGTCGACGACGATGTCGGCGGGCAGCTCGGGCGGGTGCACGAGCACGGCGGCGAGGACATCCGACGGGCCCGCGTCGAGGTCGGCGACGACCGGCGGTGTGAGCTGGGCGGCCAGATCGGGAGGCAGTGACGCCCAGCCCAGCTCGAGGGCGAAGGCGACATCGGTGCCGGCCACGCCGCCGAGGGCGTGATCGGCGAGGTCGACGGCGTCGCCGTCGACCGCTTGCGCCAGCACGTCGAGGATCGAACGGCTCATGGGTTCACCGTACGGTCAGAGCGACGGCCCGCCATCGGGGATGTCCCCCTAGGAGGCCCCGACCTGCCACCGCGGAGCGGCCCCGGCAGTGTGCCGGGGCCGCTTCCTCCTTTCACGAACGCTCAGCGTCAGCCGATGTCGTCGAAGTCGTCGTGGTCCATGGGGTCGGAGCCATGGTCGTCCGCCGACGAGTGCTCGTTCCGCTTGTCGAACGAGTCGAATTCGTCGAGCCCATCCGGGTCCACCGGGGCCGGTGACGGGCTGGGCATGGGCGACGGATTCGGTGACGCCGACGGCGCGGGATCCGGGTCGGGCATCGGCGACGGGGACGCCGAGGGCGCCGGCGACGGTGCCGAATCGTGCGGCGTACCCATGTCGGCGTCGGACCCCACGTCGACGTGCCCCGTGCCGTAGCCGTCGTCGCCGACGCCGGCTTGGGCCAGTTGGACGTCGACGTGGTCGTCGATGGCGTTGCCCATGTGGACCTGGGCGTTCACGCCGCCGCCGTAGTCGTTGTCCAGCCCGTCGACGTACCCGTCGACCTGGGCCAGCAGGCCGTCGACGTGGCTGTCGATCATCGACTGCCCCCCAGGCGCCGGGCTCAACGGCGAGTGCTGGAAGGTGTCGTCGGGCTGGCCCACCGGCGACGGTGACGGCGACGGCTGCCCGCTCGGTGACGGTGACGGATCTGCGGGCGGGGTCGGCGTCGTTCCCATCCCGGGTTCCCACAGCGGTGTCTGCCCCGCGCCGGGCAGGGAGCCCGAGATGCTGTCGTCGGGCGCGAACGGGGCGTTCGCCGGCGTCATCTCGGTCGCGTGGCCCGAGGGGTTGCCGCCGGTGTTGGCCTCCATCTGACCGTGGTCCTGGACGTCGGCATCGGGGTCGACCATCGCACCCTGGTCGCCCATCTTGTTGAAGTAGGCCGTCGGCTGACCGCCGTCGTCGAGCTCGCCTTCGACTCCGTAGACCGCCGCCGCGGCCGTGGCGGCGGGTGCCGCCCGCCCGCCCAGGGAAACCGCGTCCTGGTCGACGACGTTGGTGTTCCGGGAGGCGTTGCCGATCACGGTGTTGCCGCCGGTGTTGGCACGCACGTTGGTGTCGTTGTCGATGCGGGCCGTCTGGTCGCCCGTGTTGATGCCGCCCCGGCCCACATTGGAGCTCTGGTCGATGACGTTCGGACCGGAGGCACCGCTGACGTTCACGTCGCCGGTGCGCAGGCTGGCCGAGCCGTCGCTCACGTTGGAGACGTCGGCCTGGTTGCTGGCGATGGCGCCACCCCGACCGCCCCGGCCACCGATGCCCACCGCGTCCTGGTCGACGATGTTGGTGTTGCGGGAGGCGTTGCCGATGACGGTGTTGCCACCGGTGTTGGCCCGCACGTTGGTGTCGTTGTCGATCACGGCCGTCTGGTCACCGGTGTTGATGCCGCCCCGACCCACGTTGGAGCTCTGGTCGATGACATTCGGACCGGATGCGCCACTGACGTTGACGTCGCCGGTGCGCAGGGTGGCCGTGCCGTCGCTCACGTTGGAGACGTTGGCCTGGTTGCTGGCGACGGCGCCGCCGCGACCGCCACGGCCGCCGATGCCCACCGCGTCCTGGTCGACGATGTTGGTGTTGCGAGAGGCGTTGCCGATCACAGTGTTGCCACCGGTGTTGGCGCTCACGTTGGTGTCGTTGTCGATGATGGCCGTCTGGTCACCGGTGTTGATGCCGCCCCGACCGACGTTGGAGCTCTGGTCGATGACATTCGGACCGGACGCGCCACTGACGTTGACGTCGCCGGTGCGCAGGCTGGCCGTGCCGTCGCTGACGTTGGAGACGTCGGCCTGGTTGCTGGCGACGGCGCCGCCGCGACCGCCCCGGCCGCCGATGGCCGCTGCGTCCTGGTCGACGATGTTGGTGTTGCGGGAGGCGTTGCCGATCACAGTGTTGCCACCGGTGTTCGCCCGCACGTTGGTGTCGTTGTCGATGCGAGCGGCCTGGTCACCGGTGTTGATGCCGCCCCGGCCGATGTTCTGGCTCTGCTCGATGATGCTGGGACCCGAGGCCCCCTGCACGTTGACGTCGCCGGTGCGCAGGCTGGCCGAACCGTCGCTGATGTTGGCGACGTCGGCATCACTGCCGGCGAAAGCGCCGAACGACCGGGCGAAGGCCGAGTCGAGCCGGCGGAACGCGTTGTCGTCGTCCGCTCCGACCCGGGCCAGGCTCATCGCCTCTCGGGCGTCGGCCAGCGACTTGTTGCCGAAGCCGTGCGCGGCCATGTCCTGCCTCGGGGAATCGAGGAAGCCCGTGAGCCGTCCCGCATCCCGCAGTAGTTCGGTGATGTACTCGACGAAGTTCATCCCTGTCCCCTCCTGATCCTGGTCCCGAGAGGTGTTCTCGGGCTGATTTCGACCGTACGGAGGTCGCCCACTCGCAACATCGGGGACACCCCCCCTTCGGCAGGGGACCCATAGGGGATCGGCGAAGGTCGGATCGCGCCTAGATCGACCACATCGCCCCCCGGTCTCTGCAGATTGATTTCCGCCCCTTGCTCGTAAGCGTAACGACCGGATCGGCGGGCGTGAAGGACGAATATGTCCCTCAAATCCCTTTAGCCCGGTGTGGCGACGAGCAGGCCCTCGCACGTACGCACGAGCACGCGGGCCGCATCTCCGACCGGCCGAGTCGACAGCGGGCTCTCGGCCCGTCGCCGCCACCGCGTGAGGGTCGCCTCCAGCGCCTGGCGCACCGCGTCGGGCGAGGCGTCGGCCTCGAGCCCGAGCCGGGCCGCCAGGCTCGGGCCCGCCCCGCCGAGAAGCCGCTCCATGTCCTCGAGCTCGGCGTCCTTCACGGCCAGCGCCCCGATCCGAAGCGCGTTCAAGAGACGGAGCTCGGCGAACTCATGGGCCCCGGCCGCGATGCGCTCGAGCTGGCCGGCCACGGCTGACGCCCCGGGCCCCTCGGGGGCTCGGCCCATCACCTCGTCGAGGGCGAGCAGCACCGCTCGGGCCTTGAGGACGTCCCGACGGGCGGTGAACTGGCCAGCCAGCGCGCTGCGCAGCTCGTCCAGGCCGCTGCGATGCAGCAGCTCGGCCGCCAGGTCGGTCGCGGTGGACTTCCCCCCTTGGCGTATGAGCCCCAGCGACAGTCGAACACCGAACAGGCCGAGCCGGTCGAGCAGGACCTGACGCTCCGGCGCCGTCACCTGGCACGTCGCCCACTCGGCGAGGAAGCGGTCGGCCGAGCGCAGCATCGCCTCTGTCGTCTCGCCCGGCTCGCCCGCCAGCCGGCGCAGGGCGTCGAACTCGGCCTCGCGCAGCGTGCGGCCAGTCTGGGCCAGCAGGCCCGCCACCGGCACGACCGTCTGGCACAGCCGCCGCAGCTTGGCGTCGCCCCGCCACCGCTCGGCGATGCGGGACGCCGAGGCCATGGCGTCGAGGCGGCCGGCCGCCACCTCGTCGGCCCGCGAGAGGACACCGATGGTGTTGACCGGCGTGGGCTGCGCCACCTCGTCGTCGTGGAACGCCTCGAGGAAGCGCAGGTCGGTGGTGTGCAGATGGCGCAGCAGGTACAGCACCGCGTCGGCCGGGGTGGCCTGGTCCTCACCGGGCGCGAGGAACTGGACAGTTCGCTCCGACACGTCGGTGGACAGGCTGGCGATGCCGGGCGTGTCAACGAGCGTCGTCGACCGCAGTGACCCGGACGGCCACTCCACGACGAGCCGTTCGATCTCTTCGGGCGGCGTCGATCCGAGGTCGATCTCGAGGGCGCCACGGTCGCGGTGGAAGCGCACCTGGCGCCCCGCACCGCTCCGCGGCTGGAGCGTCACCCGATAGGTCGGACCGTTGACGTACCAGGTGACGACGCGTGTGCACTCGCCCGCGTCCGTCGGCGCCAGCTCCTCGCCGATGAGCGCGTTCACCAGCGTGGACTTGCCCGCCTTCACCCGTCCCGCCAGGGCCAGGCGCAGGGGTTCGTGCAGTCGGCGCTCGAGGGCGGCCACCTCGGCCGCGAGCGGCGTACCTGCGGTGGCCGTCGCCGCCGTCTGCAGCACCCCCTCGACGTCGCCGAGCAAGCTCATTGGTACCCAGCCAGCCCTTCCACGCGTGCGGAGAGGCCGGCCAGGCGCTGCAACTCGGCTTCGACGTCGCGCTGGCGCCGGGCCTGGGTGGCCCCGTCCTCGGCCATCGCCTGCTGGGCCGCGAGCTGGGCGGCGGCCGCCGACCGGTGCAGCTCTTCGGCCTGGCTGGTGAAGTGGTCGCGCAGCTGGCGGTGCACGAGGCGCAGGTTGTCGCGTGACTCCTTGGACACCGCGAAGCTGACGTCGTCGACGTACTTGCGGACCGCGGTCTTGGCCTGGGCCTGGCGCTGGCCGAGGTGGCGCTCCCGCTCGTCGCTCAGCGTGCGCCGTCCGAGGAACATGCCGATGGCGGCGATCGGCGCGAGGGGTAGGGCCAGGCCGAGCAGCATCGTCGGCATCATGCTGAACATCAGCACGCCGCCGTAGGTGCCGCGCATGACCGTCAACGCCTGCGTCACGACGCTCGCGCTCTTCAACTCCAACGCGCTCAGGGTGGACGAGCCACCCAGGGTGTCGGTCGGCGAGCCGGTCTGCACCACCAGGTTGATCTCCTGACCGTCGAGGGCGAACACCTCGGCCACCTCGGCCGCCAGCTCACGACCTCGCCGGGTCATGAGCGCGTAGTGATGGGCCACGTCCTCTGCGGTGCGCCGGTAGAGCCACGGCTCGAACTCGTCCCACGTCTCGGCTGGGTCGCTGATGTCGAGGGCGTTCTCCGCCTCTTTGACGACCTGGCGGATGCGCTCGCGGAGGTCGTGGTCGAGGTCGCTCGTGAGGTCGCCGACGCCGTCGACCAGCACCTGCTGCCAGCGCGACGCCTGGCTGCGGAGCCGCTCGGCCTGGGCCTTGGCGTCCTCGAGCCGCACCATCACGGCCTGGGCGCGCGCCGGATCGGCGAGCGCGGCCAGCTCCCCTTCGAACTGCGATCGCAGCTGCGTCACCGCCCACCGCATGTCGGCGACGGCCGCACCGACCACGCCGAGCGACGACTGACGCGCCACCTCGTCCCTCAGATGGGAGACGAGGGCGGGGAACCCCGACTCCTGGTTGAGCTCCTGGTCGCCCGCGTCCAACGCGTCGTGCCGCAGGGTGGAGGACACGGGGAGGATCGGAGCGCGGACGCCGACGCGGTCGAGGTGACCCCGGTTGAGCTCGGCGACCTTGCGCCACGACGGGTAGAAGTCCGTCTTGGTCAGCACGCAGGCCACCTCGGGACACAGCTCCCGCGCCTGGCGCAAGAAGTCGAGCTCAGGCCCGCTGTACTCCTGCGACGCATCGGACACGAACAGCAGCGCGTCGGCCATGGGCAACGCCGCCAGAGTCGTCGCCGCGTGGGCCGAGCCCAGACCGCCGACCCCCGGTGTGTCGACGAGCACCACGCCTGTGGCGAGCACGCGGCGGGGCAGCCCGACCTCGACGAGGCGCAGCTTCTCGCGGTTGTCGGGGTTGGCCGACTCGGTGACGTAGCTCGCCACGTCCTCGATCGCGATCTCCACCACGTCGCCCTCGGCCCCTTCGGTCTCGCTCTCGTAGCGCACGCGGGCGTAGGGGACCTCCGAGTGGCGCACTGCCGTCGGCACTGCGGTGGCGACGTCGTCGTCGACGGGGCAGACGGGCGCGCCCACGAGGGCGTTGATGAGCGAGCTCTTTCCCTGCTTGAACTCCCCCACCACCAGCACGTGAACGGCGGGGTCGCTCAGCCGAGTGCGGGTGGCTGCCAGGCGGCGGGCCAGGTCGGGACGCTGGTAGGCAGAGGCAGCCTTGGCCACCAGATCGACGAGCGCCAGCGCGTCCTGCACGGGCGGAGGGTACCGCCGGAGGCCGCCGACGGCTTGCGGGTCAGGCGCGGACGCGGAAGGGCACGGTGGCTGAGAGCTCGCCGTCGAGGCTCACCTCGAAGCGGTAGCCCCCCGGCGTCAGCATCAGATTGCCGAAGCGGATGGCGACAGCGACGTCCAGCGGCGTCCCGGGCGGGAGGTCGGGCGACCGGGCCGCCTGCACCTCGGCGCTGAAGCGCACGGGCTCGCCACCGGCCTCCACCTCGTGGCCGTCCTCGGTGAGGAGCGACGCCTCGAGCGGCACGGGACGGTCGGCGTCGGTCCACGGCAGGCCCATCTTCACCGCCAAGGCCAGGTCGGCCGGCCCGCTCCCGCGCAACTCGCTCCAGCCTCCGCCGGAGATGTACAGCTTCCCGTTCACCGCCTCCGCGTAGTCGCAGAGCATGACGGTCAGATCGGTCACGCCCCGACGCTACGGCAACGTCGACCGCACGCGTTCTCGAGGCGATACGTGGCGGATTCCGCGACGTATTGCCTCGAGAACGGGGCTAGCCCAGGGCGACGAGCTTCTTCTCCTCGTCTTCGTGGACGTCCATGAAGGCGAGGCGGTACTCGAAGGTCCCGTCGTCCGCCTGCACCTGCAGGATCTGGGCCAGGAGCGCGAGCGTGTCGCCGTCGGGGAGCTGGATGGTGACGGTGGGGTCGTTGCCCGGGGGGAACTGCTTCTCGGTGCGGACGCGGCAACCGCCGGGGCCGATGTCGACGGTGCTGCCCACCACCGACGAAAAGTCGCTGTCGCCTTCGAAGGCGGTGAGCGCGGCCTTCAGCTCGATGCGGGCGCGTGGGGCGGTGCGGCGCTGCACGCGCTCGACGTCATCGACGGTGAGGTCGATGACCTTCTTCTGCTCCTTGCGAGGAACGGCGTGCGCCTTGACGCGGTAAAGCGCCTCGGGCGTGAAGAAGCTGGCGACGACCTCGGTCTCCGTCTCGGGCGCCGTCGGTGACGCGCCCAGGTCGATGGACACCGTGCCATTGCTGTCCGACATCACCACGCCCGTCAAGCAATGGTCTGCATCGTCTGCCAGCTCGATCAACGCAACCTGGCCGGGGGCCGGCTTCCAGGCTGTCGACATCATTCCCCCTTGTCCTCCGCTGTCACGAAGAGTACCGGGTTTGGCACGCCCAGGGGTCAGCGTGCCGCGTGGCCCTCGAGGGGTTCGACGAGGTGGTCACCGTCGTTCTTGACGCTGTTCACGTCGGTCGACACGGGGTAGACCTCGAGCTCCGCGGGCGCGGCGGGGACGAGCAGGCCTTGGATCACGTCGAGATCGTGCTGGTCGACGTCGAGCCACGCCTTCCAAGCGTCGGGGGCGAGCATCACCGGCATGCGGTCGTGGGTACGCGCCACGACCTGGTTGGCGTCAGTCGTGATGATCGAGCACGTGCGCAGCGGCTCGGCGTCCGGATCGTCGTCGTCGTGCCACACCTCCCACAGGCCGGCGAAGGCAAGGGGCTCGCCGTCCCTGCGGTGGATGAAGAACGGTTGGTTCTTCTGGCCCGCGGGCCGCTCCTGCCATTCGTAGAAGCCGTCGGCGGGGATGAGGCAGCGCCGGCGCTCGAGGGTGCGCTTGAACTTCGACTGCAGCGTCTCGACGCGCGCGTTGATCATGCGGCTGCCGACCTTGGGGTCCTTGGCCCAGAACGGCACCAGTCCCCACTTGAACGTGCCGAGGCGACGGGTGCCGTCCTTGCCCTCGGCCACCGCGTAGACCTCGTCGGTCGGCGCCACGTTGAACCGGGCGCCGAGGTCGGGCGCCCGCACGTCCTCCACCTCGAAGCGCTCGGCGAGCACGCCCACCGGCGTCGAAGAGACGTATCGACCGCACACGTTGAAGGTCCTACAGACTTGTGAAGTCGGGGGCGCGCTTTTCCATGAAGGCGTTGATGGCCTCCAGGTTGGCGGGGCTCCCGACCGTGCGTGCCAATGCATCCTGCTCGCGGGGGCGGGCCTCGACGACGGCGGCCACCCGCGACTCGAGCAGGAGCTTCTTGTTCTCGACGAGTGCCGCGACCGGCATCGCCGCGATCTGCTCGGCGTAGTTGAGGACCTCGACCAGCAGCCGCTCGTCGGAGTACTCGCGCCACGCCAGTCCCATCCGCACCGCCTCGGCCGCGCTCACGAACGCGCTCGTGAAGAGGAGGTGGGCGCTGTTCTGCCAGCCGATGCGCTGCGGGAACAGCACGCTGCTGCCCGCCTCCACCACGATGCCCAGGCTGGCGAACGGCGCCCGTAGTCGTGCCCGCTCGCCGACGAACACCAGGTCGCAGTGCAAGAGCATGGTCACGCCGATGCCGACGGCCACGCCGTTGACCGCGGCGATCAGCGGCTTGGGGAACGACTGGATGGTGTCCACGAACGGCATGAAGCCGCTCGTCTCCGCCTCTTCGGACGTGCGGGCCTTGGTCATCTCCGACAGGTCCTGGCCGGCGCTGAACGCGCCCTCGGCGCCGGTGAGCACGACGACCGCGACGCCGGGGTCGTCGGCCGCGGTGCGGAGCGCCTCGGTGACCGCGTCGTACAGGTCGTCGTTGAACGCGTTCTTGGCCTGGGGTCGGTTGAAGGTGAGGATCCGGATGCGGCCCCGGTCCTCGCTCAGCAGGACGTCACTCATGCGACGGGCTCCACTCTCTCGGGATGGCCGGACCAGGTCCACGCGTAGGTGCGACGGCTGAGGCCGACCATGGCGCCGCCGAGGGCCTGCGGATGGATGAACGTGGTGTGGTCGCCGACCGCGGTGTGGGGCGCGTCCCGGTCGCGAAGCGTGTCGGTGATGGCCGGCAGCTCCCCCGTCTCCGCGAAGCACATGTACAGCGACTCGCCGTGCTTGGCGTAGTAACGACCCATGGTCTTGGTGCCGTCGTGGGGATGGATGACCTCGATGCGGTGCAGGTGGTCGGGGTCGAACAGCGTCAGCGCGCCGGCGTAGCCGTACTCGGTCGATGCGATGGGCTCGAAGGCGGAGGGATGCAGGCCGAACTGGTCGGCGAAGGCCGTAGCGGCCGCATCGGCGTCGGCGACGAGGTTGGTGACCTCGTACAGCTCATCGACGCGGCCGACGGGATCGAGAGCGCTGTCGAGGTCGATGACCATGCGCAGGCCGTGCCCGGCGTCCACCCAGACCTCGCCGTCGACGTTGGTGCCCTCGGCGACGTGGTCGACCCCGCGCTGCTGCAAGGCGACGATCACGTCCTGCAGGTCGGGCGTGGCGGCGCCGGCCGCGTACAGATGGCCGCCCCGCCGGCTCACCGCATCCTGCACCGCTCCGGAGCCGTCGGCCTCGACGAGGTCGACTCTGCCCGTGCCCAGCCGCAGACGGGTGCGGCTCGCGCGCAACCCGCCGACCTTGTCCTCGGTGTCGACTTCGGCTCCAAGGAGGTCACCCCACGCCTGGGCGACCCGGCCGCGGTCGGGCACGGCGAGGACCACCCGGTCGATGCGCGTGAGCACGCGTCGAACGCTACCCACTGCCGTACCATTGCGGCATGGCGAGCGAGGTGGACCTCGACGACACCCTCATGGCGGTGATGGCCCACGGGCTGCTCACGTCCATGAGCGTCGTCACCGCGTCCATCGGGCTGCTGCGCGACGCCTGGGAGGACTTCGATCCCGACGAGCGGGAGACCCTCCTGGCCAAGGCCGAGGAACAGGCGCTGCACGTGGGCGCCGTGCTCACCGACCTGGTGCGGGGCCTGCCCGCCGAGGTCATCAAGCAGCTCGACCACCTTCGCGACTGATACGCCGTCGGCGAACGTAGCCTTGGGCCCCATGGCCGACCAGGTGACGAAGTCAGACGAGGAATGGCGCGCCGAGCTCACGCCCGAGCAGTACGAGGTGTTGCGCAGGAAGGGCACCGAGCGACCCTTCACCGGCGAACACGTCGACAACAAGGCGGACGGCACTTACGTGTGTGCGGGCTGCGGAGCCGAGCTGTTCAGCTCCGGCACCAAGTTCGAGTCGGGCACGGGGTGGCCCAGCTTCACCGACCCCATGAACACCGAGAACGTCGAGCTGCACACCGACACCAGCCACGGCATGGTCCGCACCGAGGTGACGTGCAAGGCCTGCGGCGGCCATCTGGGCCACGTCTTCCCCGACGGCCCCGGCGCCGGCGGCCAGCGCTACTGCATCAACTCCTGCTCCCTCGACTTCAAGCCCGCCTGACCCCCCGAACCTCGTTCTTTGGCGCGTAGCCCCGAATATGTCGGGGCTACG
>JBEEFQ010000070.1:0-37417 GCA_041166245.1 Actinomycetota bacterium | reverse complement strand
TCGCGCTGATCGACACCGACGATCACGCCTCGGTCGATGTCGACCTCGATCTCGACCTCGACGTTGCTCGACGCGCTGGTGGACGCGCCCGTGTCGACGTCGACGATCGGTGTGGTGTCGGGCAGCGCGACCACGACGGTGCCGCCCTTCCCGTCGGGCACCCGCACGCCGCGCGCGTCGCGGTCGACCCGGTAGCAACGGACCCGGGGACCTGCGTCCGACGAGCAGTCAGTCGGCGTCCCTGGTCGCACGGCCTCCTGGGGGACGGGCGCGGTCGTCGGGGCCTGCGCAACCGTGTCGGGGGGCGCGGTGCCGCCCGTGCCGCCGCCACCGGGCGTCGTCCCGCCGCCTGCACCATCGCCGCCACCGTCTCCCCCGCCGCTTCCGCTGCCCCCGTTGCCGCTGCCCCCGCTATCACCGCTGCTGTTCCCGCTGAAGCCCGACGACCCGTCGCTGCCTTTGCCGCCTCCACCGCCGGTTCCGCCGGGGGCGGTCCCACCACCACCACCACCGCCACCCTGGCTGCCCGAGGACGCCGAGTCGCCGCTCCCGCTGCTGCCGGAGCTGGTCCCGCTGTTGCCCCCGCCGCCACCAGATCCAGAACCGCCCGCCTGGGCCACCACACCCGGCGAGCGGTCCGCCGCTCCCGCCAGCCGCCCCAGCCCCCCGCCCGCCACGGTGATCGCGAAAGCCACCGCCAATCGCGCGCCCCGGGACTTCATGAACGCTGAGGGTACAGACGGGCTCAGGTCACCGTCACGATCAGGGGGCGATGGTCGCTCACGGCGGACTCGGGCACGGATGCCGCCTCGATGGCCATGCCGTCCACCGCGACGTGGTCGATCTGCAGGCGCGGTGCGCTCGACGGAAACGTGGGCGGCCCGATGGCGAGGACCATGCCTGCCGCCTCGACGAGCGGGGCCACCGCCGCAGGGCCCATGTTGCAGTCCGCGAGCAAGATGCGGGGCGGGGGCCGGGCCGCGAGGGCGACGAGAGTGGCCTCCAGCTGCGGACCTGCGTCGATGGCGCGCACCGACAGGTGGGTGGTCACGACCGAGAGGGAGCGGCCGCCGGTGCGCACCCGGGCCAGCAGCGCGACGCGGCGCTCGCCCCGCGACGATCGAGGGAGCTCGACCTCCTCGACGTCGTCGATCTCGCCGCGCGCGAGCACGGCGTTGCCGTACCTTCCCCGCCATCCCACCCGGCTGACCGGGCAGAAGGCGACGGCGAGACCGGTCGCGTCAGCCGCCAGGCGGGCCTGATCGAGGCGCTGGGAAGCGCTCACGCCCACGTCGACCTCTTGCAGCCCGACCACATCAGCGTCCAGCAGCGCCAGCGCGTTCGCCAGCCGGCCGGCGTCGGATCGGCCGTCCGGCCCACGGCCGTGCTGGATGTTGAAGGTGGCGATTCGCAGCGACATGGCCCTTTCCTGAGCGATCATCTTCCCGTGCCCACCGACAACGCAGCCGCCTGGGACCGTTTCTCCTCCGCCTACCAGGCGGGGGCCCGTCTGCCCACCGACGTCGCCCACTACGGGCCCGACATCGGCACCGAGGCCGACTTCCGCCTGCTCGGGGACCTCAAGGGCAAGCGGGTGCTCGAGCTCGGCTGCGGCGGCGGACAGTGCTCCATCGCCTTCGCCAAGCAGGGCGCCACCGCGATCGGGGTCGACTTCTCCGCCGAACAGCTGGCCTTCGCCCGGCGCCTGTGCGAGCGGGAGAACGTGCGGGTCGAGCTGCATCAGGCCGACCTGGCCGATCTGGCCTTCGTGCGGGCCGACTCGATCGACGTGGCCTTCAGCGCCTACGCCTTCGGGTTCGTGGAGGACCTGAGCCGCGTGTTCCGGCAGGTGCACCGCGTCCTCAAGCCCAACGCGCCGCTGGTGTTCAGCCTCCCCCATCCGGCCTACGACATGATCGACGACGACACCGACGAGCCCATGCTCGTGCGCCGGTCCTACTTCGACCGCTCGCCGATCGAATACGAGTGGAACGGGATCACCTTCACCGACTTCCACCACACGATCGGCGACCTCTACATGGCGCTGGTGCGATCGAGCTATCGGGTCGACGTCATCCTCGAGCCCGAGCCCTCGTCGTCGGGGCCCCGCAGCATGCACTGGCGCGACAGCTTCCACTGGGTGCCCCGCACCCTCATCGTGCGGGCCCGCAAGGAAGGCAACTAGCGCTCGCTATTTGGCGGCGTACTCCGGGAGCTGCACAGGTGTGCCCCGCGCGAGCGCGTAGAGGATGGCGTTGAGCGTGGCCTCGTCGATGCGGTCGAACGTGCTCCAGTCCATGGCCATCGACGCTTCCTGGCCCGGCGCGCCGAGCTGGTTGACGCCGAAGGGGATCACCGGCTTGACGGCCTTGTAGGGCCGGGTGTCGGGCTTGTCCTTGAGCGTGCGCCGGAAGGCCTCGTGCTGGGGCAACGCGAGCTTGTCGTTGAGGCTGATCGGTCGGACGTCGAAGATGGTCTCGATCGTCCGCAGCAGCGAGCCCATCGAGCCCCACTGGTGGTTCGGCCCCGGCTTGGCCCACGGGCCCACGACCTGGAGGTAGTCGCGCAGCGGGGAGACGTGATCGCCGGCGGCCTGGGTGTCGTCCTCGGTCTGCATCACGACCGTCGACTCCCAGAACGGGCTCTTCGACAGCGCCTCGACGATGAGGCCGAAGGCGTAGTCGTTGTCGGCGACCATCGACGGTGGGGTGGCGCTGCCGAGGTTGGTGCCGAGGGTGTGGTTGACCGGCAGCGACATGTACATGAAGTTGGGCATGACGTCCCGGCCCGTCTTCTCGAACACGTCGGTCCAGTGGGCGAGGGTGTACTGCGGGTCGAGGGTGCGACCGGCGCAGTCCTGCACCTGCTCGGGCGTGTCCGGCCACGGGCTGTCGCCGGCCTGGCCGGTGATGAACATGTTGGCCCGGCACGTGTCGAAATACTGGATGTCGCCCTGCTTCCAGTACGCCGTCGTGCCGTCCTTGTTCTTGCCCTTGGCCTGGTACGCGCTCATGTCGCCCGACTCGCGGGCGGTGCTTTCGCCGTAGATGGCCATGGTGAGGTCGGCCTTGGGCGTGACGGGCGGCTTGGCGCCGGCCCGCTTGAACGCCTCGAAGATGTAGCCGCCCTCCGGGTCGTCGAGCTCGTCCTCGGCGCCCCTGATCGCCTCGTTCTCCTCCCCGGAACCGACCGAGGGCCGCAGGGGGTCGCCGCCGCCATGGCTGCCGCGGATGCCCTGGTCGTAGTCGGCCTGCCACGTCTTCTCGTTGTGGTCGGTGGCGATCGCCCCCGAGGTGAAGGAGTGGCCCGTCACCGAGACCTCGGCGTCGGAGAAGAACCGGTCCGACAGGCTGTAGCGGTCGACCATGGCGTGGTGGTTGGGTGTGACGGGCTGGCCGTAGAGCAGCCACTTCGGATCGGCGTCGTACCGCTTGGGATCGAGGTCGCCGAAGTACTGGTCGAACGTCTTGTTCTCGGTGACGACGTAGAGCACGTGCTTGATCGGCGAGGCCTTGCCCTTCTTCGGGCAGAGCACTTCGGAGACGATGACCCCTGACCGCCGGTCGCACGCCTTCACCGCGGCCCGGTCCAGCTGGTCGTTCTCGACGACCCGCTTCGACCATGCGTTGAGCTGCGCATCGGCCACGGGCAGGTCGATGCGGCTCACGGTGCCGTTGGTGCGGGGGCCGGTCGGGGGGTTGCCGAGCCAGCCGACGCTGGCATTGACGCCGGGAGCGGGGCCGTTCCCCTTGGCGTTGGTGACCCACAGCCGGTAGTCGTCGGGCGTGCCCGTCACGAGCAGCGCCGACGGGTACCAGCCCGTGGGGATGTACTTGGCATCCTTCGCCATGCGGGCGCCGGTGCGACCGTCGCGCACCTCGACCGCGTTCATGCCGGCCAGGGCCACGAAGAGCCGGTCACCGCTGGGTGAGAGGGCGAAGGCGTCGGGGTGGGCGCCGACGGGGACGCCGCTGGCTGGCTTGACCGACTCGGTGGCCACGACCGTGGGGCTCGGGCCGCTCACGTCGAGCACCGAGATGGTGTCGTCGTTGGTATTGGCCACGAAGAGTCGCGTGCGGTCGGCGCTCAGCTGGACGGCGGAGGGGTGGTGCCCGACGCGGACCCAGCCGACCTCGCGCGGCGCGGCGGGGTTGCTGACGTCGACAGCGGAGACGGTGCCGCCCACGCCATTCCCGCGACCCGACTCGTCCGCCCAGTTGGAGACGTAGAGCACCTTGCGAGCGGGATCGAGGGCCAGGGCGTAGGCGTCCATGCCGACCGGAGCCCGGCCGACCACCGACCCGAACCCGTTGGCCGCCGCAGTGTCGATGATGGTCACGCGCGCGCAGACCGCTTGGCCGCCGGGACACACGCTGGGCTGGCCGCCCGGCTCGCTCAGGTTGCCGGCCACGTAGAGCAGGCTGCCGTCGAGCAGCGAGTTGCCGGGGTACCCGGGGACGCGGATGCCGTCGCCGACGGGCAGGTTGGGTGCCGGGCTCTGCCCGGTCACGTTGCCGGTGACGGCGTCGAGGGCGCCGTGGGCCGGGAAGGGCTGCAGCTCGGTGGCGTCCTGGTGGACGAGGGCCGGGCCGGCGAGTCGGAGACGGAACACCCGGTCGGCGTTGCCACCGCTGGCGAAGACCTGGCCCTCGGGCGTGACGGCCACGCCCATGAACAGGTTGGCGGCGGGGGTCATCGTCGTCTGCAGTGAGTCGGCGTCGATGACGTGCAGGCTCTGGAGGCCGCCGCTGTCGGACGTCACGATCACCTGGGAGGCGTCGGCCGTTGCCGTGAGGCCGAGGGGGAAGCGCTGGGTCTCGACCTGGTCACCCGCAGGCGTGATGCGCCAGCCGTTGGGCATGCGGTCGCCGGTGACGGCGTCGGCTGGCCCGGTGGCATCGCCGGCAGCCGCCGGCGACGAGCCGTTGGGTGCCGCCGTGCCCTGCCCCCGGGTCAGGTCGAGGAAGCGCTTGGCCTCACCCGTCTCACGAGCGATCGAGGTCCGCTCCGTGCGCAGCGCCTGGCTCGCCACCACCGCTCCGGTTGCCAGCAATGCCAGGACGACGTAGCCGACGGCGACGCGTCGGGCAGCGATCTTCACGACCAGTCCCTCCCCCGTGCCGGGCATGAACAGCTCCGGAACCCACGGTAACGCTGAGGTATTCGCCGGTGCCGGCCCCTGAACCTTTCGTCGGTATTTACCGGTTCACTTGAGCCACTCGGCGAAGGAGCCGGCGAAGAGGGCGGGCAAGCCGCCGGTGTGGAGGAACACGACCTGCTCATCGGCGCGCAGGCGCCCATCGCGACGGGCGGCGATGAGCGCGGCCATGGCCTTACCCGAGTAGATGGGGTCGAGCACCAGCCCCTCGAACCGGGCCGCGAGGTGCAGGGCCTCGCGGCCCGCGTCCGTGGCGACCGCGTAGCCACCGCCGACCTGGCTGTGGTCGACGACGCAGGCGCCCGTGGGCGGGGTGCGCCCCGCGAGCTCCGCCACCTGCACGGCCTTGGCCGGCACCTGTTCGTCCAGGTCGGACCGCGCCCCCACGTCGACGCCCAGCACCTTGGCGTGGTCGCCCATGGCGACGGACAGGCCCGCGTGGGTGCCGCCCGAGCCGTCGGCGACCACGACCACGTCGAGATCGGGCACCTCGCCGAGCAGCTCGTCGCCGCCCGACACGTATCCGAGCGCACCGATGGGCGACGCGCCGCCGATGGGCATGCCGTAGGGGCGACGGCCCTCGGCCGTGAGGCGCTCGCACGTCTCGGTGATGGCGGCTTCGGTGGCGGCGTAGTCGAGCCGTCCGGCCCACACGATCTCCGCGCCCATGAGCACGTCGATGACGACGTTGCCGGTGGGCACCTCCACCGGATCCGACGACAGCACGATGGTGCAGGCCAGGCCGATCTTGTTGGCCGCGGCCGCCGTCATCCGGACGTGGTTGCTCTGGCGGCCACCGCCGGTGACGAGCGTGTCGCAGCCCTGGGCCAGCGCGTCGGCGCAGAGGTACTCGAGCTTGCGCGCCTTGTTGCCGCCCGCGGCCAGCCCGGTGCAGTCGTCCCGCTTGACGAGCAGGGTGCCGTCGTCGAAGCCGAGGTGGGCGCCGAGCCGGTCCATGCGCTCGAGCGGGGTGGGGAGGTGGGCGAGGCGGATGCGCTCCATCACATGGCTCGCAGGCTTCGCGGCCACATTGCTCGAGGCGCTCGCATCGGCCGACGGTACCCTCTGTCGGTGCGGCCCCGGCTCGTGCTCTGGGACATCGACGGCACGCTGGTGCGGGCCGGACCCGTCGCCCGCGAGGCGTTCGGCCGGGCCATCGCGTCGGTGGTGGAGCGAGCCGAGCACGAGATCGAGTTCGTGCAGATGAGCGGCAAGACCGACCTGCAGATCGCCCGTGAGATGCTGCTGCTGGCCGCGGTCGAAGAGGGTGCGGCCGATGGTCACGTGCCCGCGGTGATCGCCCACCTCGAGGCCGAGCTGGCCGCGGCCGAGGCCATGTTCCGGGAGAACGGCGTGGTGTTGCCGGGCGTCGTCGAGCTGCTCGAGGCATTTGGCGAGGATCCGGGCGTCCATCAGAGCGTGCTGACGGGGAACACCGCGTCCAACGCCAAGGCCAAGCTGGACGCCTTCGGCCTGTCCCGTCACCTCGACATGGAGATCGGCGCCTTCGGCAGCGACGACGCCGACCGCAACAAGCTGGTGCCCATCGCCCTGGAGCGGGCCCGTCGCGTTCGCGGGCTGGCCCTCGACCCGTCGGATGTGTGGATCATCGGCGACAGCCCCAACGACTTCTTCTGCGCCCGAGCCGGGGGCACGCGCTGCCTGCTGGTGGCGTCCGGCCGTCCTACCTTCGAGGAGCTGGCCGGCCTCGGTGCCGACCTGGCGCTGCCCGACCTGTCCGACGTCGAGCGCGTCCTCGCCCTGGTGCGGTCGTGAGCGCGCTCGACGACCTGGTGCGGGTCACGGACGCGGCCCTGCGCGAAGGCGGCGGCGAGGGCGCGGTGTGCGAGCGCATCCGCCCCGCCATGGCCGCGCTGTTGGCCGACCCCGATCCCCTGCCGGCGGCCGCGTGCTCGTCACTCGACGGCCAGGCAGTGGGCAACCTCGTACACGCCGACCCCGACGGACGTTTCCACGTGCTGGTCGTGGTGTTCCCCGAGGGCACGTCGAGCGGCGTGCACCACCACGGGTGCTGGGGACTCATCGGGTATCTGCGCGGGGGCGACGAGGAGACTCGGTACCGCGCCATGAGCGACGACGGCGCGAGCGCCGCGCTCGAGGAGGATTCGCGCCACGTGTGGCACCAGGGCGACATCACCGCGCTGCTCCCCGAGCGGGGCGAGGGCTGGCACCGCGTCCGCAACCCCGGTCCCGGCGACGGCGTGAGCGTCCACGTCCTGTGCATGACCCCGGGCGACCACCCCCACCGCTTCTGGCACCGAGACACCGGCGCCGTCTCCCCCTTCCCCTTCGTCGAGGAAGCCCCGGGCCGCTGGCGCGCCCAATTGCGCACTTCCTGACCCAGACCCCATCGACTTTTGTGCGATCAGGGGCGCTATACGCCCCTGATTGCACAAAAGTCAGCTGGGGTTGGGGTTGGGGGTCGGGTTCGGCGCCTCGGGCTGGGCGGCCCACCACTGCTCGAGGCGGGTGCGGGCTTCGTCGGCGCCGAGAGGGCCCTCCTCCAGGCGCAGCTCGAGCAGGTGGTTGAGGGCGCGGCCGACCAGAGGGCCCGGGGGGAGGCCGAGCATCGACATGACCTGGTTGCCGTCGAGGTCGGGTCGGATGGCGTCGAGCTCCTCCTTGCGGCGCAGCTCGGCGATGCGCGCCTCGAGGTGGTCCATGCGAGTGGCGAGGGCGACGGCCTTGGCTTTGTTGCGGCTCGTGCAGTCGGCGCGGGTCAGCAGGTTGAGCCGGTCGAGCAGCGGCCCCGCATCGCGGACGTAGCGGCGCACTGCGCTGTCGGTCCACTCGCCGTTCTCGCCGTAGCCGTGGAACCGCAGGTGCAGCTCGACCAGCTTGGAGACGGCCTCGACATCCTCGTTGGCGTAGTGCAGGGCGCGCATGCGGTCGCGCGCCATCCGTGCTCCGACCACCTCGTGGTGGTGGAACGACACCCCGCCGGGGCCGATGGAGCGGGTCTTGGGTTTGCCCACGTCATGGAACAGCGCGGCGAGGCGCAGGATGCGGTCGGGCGGCGTCTGCTCGACGACGGCGATGGAATGCGCCAGCACGTCCTTGTGGCGGTGGACGGGGTCCTGCTCGAGCGCGAGCCCGGGCAGCTCGGGGAGGAACTCCTCGGCCAGGCCGGTGCGCACCAGGAACCAGATGCCGTCGGCCGGCTGCTCGACGACCATGAGCTTGTCCAGCTCGTCTCGGATGCGCTCGCCGGACACGATCTCGAGCCGCGCCCGCATGGCCTCGACGGCTTGGACGACCTCGGGGTCGGGCACGAGGCGATAGCCGGCGAGGAACCGGGCGGCCCGCAGCATGCGCAGGGGGTCGTCGCTGAAGGACTCCTCTGGCGACAGCGGCGTGCGCAGGCGGTGGGCGGCCAGGTCGCCCACGCCATCGAAGGGATCGACCAGGGCGGCATCGGGCAGGCGCAGGGCCATGGCGTTGACGGTGAAGTCGCGCCGCGCCAGATCGGCCTCGACCGCGTCGGCGAAGGCGACGTCGGGCTTGCGCGAGTCGGGCTGGTAGGCCTCGGCCCGATGGGTCGTGATCTCGAGGTTTCGGTCGCCCTTGCGGGCGCCGATCGTGCCGAAGCGCTGGCCCTGGGTCCACACCGCATCGGCCCAGCCGTCGAGCAGCCGCAGCGTCTCCTCGGGCTTGGCGTCAGTCGTGAAGTCGAGATCGGCGGCGTCGGAGAGCCGGCCCAGGATGGCGTCGCGCACGACACCGCCGACGAGATAGATGCGGTGACCGGCCCGCTCGAAGCGCGCCGTGATGTCGCCGGTCTCGTCGACGAGCGGCTGGAGGCGCTCGGGAATCACCACCCGAGGCTACCGGGGGTCCTCGCAGCCCCCGGTAGCCATCAGGTGGAGATCAGATGGCCCACTGCTTCGGCAGGAGCTTGACCCGGACGTCAGGTGGGAGCTCGTCGATGAGCTCGGCGTGGGCCCGCAGCGTGAGCACGCCGTAGGACCGCGCCGCCTGCAACAGGGCTTCCTGCCGCTTCTTGGGGGCCGTCTTGAGCTCGCGCAACAGCGCGGCCAGCGCGTCCACGTGCTCGCTCGGTGGAACAGCTGTCGCGTGCACGAGGGCCGAGACCGGTTCCGGTTGCGGCGCCCTTGCCACCACCGGTTCCGGGTCGGGTGCTGCGTCCTCGGCCACGTCCTGCGTGACCGGGGAGGAGGCGGCCGGCGGCGCGGGGTCGGGCACGAAGTACCCGGGGCCCATCGCCGACTGCACCGGGGTCCGCGACGGCTCCGCCGGCTCGTCTGCATCGCGCAGCGAGTCGTAGAAGTCCTTCGGACCCTCGGTGGCGACCGGCGGCGAGTCATCCAGCAGCCAGTCGTACGTCGACGAGCCCGCGGTCGCGGGAACGGGCTCGTCGGGAAGGGCAGGAGCCGCGACCGGCTCGGGGGCCGGCGGAGGCGTCGTTGCCACCACCGGTTCCGGGTCGGGTGCAGGAGCAGCGACGGCGGCGCGGTGCTCTGCCAGCTTCTCCTTGAGCTTCTCCTCCGACTCCTTGTCGCCCGCCCGGCCCGCCCGCTTGATGGCGGCCTTGATGGCGACCTCAGGATCCTCGTCGGGAGTGGTGCCCCCGCTGCGTTGCTCGGACAGCAAGCGCTCGATGCGCTTCATGTCGGCCCGCATCGCCGCGTACCTGCCGGCCCGCTTCCGGAGCCACCTGCGCACCATGAACACGAACAGTCCGAGGACCGTGAGGGCGATGAGCAGCATCCACGGGAAGTAGAAGCGGGAAACCCGAACCTGGTCGACGGGTCCGATGCGGTTCTGCGTGGTCGTCACACCGACCAACGAGGTCACATCGACGCGATAGGACTGCGGCCCGCCCCAGAGCGGGACCTTCTTGGTCACGACGAAGTGCTCGATCGACTTCGTCAGCATCACGTCGGGTCCAGTCGCCTTCTCACCGTTGACCGTGACATTGGGCCGCAAGCCGATGGTGCCGGTGTTGCGCAAGGTGACCCGCACCGTGGCCTCGCGCGGGAAGATCGACGAATCGGGCTCGATCGTCACGCTCTCGACCTTCATCGCGGGCTTGGCATCGCCCGGCACCGTCACGTACAGACGGGTGGACACCCGCTTGACGATGTTGAACGCCTGGCCAGTGGTCTTCTGCGGCGGGTTCTCGATGACCACGACCCCCACGTGGTCGCCAGGATCCGCTCCGTCAGGCACGACCACCTTGAAGGTGATGTCCTGCTTGGCATTGGCCGCCAGGGTGTAGGACTGCTCCCCGGTCCCCCAGGTCCCGATGTCCTGCGACGGCTTGCCGGGCCCAGGGATCTGCGGCGTGCCGTCCGAGCTGAAGTTGAGGTCGGCCAGGTACATCTTGACCGTGCGCTCGACGGTGGCCAGGTTCACGAGCCTGGCCTTGAACTCGAGCACGTCGCCGGGAGCCCCCTGCTTGTAGAACCACTGGCCACCGTTGGGATCGCTGGTCTTGGTGTCGAGCGGCTGGATGCCGACACCGGCTTGGTCATCGGCCGCCTGGGCGAAGGCGGACGGAACGTGCAACATCCCCGCCACGAAGGCGGGGACGATGCACAGCGCGAGGAGTGACTTCTTGAGCACGGGGCCTCAGTTGGTCAGGTCGACCACGAAGGTGGCGGTGAACACGCCGGTCTTCGAGCCGGTGGGCGGGGTGACGGTGATGTCGCCGGTGAGCGTGTAGACGCCGGTGTAGAGGAGCGCCGTGCTCTGGGCGTAGGACACCAGGGTGCGGGCAGCGGTGAGGTCCTGGGCGCCGGACGGCACGGTCTTGGTGCCGCCGCCGTTGACCTCAGCCGACGCACGGTTGCTGACCTCGACGGCCGAGTTCGGGATGGTGTCGTTGTTGGTGTCGACGTCCACGTTGGTCAGCGGGGCGGCCAGGGCGCCGGTCACGGACCAGGGGTTGCTGCCGTTGCGGGTGAGCTCGGTGACCACGATGTTGTAGCTGCCGGTCGCGCTCGAGCCGTTCTGGTTCGAGGTGATCGGGATGGGGGCCACAGCGGTGATGGCACGGGAGCCGAGGGCGTTGATGTTCGCCGTGATCAACCCGCTTCCGTCCGCGCCGTCGAGCTGTGCATGGGCGGGTGACGGCGCCATTGCCACCACGATCGCCGCTGCCGCTGTTGCCACGAGAATCCTGAGTCGCATCGGGTCCTTCTCCTTCTGGGGGGTCACGGTGTGTGAGAGCCGATGGACGCATGGTGCAGCCGCGAACCCATTGAATCCATGGCCCGTGCGGGCCTTTCTGTGACGGCCCGAACGGGCTATGGACAGTCGCCGGCCGCGCTAGCTAGGCACCGTCACGGGAGGCGTCAGACGCGGGTGACGGGCCGCGCCGCGGCCTTCGTCTTGGCCGCGCGGAGCGTGACGACGAAGCGGCTCCCGGCCGGCTTCTGCGCCTCGGCGCGTACCGCGCCGCCCATGTCCCGCACCAGCGTTCGCACGATGTACAGCCCCACGCCCGCGCCGCCCTCGTCATGGACCCGGGTGTCGACCGCCTCGCCCTGGACGAGGGGCTCGAAGATCTCGCTTGCGTTCTGGGGAAGGCCGACGCCTTCGTCGCTGACGGAGACCTCCATGCCGCGCTTGGCCCGCATCGCCGACAGGGTCACCCTGCCGCCTGACGGCGAGTACTTGACCGCGTTGTCGACGAGCTGCTGCAGCACCTGTTCGAGGGCGTCGGCATCGGCCAGTGCCTCGGGAAGCAGCGGGTCGACGTCGACGGCAAAGGTGTGCAGCGGCGCGAGCGGTCGCCATCGCGCCGCGACCTGCTGCAGCACGTCCGGAACGCCGGTCGGTGACGCCACAGGCTTGATGTAGGCCTCGGCCTGGATGTTCGACGCGAGGATCAGCTTCTCGACGAGCCCCGCGAGACGCTGCGCTGCCGGCGCCATGTTGGAGACGAGCATCTCCTTGGCGTCGTCGCTCAGCGAGTCCCACCGCGCCGTCAGCGTGTCGCTGTAGCCCTTGAGGATGGTGAGCGGGGTTCGCAGCTCGTGACCGACGGTGGCGAAGAAGGCCTGCTTGGCTTCCTCGGCTCGAGCATGCGCCTTACGCCGACGCGCATCGAAGATTGCGAGTGCAACGAAGACCGCTCCGACGGCGACGACGAGAACTGCAGCCGAAAAGAGCCGCAGCACGAGGGGTTGGTCGGCTGCAGCGGTCGAATCGAAGTCGGCGGCGTCCTGCTCGATCAACACCCCCCATTGGGGGCCCGCACCCGCGTAGGCGGCGATGATCCCGTCGTCACGCGGACCCTCGCCCCGCGAGCCACGATTGGCGTCGTCCTTCGCGGCTGCATTGGTCCTGTCGTCCGGCTCGACGAGGGACACTCGCAGCGAGTGGACGGCGAGCGGCGGCACACGAGCGCTCCCCTCGTCCAGAGGCGCGAGCACGACGACGGTGTTGCCACCGGTGCTGGCCGCCGCCGCGACGCGGAGCCTGCCGCAGTCCCAGGGGACCGAGACCGCGGTGACCTTCGTCGGGTCGGGCGCCCGGGCGACTTCGGTTACCTGGGTTCGCGCGGCGGGGCCGCCTGACGCACACCGCTGGAGTTGGCGGTTGGTGAAGAGAGCCGGGCCGGCCGAGGCGGCGACGACACGCATGTTCGCGTCGACCAGCACGACCTCTCGTGCAAACGGAGGGGCGGCGGCGAGGAACGCATCGATGACCGGCGCGGCTGCGCTCGGCGTGCGGGCCGGCGCCAGCCGTTGGGCCAGGTCGCCGGCTTCGGCAGTCGCGGCATCGACCCAGGAACGCACCGGTGCGGCATAGGCCCTCGCCAGCTCCCTGCGATCGGCGAGACGTCCCTTGTCGGCCCGGCGGCTGGCTTGGTCGACGGCGCTCGACGCGGCGGCTCCGACCACGACGAGGATCACGAGCGCGACGAACGCAGGCCCCAGCGAAGACAACCGCCGTAGGAGCGGGCGCGTTCGCATCGCGCCCACGGTACGGGCTTCCGGCTAGATCGTGGTGTCGAGCCCGGCTTGTTGCAGGGCGATGCGGAAGTCGTGGGGGTGCGACGCGGCGGCCATGGCGTCACGCAGACCGACGAGACCGTTCTTGTAGAGCGCGAACAGACTCTGGTCGAAGGTCTGCATGCCGTAGTACTCGCCGTCGGCGATGATGTCCTCGATCGACTCCGCGCCCTGTTCGGGGTCGACGATGCGGTCGAAGATGCGGCCCGTCATCACGAGGGTCTCGGTGGCGGGGACACGACCCTTGCCGTCGGCCCGCTCGAGCAGCCGCTGGCTGGCCACGCCGACGAGCGAAGAGGCCAGCGTCAGGCGCACCTGCTTCTGCTGGAAGGGCGGGAAGAAGTCGACGATGCGGTTGACCGTCTCGGTCGCGTTCGTCGTGTGCAGGGTGGACAGCACGAGGTGGCCCGTCTCTGCCGCCGACAGGGCGGCCCACACCGTCTCGGGGTCGCGCATCTCGCCGATGAAGATCACGTCGGGGTCCTGGCGCAGCACCCGCTTCATCGCCGACGGGTAGTCGGCCGTATCGGTGCCGATCTCGCGCTGGTTGATGATCGCCTTCTTGTCGGTGTGGAGGACCTCGATGGGATCCTCGACCGTCACGATGTTGACGGCGCGCGTCTCGTTGATGTGATCGATCATCGCTGCGATGGTCGTGGTCTTGCCCGAGCCCGTGGGGCCGGTGACGAGGATCATCCCGCGGGGTTCTTCGGCCAGGCGGCGGACGACGGAGGGCAGGCCGAGGGACTCGAACGAAGGCGTGCCGGGGAGCACGCGTCGGAACACCACGCCGACCGAGCCCCGCTGGCGGAACACGTTGACGCGGAAGCGGCCGAGGCCCGAGACGCTGTAGGCGAAGTCGGATTCGTTGCCCGTCGCGAACTCGTCGGCCCGGGCCTTGGGCATGATGGCGTAGGCCGTCTTCTCGGTGTCGCGGGCCGAGACCGGGTCGAACGGCGCGGGGACGAGGTGGCCGTCGATCCGGACATGGGGGGCGGAACCGACCTTCAGGTGCAGATCAGAACCGCGCTGCTCCACGGTCCACCGCAGCAGATCGTTGAGGTTGAGCTCAGATGTGGCTGCGCGAGGCGCAGACGGGCGTGCCGGCACGAGTGAACCCCTTGGTCTCGGGTACCTGGTGTCAGTTATCGGCCTGTTCGCCCGCGACCTGAGCCCGGAGCGCGACGGCGGCGTCCACCACCGGTCGGCCCGGGCCGGCGCCGCTGGCCGGTTCGGGTTGCCAGGTCACGCCGGCCAGGCCGGCCACGCACGCGCCGGACGACGACGCCAGCGCGTCGAGGTCGTAGCCGCCCTCGAGGAAAGCGACGCGCCTGCCGGCCGGGACGAGGGTGGTGATGCGTTCGGTGAGGTCGGCGAAGTCGCCGGCCGTCAGCCCGAGGTGGGTGAGGGGGTCGGCGCGGTGACCGTCGAAGCCGGCGGACACCAGCACCCACGTCGGGCGCCAATCCTCGGCCAGGGGGACGATCACCTCGTCGACCGCGGCCCGGTAGGCATCGCCCGTGGTGCCGGGCGGGAACGGCAGGTTCACCGTGGCCCCGAGGCCCGCGCCCGCCCCCGTCTCCTCGAGCCGTCCCGTCCCCGGATACAGCGGCCATTGGTGCATGGAGACGTAGACCACCCGCGGGTCGTCGTAGAACACGTCCTGGGTGCCGTTGCCATGGTGGGCGTCCCAGTCGACGACGAGCACCCGCTCGCCGCGGTCGGCCAAGGCGGCCGCGGCAACGGCGATGTTGTTGATCAGGCAGAAGCCCATGGGTCGACCAGAGGTGGCGTGATGACCGGGCGGGCGGACAGCGAGGAAGGCGGCGTCGGCCTCGCCAGCGTCGAGCCGGGCGATGGCGTCGAGTCCCGCTCCCGCGGCCAGCACTGCCGCGTCCCACGATCCGGACCCCGCTTGGGTGTCGGCGTCGACCGCGCCCCCACCCGTGCGGCAGAACTCCTCCAGCCGGTCGAGCAGAGCCGCGGGGTGCACGCGCTCGAGCGCGGCGCGCGAAGCCGGTTCGGGTGCCACCTCGATCAGCGCGTCCTCCACCCCTGCATTGCGGATGCCGGCCAGCACCGCGTCGAGTCGAGCCGGGCGCTCGGGATGGTGCGGCCCCGTGTCGTGCCGCATGAACTGGGGATGTGTTTCCACCAACACGCGCACACGGTGACCCTACCCAGGAGTTCGGGATAGGCCGGATAGGCTCGCCGCGTCGTGTCGGCAAACCTGCGAGTGATCCGGCGCGGGCACGAACGGGTCAGGGCCGGACCGTGGCGAGGGGACACGGAGGTCGCATACCTGAGCCCGGCCCCCGGTGCACCGCTCCCCTCCGTCTCCCTCGTCCGGCGGTGTCTCCACCAGCTGGCTGAAGAGGGATACCAACGCGTCGTGACGTCGGCCCTGCTCCCCCACGAGCAGGAGGCCTTCGTCAGCGTGGGCTTCGCGGTGGAGGAGCAGCTGCTGTTGCTGGCCCACGACCTCCGAGTGCTGCCAGACGCGCCGCCTCTCCTGAGCCGTCGGGCAGGACTCGCCGATCGGCCCGAGGTGCTGGCGATCGACACGCTCTCGTTCCCGCTCTTCTGGCAGCTCGACGACAGCGGCCTCGACGAGGCGCTGTCGGCAACTCCCCGTGCCCGCTTCCGCGTGGCCATCGATCCGGACGGAACCCCGTACGCCTACGCCATCACCGGACGGGCGGGCCGGCGTGGCTATCTGCAACGTCTCGCCGTCCACCCCGATCACCGGCGCGAGGGCGCGGCCCGCGCCCTCGTCGTCGACGGGCTGCGATGGTTGCGGCGGTGGCGGGCCGACCGAGCCCTGGTCAACACCCAGGAGGAGAACACGGCCGCGGCCGCGCTCTACCGCGACCTCGGCTTCCGGCCCGAGCCCGTCCGCCTGTCGGTGCTCGGGGCCGTCCTCACCGCGTGATGCGCCGTCTCTCCGTCGCGGTCATCGCGACGCTGCTCGTCGCGCTCGTCGTCCCCGCCGCCGCGGGCGCGCAGGGAGCCAGGCCCGCGCTCCGGCTGGCGTCACAGACCGCCTGGGTGGGGCGCGGCGACGTGTTTCGCGTCGGGCTCACCGCCGACGACGGCGGGCGCTCGGGCTTGGAGGTCACGGTCAGCGTCCACCGTCCCCTCACCTCGCGCACCGAGTTCGAGCGGACGCTCGAGGGCACCATCCAGGGCTCGGCGTTCAAGACCGCGACCGCGGACCTCTCCGAGCTGCGGCCCGAACCCGGTTCAGTTTTCCGTGTCGAGCTCCAGGTGCAAGACCCCGACCAGCCCCGTGACCCGACCCGCATCGCCCTACGAGGTGCGGGCGTCTATCCCGTGCGGGTGGAGCTGGGCGAGGCGGGCGGAGGTCGGGTGCTCTCGAGCTTCGTGACCCATCTCGTATACGTGCCCGATCCCGTCGACGGCCCCCAACTCTCCCTCGCCTGGGTGGCACCGGTGCACGCCAAGCCGGGCCGACAGCCCGACGGCGACCGGCGGCTCCCTGCGGCCACCAGCAGCGCGCTGGCCACCCTGGCGACGGAGCTCGAGCAACGCCACGAGCTCCCGGTGACCCTCGCCCCGACGCCGGAGACCCTCGACAGCCTCGGGCCCGGGTCGCGAAGCGCCGACCTGGAGACCCTGGCCCGGCTCGCTCGCGTGGCACGCATGCCGCGACATCAGGTGGTGGGCGGCACCTACGTCCCGGCCCCCCTGTCGCTCTTCGCCGACCCGCTGCAGGCCGAGGGCACCGCGTCTGTCGCCACCGGCAACGAGCGCCTCGACGCGTTGCTCGAGACCCGGCCCGACGGACGCACGCGTGTGGTGAGCGGGGGGGTCACCGAGGCGGGACTGGCCCGCCTACGCGACCAGCAGGTCGACAAGGTCGTGCTGCCCGAGAGCGAGCTCGCGCCTGTCCCCGGCCAGCGGGTGACACTGGCCCAGCCCTTCGAGGTGGGCGCCCGCCAGGGCCGGCGGGTCCAGGCCGGCGCAGCGGACGGCGGGCTGGCCGACCATTTCCGATCCGGTGTGGCGCCGGTGTTGGCCGCCCACCACCTGCTCGCCGACTTGGCGGTTATCTACTTCGACTTCCCAGGGCGCACCCGCGGCGTGGTGGCCGTGCCCCCGCGCACCTGGGTGCCCGGTGCCGCCTTCCTCGCCGCCTTCCTTGACGGACTCGCCACCAGCCCACTCGTCGACGCCGTGACCCTCGACGAGTACTTCGCCATCCCCGCCGCGTCTGTCGCACGCGGCCGGCCGTTGGTGCGCACGCTTGCGGCCGACGCCACGGGCGGCCCCACGCTCCCCGTCGCCACCATCCGTTCCGCCCGCGCCCGCCTCGACGCCTTCGGCGCCCTCCTCGACGCGAACGAGCCGATCCACAGCCGCCTCGACCGCACGCTGCTCGTTGCCCCGAGCCTCGATCTTCGCCCTGCGGAGCGCGCCGCGTACGCGAACGGCGTCATCGGCCAGGTCAACGGCGAGCTCGGCAAGATCCACGGGCCGGCGCAGCGGTCAATCACCCTGACGGCACGGCGAGGCCGCATCCCCGTGACGGTGCAGAAGGACGTGAGCTATCCCGTCCGCATCGTCATCCGTGTCGAAGGCGACCAGCTCCAGTTCCCGGGTGGCGCAACGCGCTCACTGCGGCTCACCCGACGCAACACCACGGAGCTCTTCACCGTGCAAGCTCGCTCGTCTGGCGCGTTCCCGCTCACCGTCACCCTCGAGTCACCCGACGGCCGCCTGACGTTGTCCACCAGCCGCTTCACCGTCCGCTCCACCGCCGCGTCGGGTCTCGGCGTCGTGCTGTCGGTCGGCGCCGGTGCGGTGCTGCTGGCGTGGTGGGCCCGAAGCTTCTCCCGGCGCCGGCGGGGCCACCGCGTTGACTGACGCCGCCAATCGGGACCTGTCACGCAACACCGCGGTCATGGCGGTTGGCACTGCGCTGTCGCGCGTCACGGGTTTCGGCCGCGTGTTCGCGCTCGCATATGCCCTGGGGCTGACGCGGGTCTCCGACACCTACAACCTGGCCAACACCACGCCCAACATCGTGTACGAGCTGGTCGTCGGTGGCGTGCTGTCGGCCACGTTGCTGCCGGTCTTCGTGCGCATGCAGGCGACCACCGACGAGGACGACACGTGGCGCGGTGTCTCCGCCGTCCTCACCGTGGTCGGGGCCATCGTCGTCGCCCTCAGCCTGGTGCTGGCGGTCGCTGCGCCGTTGTTCATCCGGCTCTACACGCTGGCCAACACCAGCGCGACGGCCGAGGACCAGCGGGCCATGGCCACGTTCCTGCTCCGATTGTTCGCGCCTCAGGTCGCGTTCTACGGGCTGGTGACGGTGAGCACCGCACTGCTCAACGCGCGGCGGCGTTTCGCGCTGCCGATGTTCGCTCCGATTCTCAACAACCTCGTCGTCATCGGCGTGCTCCTCGCCGTCCCCCATGTCGCTTCGGACCTCTCGCTGGAGCGGCTCGCGTCAGACCACGGTGCGCTGCTCTTCCTCGGCCTCGGCACCACCGCAGGAGTGGCGGCCATGGCCCTGCCCCAGATCGCCGCGGTCCTGCGCCAGGCGCGCGGCAGGCTGCGGCTGTCGTGGGACCCGCGCCACGCCGCGGTCCGCACCGTGCTCCGGCTGTCGCTGTGGACCTTCGGCTTCACCGTCGCCAACCAGCTCGCGTACTGGGTGGTCCTGCTCCTCGCCAACCGGCGGAGCGGAGACCTCTCCGCCTATCAGGCCGCCTACCAGTACTTCTTCCTGTTGCCACACGGGATCATCGCCGTGTCGCTCATGAGCGCCCTCCAACCTGAGCTGGCCGAGCATTGGTCGCTGGGTCGCGTCGCGGAGTTCCGGGCCCGCCTCGGCACCGGGTTGCGGAGCCTGCTCGCGGTGCTGGTGCCGGCGGCCATCGGCTACATCACGCTGGGTCGGCCCATCGTGCAGCTGCTGATCGGGCACGGTGCCATGTCGGCGTCCGACGTGCGCATCGTGGCCGACGTGCTCGCCATCATGGCCGCGGGCCTGCCCGCGTTCAGCGCCTACCTCCTGCTCATGCGCGCCTTCCAGGCCATGCAGGACGCCCGCCAGGTGTTCTGGCTCTACGTCCTCGAGAACGCGGTGAACGTGGCGCTGGCGCTGGCGCTGTACCCCTCGATGGGCGTGCGCGGCCTCGCCCTCGCCTTCACCCTCGCGTATACGGCAGGCACGCTCGCCGCACTGCTCGCCATGCGCCGCCGCATCGATGGCATCGAGGCCCGGGCCCTGGTGGCCACGGCCGGCCGAGTCCTGGCGGCGAGTGCGGTGATGGCAGGCGTCACCCTGCTGTGCCGGCGCTACCTGGGGGCGGCCGACGGGCCGGGCCTCGTCCTGCGTGTCGCAGTCGGGGTGGTGGCCGGTGTTAGCGTGTACGTCGCCGTCGCGCGCGCCTTGGGCGAAGGCGAGTTCGCCGCACTACTCCGCATCGGACGAGGGAAGAGGCAACCGGGGTGATTGCCGGCTGGCTGGCCAAGATCGTCGTCGTCATCGCCCTTCTGGGATTCGCGGCGGTTGAACTCGGGTCGCCGGTCTGGACCCGCGCCCAACTCGATGGCATCGCCCACGACGCTGCCGACGAAGCGGCCCGCAGCGTCCGAGACCACGGCAAGACCGACGACGCGAGGACGGTGGCCGAGGAGCGGGCCAAGCGCGACGGCGCGGTAGTCACCGAGTACTCCGGACCCGACAACCAGGGCCTCATCCATGTCACCGTCTACCGCGAGGCCAAGTCGTACCTCCTACACAACTTCGGTCCCACGAAGGACTGGTACGACGTCTCGGTCGAGGCCTCGGCCGACACCAACTAGAGGAGGAACATGGCCGGCATCCGGGTCGTGACCGACAGCGCCTGCGACCTGCCCCAGGCGCTCGCCGACCAGCACGGAATCGAGATCGTCCCGCTGACGATCAGGTTCGGCGACACCGAGCTCGTCGACCGACGGGACCTGTCGCCGAAGGAGTTCTGGGCCCGGTCGGCCGAGTCGCCCGTGCTCCCGGAGACGGCGGCCCCATCCGCGGGAGCGTTCGAGGAGATGTTCAAGCGAGTGGCGGGCGACGGCGCCGACGGCATCGTGTGCGTGACGCTCTCCTCCGCCCTGTCCGCCACTCACCAGGCCGCCGCGCTCGCCGCCAAGTCCCTGGGTGACGACATCCCGATCCGCGTGGTGGACTCCAAGGCCGTCACCATGGCCCAGGGCCTCATGGCCTTGGCCGCGGCCAAGCTCGGTGAGCAGGGCTCGTCCATCGACGAATGTGCCCAGGCGGTGGAGGACCTGGTGGCCCGCAGCCGCATCTTCGCCACCCTCGACACGCTCGAGAACCTCAAGAAGGGCGGCCGCATCGGTGCGGCCCAAGCCCTCTTCGGCTCGCTGCTGTCCATCAAGCCCGTGATCGAGCTGCGCGACGGCGTGGTCGAGGCCGAGTCGAAGCAGCGCACGCGCTCCAAGTCGCTTCGGTACCTGGTGGAGAAGGTGAAGGAGCACGGCAAGGTCGAGAACCTCGTCGTCATGCACGGCGAGGCGCCCGACCTCGAGGAGTTCCTCGATCTCGTCAGTGCCGTGTACCCCCGAGACGACCTCATCGTCGGAGACATCGGCGCCGTCATCGGAACCCACGGCGGACCGCGGGTCATGGGCGTGGTCTTCCACGTGCCCCGGTAACTGACGGAGCGGGTGGGTACGGTGACGCCCATACCGCAGGTCCCCCACGCCGAGACGACGTTGCGCGCCGGCCAGGAGCTGGTGGGCCGCTACCGCTTGGTCCGGCTCATCGACCGGGGCGGGATGGCGGAGGTCTGGGAAGCACACGACACGGTGCTGGCCCGACCGGTCGCCCTCAAGGCCCTGCACGCCCACCTGGCCAGCGACGGCAACTTCCAGGCCCGGTTCCGGCGCGAGGCGGTGGCCGCCGCCCGCCTGGCCCATACGAACGTGGTGGCCACGTTCGACAGTGCGGCCGATGGCGACGTCATCTTCATCGTCATGGAGCTCATCCGCGGCCGCAGCCTCCGCGCTGTGCTCGACGACCGAGGGACGCTGCCGCCCGCGGAAGCGACGAACGTCGCCGTCCAAGTGGGGCGGGCGCTGGCCCACGCCCACCGGGCCGGTCTGGTGCACCGCGACGTGAAGCCGGGCAACATCCTCCTCTGCGACGAGCCCGGGCGGCTGGGCCAGGTGAAAGTCACCGACTTCGGCATCGCCAAGGCCGCCCTCGACGAGGCGGGCGACATCACCGAGACCGGCGCGGTGGTGGGCACCGCCCGCTACATCGCACCGGAGCAGGCCCAGGGCGGCGCGCCGGACCCCCGCACCGACATCTACAGCCTTGGCGTGGTGCTCTACGAGATGCTCTCCGGCGAGCCGCCGTTCTCGGGCCCGACGGAGCTGGCGACCGCCCTCATGCACGTGGAGGCTGATCCGCCCCGGCTGCGCCGGCGCCGGGCCGGGATCCCCCGCGCCCTCGAGGCGGTCGTGCTGAAGGCCATGTCCAAGGACCCGGGGGGGCGCTTCGCGGACGCGGGCGAGCTCGTCGCCGCCCTCGAAGCAATCGACCTCGGCGCGGACGACGCGGACCCGTTCGTCGTGCGCGAACCCACGCCGCCGGGCGGCGTGCCCGTCCTCGCCCGCCGGGCCCGGCGATCGGTGATCCCCCTCGTGGTGCTGGTCGTCGCTGCGGCCGCGGGCATCGCGCTGGCCGCCATGCTGGGGCGGGGCGGAGACGGCACTCCCGGTGACGGCGGCACGGCCACCCCCGGCCAGGCCGTGACCATCGCGTCGGCCACGTCCTTCGATCCCGACGGCCCCGACAACGCGGAGAACGAGGACCAAGTGCCACGGCTGCGCGACGGGCGCCAGGACACGACGTGGGCCACCGACCGCTACCGGGCCCGCACGTTCGGCACCAAGCCTGGTGTGGGCGTGGTGCTGAAGCTCGATCGCACCCACCGTCTCGGGAAGCTCAGGGTGGACAGTCCGACCCAGGGCTGGGCCGCCCGCGTCTACGTCGCCGACGCGGAGGGCGCGACCCTGCGGGACTGGGGCGCGTCCGCCGCCTCGGCCGAGAACATCAACGGCGGCGCCACCTTCGACCTGCAGGGGCGCCAAGGCGCCGCCGTCCTCATCTGGATCACTGACACCGGCACGGCCCACAAGGCAGAGATCGCCGAGGTGCAGCTGACCTCATGACGTCCAACGGGCGCGGCGAGGCCGAGCTCGTCGAGCGGGCCCAGGCCGGCGACCGTGACGCGCTCGAGTCGCTCCTGCGCGCCCAGTACGACCGGCTTCATGCGCTGTGCTGGCGGATGACAGGCAACGAGGCGGACGCGGCCGACGCAACGCAGGAGGCCCTCATCGCCATCACCCGTGGGCTGCCGCGGTTCGACGCGCGGGCCCGCTTCGGGACGTGGTGCTACCGGGTGGCGGTGAACGCGTGCCTCGACGAGCTCAGGCGGAGGAAGCGGCGCCCCGAGCCCGTCGGTGCCGAGCGGCTTGCCGCCACCATGCCCCCCAGCGCCGGCGCGACCGAGGCGGTGGCCGACCGCATGGTCGTCGACGAGGCGCTGCGCACGATCACGCCGGAGTTCCGCGTCACCGTCGTGCTGCGCGACCTGTGCGGCCTCGAGTACAGCGAGATCGCCGAGGTGCTCGACGTGCCGATCGGCACGGTGCGGTCGAGGCTGGCCCGGGGGCGGGGCGCCCTCGCCGACCGGCTCGGGAACCAGGCGACCACCGGCGACCGTCCAAGGCCTGACGATGACTGACGACCACCTGCACGACGAGGAGCTGAGTGATGCCGTCGACGGCGTCGCCTCGCCTGAGGTCTCGTCGCACCTGACGACGTGCGGAGGGTGCCGCTCGCGACTCGATGCCATGCGCGCCGCAGCGCAGGCCGTCGCCGCCCCCCCGCCCGCTCCATCCGCGGCCCGGCGCGACGCGGCCGTCGCCCGGGCCCTCGGCGCCGTCGCGCCGGCGAGGCGTCGCCCGGTCGTGGCGCCGTGGATGGCGGCCGCCGCGCTGGTCGCGCTCCTTCTCGGTGCGGGCGGCATCGTGCTGGCTGGACGGGATGACAGCAACGGTGGGGAGACGGCCGCCCGCCAGCTCGACTCGCCGACCGCGGGCGGGTCCGCAGATGCCTCGGGGGCAGTGGGGGGCCCGCTCGACGCGGGCGACCTGGGCGACCAGCGCGACGCCGTGGCACTCAACGCTCTTCTCGAGGAACGGCTGGCAGGCACGGCCAGGTCGTCGTCGGCGCCGTTCGCGGAGGACAACGCCGCGACTGCGACCGAAGGTGGTGGTGCGGCGCCTGGGGCCCCAGTGGCGGCGGCCGCTGCAACCGGCTGCGTTGCCGAGGCTCAGGCCGCGGGCTCAGACCGCGTGGGCGCCCTCGTGCTCACGGCCCGGCTGCGGTGGCAGGGCGAGCCTGCCGTGGTGCTGGTCTTCGCGGCGCCCGATCAGGCCCAGCTCGGCCGCCGGGCCTTCGTCATGGCTCAGCGGGACTGCCGGCTGCTCGTCGTCCAGAGCTTCTGACCCACAACGCGGCAGCGACGACACCGACGGGCACGCCCGCCCAGCGCATCCCCGTGACGAAGCCCCAGTCCCGGCCCGCCTGGATCCACGACGACCAGGCAAAGCCGAGCCCGGTGAGGACCCCGGCCAGGACCGCGTCGGCCGAGCCCGCGTCACGCGCGACGGCAACCAGCACCTCGGCGACGGCTACGCCGAACAGCGCGGCGGCGACGATGACCATGGCGCCCTTGAGCTCGTACTCGCCGAGGACCAGCCCCCCGAAGGCGGCGGCGACGATGGCGGCCCCCACGCCAAGGAGGTGTCGCATAGGGCTGCGAGGGTACTCTCCGCCCATGGCGCAACCGGGTCGGCAGGTGGCCGCGCGTGACGACGACTGGACGGTGCAGGCGGCGGACCGCATCGAGGGCTTCGTCGCTTCGATCCACGACAAGACCACCGTCCCGCTGACCACGGCCGCGCGGGCCATCGTCTACGGGATCCTCGCGGCCTTCGCCGGGGGCACCGCCCTCGTGCTGTCGGCGATCATCGCCGTTCGGGGCCTCGACGTGATCACGGGCGAGGGCAACGTGTGGATCGCCCACGGTGGCATCGGGATGCTTTTTCTCCTGATCGGCGTTCTGGTGTGGCGATACCGCCGTCCCAGCGAGAGGTAACGCTCGGTTGTCCGATCCCCGCGACGTCATCATCATCGGTTCCGGCCCCGCCGGGCTCACGGCCGCCATCTACGCCGCGCGCGCCAACCTGCGGCCGCTGGTGATCGAGGGCGAGCCGTCGTCCACCAGCGATCAGCCCGGCGGCCAGCTCATGCTCACCACCGAGGTGGAGAACTACCCCGGATTCGTCGACGGGATCATGGGCCCCGAGCTGATGGCCCATTTCCGGGCCCAGGCCGCCCGCTTCGGCGCCGAGTACCTCACGGGCAAGGTGACCCGCGTCGACTTCTCGTCCCGGCCGTTCCACATGTGGGTCGGCGAGGAGGAGCACCGCTCCGACGCCGTCATCGTCTCCACGGGGGCCCGCGCCCTGATGCTCGACCTCGAGTCGGAGGCGCGGTTGCTCGGGCATGGCGTGTCGACGTGCGCGACCTGCGACGGCTTCTTCTTCCGCGGCCACGACATCGCCGTCGTCGGCGGCGGCGACTCCGCCCTCGAGGAGGCGACCTTCCTCACCAAGTTCGCCGACAAGGTCACCGTGATCCACCGCCGCAAGGAGTTGCGGGCGTCGAAGATCATGCAGGAGCGGGCGTTCAAGAACGACAAGATCGAGTTCCTCTGGGACAGCGTGGTCACCGACGTCCTCGGCGACGCATCGGTCACCGGTGCCACGGTGCGCAACGTGGAGACCGGCGCGGAGTCCGAGCTGCCGATCAGCGGGCTGTTCGTGGCCATCGGCCACGTCCCCAACACCGACCTGTTCCGCGGCGTGCTCGACATGGACGAGAACGGCTACATCCGCACCCACGACGGCACCCGCACGAACATCGAGGGGGTCTTCGCCGCCGGCGACGTGCAGGACCACGTCTACCGCCAGGCCGTCACTTCCGCGGGCTCGGGCTGCATGGCCGCCATCGACGCCGAGCGCTGGCTCGAGGCGGTCGGCGACGCACCGCCCGACATCATCGAGACCACCACCGACTGGTAGCAGCCCGTCTTGGGGGAACAGCGCCGAGGGTATCGGCGTTGATCCGGCCGGCGTGGGTACGATCCCCGCACGATCTGAGGAGAAACGAGCCGTCATGGGCGTGGCCATCGAGTTGACCGACACCACCTTCGATGAGGAGATCAAGGGTTCCGACGAACCCGTGCTCGTCGACTTCTGGGCCGAGTGGTGCGGCCCGTGCAAGATGATCGCGCCCTTGCTGGAAGAGATTGCCAACGAGCACGCTGGCAAGCTGCGGGTCGCCAAGCTCAACGTGGACGAGAACCTGGACATCTCCCGGCGCTTCGAGGTCATGAGCATCCCCACCCTCATCCTGTTCAAGGATGGCGAGCCCCAGCTGCGCATCATCGGCGCCAAGGGCAAGGGCCAGCTGCTCCAGGAGCTCCATCCATTCCTGACCTAGTCACGCTGCCGCTGGGTCCCGGCGCCACCGGCGAGGCCGTCCGGGACGTGCAGCGGCGCCTCCTCGCCCTTGGCATCGACGCCCCGGGCGAGGACCCAGGCACCTACGGGCCGGCGACGGAGGACGCGGTCCGCGCCTTCCAGCGGCGGCGGGGCCTGCGGGAGGACGGCATCTGCGGCCGCCAGACGTGGTCCGCGCTCGTCGAGGCGGGCTGGTCGCTGGGCGACCGCATGGTCTACCGATCGGCCCGCATGCTGCGCGGTGACGACGTCGCCGAGCTGCAGCGGCGCCTGAGCGGCCTCGGCTTCGACACCGGCAAGGTGGACGGCATCTTCGGCGACCACACCGAGCACGGGCTGGTGGAGTTCCAGCGCAACGCGGGACTCACTGTCGACGGCATATGTGGGCCCGCCACGGTGCGGGCCCTGTACCAGCTGGGCGAGCGGGGCCAGCCCGTTGCTGCGGTCCGCGAGCGTGAGACCCTGCGCAGCCGCCCACCCACCCTCGACGGGCGGCGCATCGCCGTCGGCGAGCAGGGTGGCCTCGGCGCCCTCGTCCGCATGGTCCAGCGCGAGCTCATGTCCAGAGGTGGAGACGCCGTGGTGCTGCACCACCCCGACGGTGCCGAACTGGCAGCATCTGCCAACGCGCTCGACGTCGAGGTGTTCGTGGCCCTCGTGCTCGACGCGGACGGCGAGGGGTGCGCCACCGCGTACTACGAGGGGCTGGGGGGGGCCTCGCCCGGTGGCCGGCGTCTGGCCGAGCTCATCCAATCCGAGCTCCCGGAAACGCTCGACGTCAAGGACGGCGGGAGCAGGGGCATGTCGCTGCCCGTGCTCCGCGAGACGAAGATGCCCGCTGTGCTCTGCGAGCTCGGCCCGGCCCGCGTGGTCGTGGAGCGTGGAGACCAGGTCGCGGTGGCCCTGCGCGACGCGCTGGCCGCGTGGGCCTGCGACCCCCTCGACCTCAGCAGCTGACTGAGCGTCAAAAATCCCCTCTCCACAGGCCCATGCACAGGCTGTGGGTAAGGGTTGGGCGGCCTCAAGTCTCGACCTCGCCACGACTGGAGGCCACCTTCCACCGCGGCGTCAGGCGGAGGTCGAGTCCTCTGTCATCCGCCGGTAGATGCGCTCGAGGTCTTCGAGGGTTGCGAACTCGATCGAGACTCGACCCCGCTTGGCGCCCATCTCCACGCTGACCCGAGTGTCGAGGTGACGGGAGAGCAGTTCCTCGAGCTCGAGCAGTCCCGGCGGACGCAGCCGGCGGGCTTCAGGCGGGGCCGGGGTCTCGGAGGAAGACTCCCCCGCCGGCGCGCCAGGGTCGGTGCGGGGCCGCACCGCTTCCTCCACGGCGCGCACCGAGAGCCCCTCGCTCACGGCTCGGCGGGCCAGCGCCTCCTGGAACGAGCGGTCGGGCGTGCCCAGCAGCGCTCGGGCATGGCCCGCGGCGAGCCGGTTCTCGGCCACCAGGCGCTGGATGCTCGGCGGCAGCTGGAAGAGGCGCAGGGTGTTGGTGATCGCGGCCCGGCTCTTGCCGACGCGGATCGCGAGCTTGTCGTGGGTGAGGCCGAAGTCCTCGATGAGCTGCTGGAAGGCGGCTGCCTCCTCGAGCGGGTTGAGGTCCTGGCGATGCAGGTTCTCGACGACGGCCTGCTCGAGGCTGGCGATGTCGGTGGCCGTGCGCACGAGGGCGGGGATGGTCTGCAGGCCGGCCCGCTTGGCCGCCCGCCACCGCCGCTCGCCGGCGATGAGCTCGTAGGTGTCGCCGTCGGCCGGACGCACGAGCACCGGCTGGAGAATGCCGAGCTCCTTCACCGACGCGGTGAGCGACGCCATGGCGTCCTCGTCGAAGTGGCCGCGTGGCTGGAAGGAATTGGGTTTTACCCGGCTGACGGGCACCTCGATGAGGCTGGAGGCCGCATCGGTCACGACTTCGGTGGGGATCAGGGCCCCGAGGCCCCTACCCAGTCCGCTGCGGCGCGCCACCGCTCACCTCCTTGGCCAACTCCCGGTAAGCGAGTGCCCCTCGGGACGACGGATCGAACACGATGATGGGCTGCCCGAACGAGGGCGCCTCGGAGAGTCGCACCGTGCGGGGCACGATGGCCCGGCACACCGTGTCGCCGAAGTGCTTGCGCACCTCGCTCGCGACCTGTTCTGCCAGCTTGGTGCGGGCGTCGTACATGGTGAGGACGATCGCTGATACCTCGAGGGTTGGATTGAGGTTGCCCTTGACCAGGTTCACGTTCCTGAGCAGCTGGCCCAGGCCTTCGAGGGCGTAGTACTCGCATTGAATCGGCACGAGCACCTCGGTCGCCGCGGCCAGGCCGTTGATGGTGATGAGGCCGAGCGACGGCGGGCAGTCGATGAGCGTGAAGTCGAACTCGCCCTCGAGGCGGTCGATCGCCATCTTGAGCTTGCGCTCCCGGTTGAAGGTGGGGACGAGCTCGATCTCGGCACCGGCCAGATCGATGGTGGAGGGCACGACGAACAGGTTGCGCAGGCTGGTGGGCTCGATGCAGTCCTCGATCGGCGTGTCGTGCATGATCACGTCGTAGACGGAGTGCTCGAGGTTGCGCGGGTTCACGCCCAGGCCGGTGGTGGCGTTGCCCTGCGGATCCAGGTCCACGACGAGGACGCGGTAGCCGAGCTCTGCCAGCGCGGCGCCCAGGTTCACGGCGGTCGTGGTCTTGCCCACGCCACCCTTCTGGTTGGCTACAGCGAGAACCCGAGGGAGGGGACGGGCGAAGGTGGGACGGACCGGCTCCTGCGCCGGTTCGGCCTCATCGGCGACCCCAGCCGCCTCGACCACGAGGGCGGCCACCGCAGCCTCGGACACCTCGACATCGGGCGATGGAGCGTCGGCCAGGGGCGGGTCCTCCACGGCCGGGAGGTCGGTCGGCGGGGCTGGGGCTGCCGCCTCGGCCGTGGGGCCAGGCGGTGCAGCCTCCGTCGGCGCGGGGGCTGCCGGTGCAACCGGCGGGGGAGCATCGACGACGGCCTCAGGCGGGGGCTGTTCGTCCTCGGGTGTCTCGTCCTCGCGCGTGCCCGGCTGGCGGAGACTCTCGAAGATGGCCCGCCCTCGCGCGACGAGACTGTCGTCGCTCACATCTCCATGCTTCCGCGTTCAGCGATGTAGGTCAAGCACTTCCTGAGGGTTTCACGGGAAACATGGCCGGCGGTGGTTGAGGGTTTCCCGTGAAACAATCAGAACAATGGCGGGCGGCCTGGGCGACGCCGGGGGTACTGCTCCGGGCACCTCACCTCCTGGACGAGGCGCCGGATCGCGCCCTGCTGCGGTTGGGGCACCAGCCCCAACCGCGCCAAGCCCTGCACCGGCCACCGGTCCTCGCCATCGGGCGGATCCGATACCAACAGATCCCCACCGACGGCGAGGAATGGCGCAGCGCACTCCGCCGTGACGGCCGGGGACCCAAAGGCACGGGCCACCACGCGGTCGAACGACGCCCGCCAGTCCTTCGATCGCCCGGCCACCTCCGCTCGCTCGGCCACCACGACGACGCGGCCGCCGAGTCCGAGCGCGAGCACGGCCCGGCGGAGGAAGGCGGCCCGCCGCTCGCTCCCGTCGAGCAACACGACCTCGGCCGCCGGCCAGGCCAGCGCCAGCACCAGGCCGGGCACGCCGCCGCCACTCCCGAGGTCGAGGAACCGGCCCGGTGCGCTGGGCGCGGCGACCGTGAACCCCTCGGCGTGGGCCACGTGATCGGCGACGGGCCCGGGGCCGAGCAGCCCCAGGCGACGCGCCTCGTCGAGCGCCTCCGCCAGGGGAGGGCCGTTCACGGCCTCAGCCGGGGAGGATCACGACACGGCGGCGAGGTTCCTCGCCCTCCGACGTCGTGCTCACACCATCGATCTCGTTGGCGGTGTCGTGCACGACCTTGCGGTCGGCCGGGCTCATGGGCTCGAGGCCCCGGGCCCGGCCGGACTCCTTGACCTCGGCCGCCACCTGCTGGGTGAAGCGGGTCAGGGCAGCGCGACGAGCCTCGCGATACCCGCCGACGTCGACGACCAGCCTGCCGTTGCGGCCGCCGGTCTTGCGCTGCACGACCGTGCGGGCCAACTCCTGCACCGCACCGAGGGTCTGGCCTTTGGGTCCGATGAGCAGCCCGAGGTCGTCCCCAACAATTGCCAGCTCGACCGTGTCCTCGTCGATGGGGCGCACCTCGACCGAGCCCGCCGCGCCGAACTGCTGCACCAACCCGGCAAGGAACTCCCGTGCCACCTCGGCCTGCTGCTCCATGGGCACGTCCTCCACCATGCTGCCTCCATCGTCGTCGTTGGCCCGGGGACGGGCGGGGCGCTGGCGTTCACGCGGCGGACGCTCCCGGCGCGGCGCATCTCCAGCGGGGGAGTCACCGCCGCCTGTGGCGCTGCGGGCGGGCTGACGCTCGCCCCGGTCACGGGGCTTGCGCCGGCTGCGCCGCTCGTCCTTGGGCCGAGGTCGGGTCGGGCGCACGCGTGCCCGCACCCGCGCCTCGGAACGCAGGCGTCCGAACAGCCCACTCTTGGGCTCCTCCACCACCTCGAACTCTGCGTCGCTCTCGTCCACGCCGAGCTGATCGAGGGCCGCGTCCTTGGCCTCCTCGATCGTCCGACCGGTTGTCTCAACCCATTCCATCGATCATCGACCCTTTCGGCGCTTCTTGCTCCGGGAGCGGTTGCGCTGATTGGGTCCGCCCCCACCTCCCGTGCGGCTGCTCGGCCGCGGACCTTGCCCGTTCCCGCTCCCGCCCTGACCCACAGCAGGCGCCGGGGTGTCCTTCGGCTTTGCCTTGGGCTGCTTCTTGAGTTCGACCGCCTTGGCCTCGACCTCTTTGACCTCTTTGGCGACCGTGGCCTTGAGCTGCGGGTCGTATTTGTACATCAGGCCCTGCTGGGTGATGCGGAAGAGGTTCGAGACGATGAAGTAGACGACCACGCCGGCGGGGATCGACAGCGAGATCACGCCGAAGATGATCGGGAAGATCTTCTGGATCATCTGTGCCTGCTGGTTGGCCTGCGCCGCCTGCGGGCTCTGGCGCGAACTCATCTGCCTCGCCTGGATGTACCCGGTGGCAACGACCAGGCCCACCATCAAGTAGTAGGGCCAGGCCTTGCCGATCCCTCCACCGATGTTACTGGCAGATTTTGCCAGATCGATGCCGAGCTCGATCATGCGGCCGCCCTTTTTGCCCACGTCGGCGGAATCGCGCAGGATGGCCCGGGCCAGTTCGCTGTGCTCGGGATCCAGGTACTTGGGGCCGGTGGGCTGCACCAAGCCACGGATGACCTGGTACATGATGATGAAGACCGGCATCTGCAGGAGCATGGGAAGGCACCCGCCGAGCGGGTTGATCTTGTGCTCCTTGTAGAAGGCCATCATGGCCTCGTTCAGGGCTTGACGGTCACCCTTGTGCGCGGCCTGCAGCTTCTTGATCTCGGGCTGGAGGCGCTGGAGGGCCAGCATCGACCGCGTGCTCTTCACCGTGAGGGGGGCGAGCAGCAGCATCACCGTGAGGGTGAGCATCGAGATGGCGGCGATGTAGCTGTGGACGAGGCTGTAGTAGAAGTTCAGCAGCCCCGCGAGGAGGTCAAACATGGGTGTTCCTCATTCCGGGACGGGGTCGACGCCGTGGCCGCCCCAGGGATGGCATCGAAAGATGCGGCGAGTGGCGAGCCAGCCACCTCGAGTGGCGCCGTGGCGTTCGATCGCCTCGACGGCGTACTGCGAGCAGCTCGGCCAGTAACGACAAGGGGAGGGCCGGCCCGTGCGGGCCTGCTGGTACAGCCGGATCGCGCCCACCATCGTTCGGGCGGGCAGGCTCATGCTGAGCTCGCGGATTGCAGGGCCTCAGCCACGATCGCCTTCAGATCTCCGTAGGACAGGGCAGCCGCCTCGGGGGCGGCGCCAATCAGGTATGCGCCCGGCTCGAGTTGCGACGCCATCTCCGCGGCGATGGCCCGGAGCCGCCGTCGCAGCCGGTTGCGCTCGACAGCCCCTCCCACCTGGCGTCCCACAGCGAACCCGACCCGCGGAGGGTCGGGGGAGACGCCGGCGACAAAGGTTACCGACACCGGGCCCTTCCGCACACGCCGGCCGCGTTTGCGCAGGTCAGCGAAGGTGGAGCGATCGCGGATACGCCAGATCAGGCCGACAGGCGCGCGCGGCCCTTGCGGCGGCGTGCCTGCAGGATCGCCCGTCCCGCCCGTGTCGACATGCGGTGGCGGAACCCGTGATTCTTGGCGCGCTTGCGCTGATTGGGCTGGAACGTGCGCTTCATTGCCGGCCTCCTAGGAGGGGTCAGCGTAGACGCGCGGCGGCCCCGCCACCAACGGGGTCACCGGCTGTCACGAGTTTTCCCCAAGGGCCTATTTGCGCGGGCACACCCCGGTGCTACCGTCGCTCGCCTCGTCTTCATCGCGTTGCTGCGAAGCCGGTCCTTGCTTCCCCGGGGCCTGCCATCTGCGGTGGAGCCGAGGTGATTCCCTTTTTCCACAGGTGTGGAACAGGTTGTGGACGGACTGTCCTCGGGGAGGCGGAAGCGCTGGTGACAGACGCAGGGCAGCTGTGGAAGGTGTGCGCCGAGTCGCTGCACGATCAGGTCACCGACGCCACCTGGAAGACGTGGTTCGAGGCGATCAGCCCCGTCGACCTGCACGATGACTGCTTCGTGCTCGCGGTGCCGAGCTCGCTCATGAAAGAGCGGCTCGAGGGCAGATACCTGGGACTCATCGAACATGCGGTGGCCGCGGCCCGGGGCGGACCGGCCGAGATCCGCATCGAGGTGCGCACCGACGTTTGGCCCGACGCGGGGGAGACCCCGCTCGAGCGCGCGGCCCGCACCACTGTGCCGCCGGACCTGGCCAAGACCACCGAACGGGTCGCCGAGGCTCCCCTGAACCCGCGCTACCAGTTCGACGCCTTCGTGATCGGGTCGTCCAACCGCTTCGCCCACGCCGCGGCGCTCGCCGTGGCCGAGAACCCGGCCGGCAGTTACAACCCGCTGTTCATCCACGGCGGCTCGGGCCTGGGCAAGACCCACCTCCTGCACGCCATCGGGAACTACGTGCGGGAGAACTTCCCGTCCCGGCACGTGCGCTACGTCTCCACCGAGACGTTCATGAACGAGTTCGTCGACGCCATCCGCACCAACACCACCATCGCGTTCAAGCGCCGCTACCGGGACTGTGATGTGCTGCTGGTCGACGACATCCAGTTCATGGAGAACAAGGAGAGCCTCCAGGAGGAGTTCTTCCACACGTTCAACCACCTCTACGGCGCGAACCGCCAGATCGTGCTGACGTCCGACCGGCCTCCCAAGTCGATCGCCACTCTCGAGGACCGGCTCCAGAGCCGCTTCCTGTCGGGCCTCATCACCGACGTCATCCCGCCCGAGCTCGAGACCCGCCTCGCCATCCTGCGCAAGAAGGCTTACGACGAGCGGGCCCACGTTCCCGACGAGGTGCTCGAGCTCATCGCCACCCACGTGAAGGACAACATCCGTGAGCTCGAGGGCGCGCTCATTCGGGTGTCCGCCTTCGCCAGCCTCAACCGCGAGCCTCTCAGCATCGAGCTGGCCCAGCGGGTCCTCGCCGACATCCTCTCGGCCAGCGAGCCCCGGCGCATCACCCCCCAGGTCATCCTCGAGGCCACGTCCGACACGTTCGGGTTCAGCATCGAGGAGCTCCGCGGCGCCAGCCGGCGCCGGCCCCTCGTCACCGCCCGCCAGATCGGCATGTACGTGTTCCGCGAGCTCACCGACTTCAGCTATCCCGCCATCGCCCGTGAGTTCGGCGGCCGGGACCACACCACCGTCATCCACGCCGTCGAGAAGATCACCGGTCTCATGAAGGAACGACGCCAGATCTACGACCAGGTCACGGCCCTCACCCACCGGATCAAGAACCATGCGTGAGGTGGATGACATGCCTGGCGCCCTGGGCACGGCAGTGTGTCGGAGTCTTGTGATTTCGGTGGACGGCGGGTGGCTGTCCACCGACCCGTCGGTGAACTGTCACACCCTCGTGGGATTCTGGGGATCATGCGACCATCGCCGCCGGCGTCCTGACCAGCACCAATGATGGGTTCTCCACAATCCACACCCCTTACTACTGCTCCCTCATTTAGATCTCTCTAAAGAAAGAACAGGAAGGCGCTTGTGAAGCTTCGTTGCGAACGAGACGTGCTCGTCGAGGCCTTGAGCACCGCCGGCCGCGCCGTGTCCAGCCGGGGCGGGGCCCTTCCCGTCCTGCAAGGCGTGCGCCTCGAGGTGGTCGGTGACGAGCTGCGATTGGCCGGCAGCGATCTGGATCTCACCATCCAGGTCACCGCACCTGTTGCGGGCCAGGAGGACGGCGTGTGTGTGATTCCCGCCCGTCTGGCCGCCGACATCGTGCGAGCCCTCGAGCCGGGTGCGGTGCAGATCGAGACCGACGACGACGAGGCCCGCATCGCGTCGGGCCGCTCACAGTTCGCCGTTCGTGTGCTTCCCGCCGATGAGTTCCCGCGGCTGCCCGTGCAGAGCGGTGACGCGGTGACGCTGGCGAGCGCGGACTTCGCCGAGGCCCTGCGCCAGGTGGTGCGCGCCGCGAGCAGCGACGACGCCCGACCGGTGCTCACCGGTGTGCTCATGGCCGCCGAGGACCCTGGGCTGCGTCTTGTCGCCACCGACTCCTACCGGCTGGCCGTGCGCGACCTGCCCGGCGCCAGCGTGCTGCGGGAGGGCCAGAAGGTCCTCATCCCGTCCCGGGCCCTCACCGAGTTGCAACGGCTGGCAGGTTCGGCCCCCGAAAAGGGGGACGACAAGGCTGCGGCCGCCGAGGTAACACTCCGGCTCGGCGAGCACGACGCCACCTTCGAGGTCGGCAACGTGCGGCTCACCACCCGGCTGATCGAAGGGGAGTTCCCGAACTACCGCCAGCTCATCCCCGCCAGCTATCCCAACCGGCTCATCGTCGGCCGCGAGGCGCTGCTCGACGCGCTGCGCCGGGTTCGCCTGCTCGTGCGCGATCAGACGACGCCGGCCCGTATCGCGCTGAAGGCCGACGGCATCCAGCTCACGGTCGTCAGCAGCGAGATCGGCCAGGCCACGGAGGACGTCGACGCCAAGTACGAGGGCGCCGAGATGACCGTCGCCTTCAACCCCGGCTACCTGATCGACGGGGTGGAGGCCATCACCGGCGACGAGGTCCTGCTGGAGACCCTCGACGCCCTCAAGCCGGCCACCCTGCGCTCCACCGAGGGCGGGGAGTACCTGTACCTCCTCATGCCGGTGCGGGTGCCTTAGCCGAGTCCCATGCAGCTGCGCCGGCTCTGGCTGGCCGACTTCCGGAACTACATGACGGCCGACGTCTCGCCCGCGCCCGAGGGCCTCACCGTCATCCGGGGCGACAACGGGGAGGGCAAGACCAACCTGCTCGAAGCGGTGGGCTTTCTCGCGACCCTCTCGTCGTTCCGCGGGGTCCCCAACGAGGCGCTCGTGCGAGAGGGCGCGTCCGCCGGCATCGTGCGGGCCGAGGCAGTACGTGAGGGACGGGGGCTGCTGCTCGAGGTGGAGATCCCCGCGGGCGGGCGGGTGCGGGCCCAGGTGAACCGTCAGCCCCTGCGCCGGGCGGCCGAGCTGCTGGGAGCGCTGCGGGTCTCGGTGTTCTCGCCCGACGACCTGGCCCTGGTGAAGGGGGGGCCGGCCGACCGCCGCCGCTACCTCGATGACCTCCTGGTCGCCCTGCACCCCCGCAACGATGGCCTGCGGGCCGATGTCGAGCGCATCCTGCGCCAGCGCAACGCGCTGCTCAAGCAGGCCGGAGGCCGGCTCGACGTCGACGCAGCGGCGACCCTCGACGTGTGGGACCTGCAACTCGCCGCGGCGGGTGAGGCGCTTGCGGCGGCGCGCGAGGAACTCGTCGTCCGCCTGCAGCCCGAGCTGGCCAAGGCCTACGACCAGCTGGCGGGCGGACCGGCCGACGTGGCCGTCGACTACGCGCGGTCGTGGGACGGGCCCCTGGCCGAGGCTCTGGCCGCGTCGCGCCGAGACGACGTGCGCCGCGGCGTCACCCTCGTCGGCCCCCATCGCGACGAGCTCACCCTCGGCATCGGTGAACTGCCGGCCCGCACCCACGCGTCCCAGGGCGAGCAGCGCTCCCTGACCCTCGCTCTGCGCCTGGCCGGGCACCGGGCCGTGGCCGACGCGGCGGGATCGCCGCCGGTGTTGCTGCTCGACGACGTGTTCTCCGAGCTCGACCCCGACCGCAGCGACGCCCTCCTTGCCCATCTGCCCGCGGGCCAGGCCCTGCTCACGACCGCGGGCCCGCTGCCCTCCGGTGCACGACCCGAGGTGGAGCTGCGAGTCGTGGCGGGCAAGGTCATACCGGCATGACTCGGTGGCGGCCGCTGAAGACGCCGCGGTCCGAGGAGGAGCCCCGCCGGGTGGGGGAGTCGCTCGACAAGGTCGCCCGTCGGCTGGGCGCGCCCGGGGCCCGTTCGCTGGGGGCGGTGTTCGGTCACTGGGACGACATCGTGGGCCCCGCGGTGGCGGCCCACGCCCGGCCCATGTCCCTGCGCGACGGCGTACTCCGCGTCGAGGTCGACGAGCCCGGCTGGGCCACCCAGCTGCGCTATCTGGCGCCCGACATCCTGCGCCGGTGCGGGGAGGTCGCGGGGCCCAACGTGGTGGTGTCGGTGGACGTCAAAGTCGCCCGCAGATAGCCGGGTTTTGTCACTCCCCTCTGGTACACTGACACCATTGCAATTCGGGCTCCTGACCAGCACTTTTGCGCCCCGAACTGCCCCGAAATCTCCACTGTGAAAGGTCGCGTCGTTGGCGCTGCAAGCCACCCCGGATTCGACCCCCAAAAAGCGGGTTGAAACGTCCTACGGGGCGAAGGATCTCACCGTCCTCAAGGGTCTCGAACCGGTCCGCAAGCGGCCGGGGATGTACATCGGGTCCACGGGCCCCACCGGGTTGCACCACCTCATCTGGGAGGTCGTCGACAACTCCGTCGACGAGGCCATGGCCGGCCACTGCGACCGCATCGATGTGGTCCTGCTGGCCGATGGCGGGTGCCGCGTCACGGACAACGGCCGGGGCATCCCCACCGACGTCCACCCCCAGGAGAAGAAGACCGGGGTCGAGGTCGCGCTCACCATCCTCCACGGCGGCGGCAAGTTCGGCGAGGGGGGCGGCTACAAGGTCTCCGGCGGCCTGCACGGCGTGGGGGTCTCGGTCGTCAACGCCCTGTCGGCCCGTCTGGTCGCCGAGGTCGACCGCGAGGGCAACCACCACCGCATGGAGTTCGGCAAGGGCGGCAAGCCCCAGACCAAGCTCGAGGTGGTCGGCAAGGCGCCGCGTGGCCGCACCGGCACCACTATCTCGTTCTGGCCCGACCCAACCATCTTCGAGGACACCGAGTTCCGGGCCCAGACCGTCGTCGAGCGCCTGCAGATGTACGCCTTCTTGAACAAGGGCCTCGAGATCCGCTTCAAGGACGAGCGCCCGGGCCACGCGCAGGAGATCTCCTACAAGTACAGCGGCGGCATCGTCGACTTCGTCAAGCACCTCAACGCGTCGAAGGAGGCCCTGTTCAAGAAGGTCGCCTACTTCGAGCAGGCCGAGACCGACCAGGAGGTCGAGGTCGCCAT
>JBEEFQ010000069.1:0-24976 GCA_041166245.1 Actinomycetota bacterium | reverse complement strand
AGACCAGCACCTCACCGAGGCCGGCGCGGAACGCCCGAGCCCGGTCCGCGTCTTCGTGTCTGGTCCCGATGAGTGGCGCGACTACCCCGAGTGGCCTCCTTTCACCGAAGACCGCGCTTACCAACTGGACGACGGCGCGCGTCTGGGGGAGGCGGCCGGAGTTGGGCAGTCGACGTTCCGCTACGACCCGGCCGATCCGACACCGTCCGTCGGAGGCCGGCTGCTCACCCCCCGGGTGAAGGGCGTTCAGGACAACCAGAAGCTCGAAGCCCGCAGCGACGTGCTGACCTTCAGCAGCGAGCCCCTCGCCAAGGACACGGAGCTGCTCGGCGCCCCGGTGGCGGAGCTGGCCGTCGCGGTGGACAACGCGCACGCCGATCTCTTCGTTCGCGTCTGCGACGTCGATGCCCGGGGCCGGTCGCACAACGTCACCGACACCTTCCTCCGGCTCGACCCGTCCGTCCCGGCCGGATCGGTGCAGCACCTGTCCCTGACGATGGCCCCGACCGCCCACCGGTTCGCGGCCGGGCACCGGGTGCGCCTCCAGGTGGCGGGCGGGGCCCATCCCCGGTACGCCCGCAACCTCGGCACCGCGGAGCCCCCCGACACGGCCACGACCATGGCTCCCACCGTGTTCACCATCGAGCACCGCGACTCACGGCTCGTGCTGCCGGTCGGCCCGCAGTGACACCCAACAGCAAACAACCGCTGACCGAGCAGATCTACGGACGGCTCCACGGCGACATCCTCCGGGCACAACTGCTTCCCGGGCAGACGGTCCTGGAGGCGGACCTGGCCGCGCAGTTCGGTGTCTCCAAGACGCCGGTGCGCGAGGCGTTGCGGCTGCTCGTCCAGGACGGGTGGGTCCTCGTGCTGCCCCGCAAGGGGTACCTCATCCGACCGCTCGGACTGGACGACCTTCGCGAGGTGTTCCAGCTCAGGGAGATGCTCGAGCCGGGCTTCGCGGGTGAGGCGGCATGGCGTGCCGCCCGTCGCCTCGACGACATGGAGGCGGTTCGTCAGGCGGTTGCCGATCAGCGGTCGGCCCGCGACGACCTCGACATGGCGCTGGCCAGCGCAGCCGCCTTCCACATCCGGATCGCAACCATGGGCGGCAACGCCCGAGCGGCGCGCATCATCGAGAACCTCGTGCACGAGGTGACCCGCCTGCACTACCTGATGCCGAACCTCGAGTCGCACATCAACTCGAAGGAGGAGCTCGACGCCCACGACGCGATCGCGGATGCGATAGAAGCCGGGAACCAACGGGAGGCCTCGCGTGCGATGCGCGACCACTTGCGCGCCACCGACCAGCTCCTCGTCGAGGTGTTCGGCGTGCCCCGCCGGCTCGCCCGATCGTCGGCCGCGCGGTGAAGGGCCTGAGCGCCCACGTGGACACGCTCTACGCGACGCTCCCGCGTGAGCAGCGGTTCGCGGCCGCCGCCCGCGACGGCTTCCGCTGTGTCGAGACGTGGGCGGCACCGCCGGTCGACGAGGTCGACCGTGTCGTCGCCGAGCTCGACCGCCTCGGCCTGGCGTTGGCCTCGGTGAACACCCACGCGGGCCCGGCCGCCGCCGACTTCGGCCTGCTCGGCGATCCGGCATCGACGGGCTGGTGGCGGGAGGAGTTCGTACGCACTCTCGACTTCGCCCGGCGCGCCGGCGCCGGCGCCATCAACGTGCTCGTCGGGGGGCGACGTCGCGATGTCACCCGGCCCAGCCAGCTCAGGTGCGTCGAGGCCAACCTGGAGTGGGCACTGGCGCAGGCGTCGATGGACGGCCCCGTCCTGCTCGTCGAGCCCCTGAACGGAGCGGACCGCCGGTCGCCGCTGGTCCGTGACGTCAACGACGCGCTCGCCATCATCTCCGCCCTCGGAAGTCCGGCCAACGTGCGGCTGCTCTTCGACGCGTACCACCTCTTTCAGGAGGAGGACGACCTGTGCGCCGCCCTGGGCGCCGCCGGGGATGTCATCGGCCACGTGCAGATCGCGGACCATCCGGGGCGCGGTGCACCTGGGAGCGGGGACATCCCGTTCGGCCCGTTCCTCGCCGAGCTTCAGATGACCGGGTATGCGGGCTGGATCGGCCTCGAGTACGTCCCGGCCCCTGACGACCGGCCCGACTTCGCCTGGATCGATGACTTCCCCGAGCTTGCAGGTGAATCGTGAGTATGCGGCTCGACGGGGATGTGGGCTTCGCGGCGCGGTCCTTCCTGCGCTCGGGCGGCATGACGGCCGAGGAGGTGCGGCGCCGGCCGGTCATTGGGATCTGCAGCAGCTGGAGCGAGCTCAACCCCTGCAACCTGCCGCTGAGCGACCTCACCGCAGCGGTCAAGCGCGGGGTGCAGGAGGCGGGGGGCGTGGCCCTCGTCTTTCCCACCATCTCGCTGTCGGAAGCCCTCGTGGCGCCCACGACCATGTTCCTGCGCAACCTCATGGCCATGGACGTCGAGGAGATGATCGCCGCCAGCCCCATCGACGGCGTCGTCCTGCTCAACGGCTGTGACAAGACGGTGGCGGCCCAGATGATGGGTGCGGTCAGCGCCGACGCGCCGGCGCTGTCGTTGGGCGCGGGCCACCGGCCGACGGGATCCTGGCGGGGCCAGACCCTGACCATCGACGACTCCTGGCGCCTGGCCGACGAGCGCAGGACTGGCGCCATCGACGACGCGGCATGGCTCGAGCTGGAGGGCGAGCTCAGCCCCGGCCCCGGCGTCTGCAACGTGCTCGGCACCGCGACGACGCTGGCGATGGTGTCCGAGGTGCTCGGGCTCGCGCTGCCGGGCAGTGCACTCGCACCCGCGGGCTCCGACAGCCGGACCAGCGCGGCCGAGGAGACCGGACGCCAGGCCGTCGACGCGGTGCGGATGGGACGGCGTCCTCGGGACCAGGTCACCCAGGACGCATTGCTCGATGCCTGGCGCGTCGTGTGCGCCGTGGGCGGGTCGACCAACGCGGTCATCCACCTGCAGGCCATTGCCGGGCGGGCCGGGATCACCATGACCACGAGCGAGTTGCAGGAGGCGAGTCGCAGCACCCCGACGCTGGCGCGAGTCAGGCCGAACGGTCCGTGCCCGCTCGAGCACCTGCACGACGAAGGTGGGGTTCCGGCTGTCGTGCGGGAGCTCGGGGACCTGCTGCATCTCGACCGGCCGACGGCCTCGGGCGCGAGCTGGCGCGAGGTCGTCGACGCGCTGCCCCTCCGTCGAGGCTCTGCTTCCCGCTCTGAGGGCCGCTCGGGCCCCGCGCTGACCCGACGCGACGCTCCGGTGGATCCCCAGGGTGCGATCGCCGTCCTGCACGGGAACCTGGCGCCCGACGGCGCCGTGCTCAAACGCAGCGCGGCATCGCCCCACCTGCTGCGGCACGCGGGACCGGCGGTTGTCTTCGACGGCGTCAAGGACCTGTACCACCGGATCGACGATCCCGATCTCGTCGTCTCCGCGGAGAGCGTGCTGGTGCTTCGTCTCGCCGGACCGGTGGGGGGACCGGGGATGCCGGAGGTGGGCGCCCTCCCGATCCCCGCCAAGCTCTACCGCGCCGGCGTGCGCGACATGGTCCGGCTCTCTGATGCCCGCATGAGCGGGACCGCGGCCGGCACCGTGGTCCTGCACGTCTCGCCCGAGGCTGCCGTCGACGGGCCTCTCGCCCTCGTGCAGGACGGGGACGTGATCTCACTGGACGTCGACGCGGGACGACTCGACCTCGTCGTGGAGCCCGACGAGCTGGAGCGCCGGATGGCGGCGCGCTCGCCCGATCCAGTGCGGGCCGGGGCGGCGGACCGGGGCTACCGGTGGCTCTACGCCAACCATGTCATGCAGGCCGACAAGGGCTGCGACTTCGACTTCCTCCAGGAGGCAACACGATGAAGCTGGTCAGCTTCGGGCCCCGCTACGCCGAGCAACCGGGCGTGCTCGACGACGACGACGAGATCGTTCCCCTCGCCGGGCTGCTCGGCGATCTCGGCCTTCCCGGTGCGGGCATGAACGCAGTCCTCGGACTGCTGGACCTCATCCGACCGCGCATCGAACGACTCTTGCACGACGGCGCGACGCCCCGAGTGCCGGTCGCGACGACCCGCCTGGGCCCTCCTGTTCCGGCACCGCCGTCGCTGATCGTCATCGGCGGCAACTTCCACAGCCATGTCGTGGAGATGTCCTCGATGAACGACGGGAAGCCGCCGCAACAGCCCATCATCCTGCCGAAGCCGACAACCAACGTCATTGGGCCCCACGACCCGGTGGCGGTGCCCGAGCCGACGTCGGAGCTCGACTACGAGTCGGAGATGGCGGTGGTCATCGGCACGGCGGGGCGCAACATCCCACGGGACGAGGCCATGGACCACGTCGCCGGGTACATGAACATCCAGGACATGACCGCGCGTGACCTGATCCTGCCGAAGGGCGAACCCTGGATGCACGTGCAGATGGGGCGGGCCAAAGGCTTCGACGGATCGAGCCCGTGTGGTCCGTGGCTGCTCACGGCCGACGAAGTAGAGGACCCGCAGAAGCTGGACATCAAGATGTGGGTCAACGGCGAGCTGCGCCAGGACGGCAACACGAGCGACATGGTCGTCGACATCGCCGGCCTGGTGGAGAGCGTGAGCGCCGTCTTCCGCCTGCGACCGGGCGACATCCTCATCACGGGCACGCCGGCCGGGGTGGGGGCCAAGATGGATCCGCCTCGATTCCTCCAGCCCGGCGACCGCATCCGCATGGCCATCACCGGGCTGGGCGAGACCGACAACCCGATCGTGGCGCCGTGACCGACGAACTGCCCGTCGTCGGCTTCGTCGGGCTGGGCGCCATGGGCAGTCGGATGGCGCAACGGCTGGTCGCGTCCGGCCATCGCGTCGTCGTCCACAACCGCTCGACGCCCCGGGCCGACGCGTTCAGGCGCCTCGGGATCCCGGTCGCCGACACGCCGGCTCAGCTCGCGGAGCAGGCCGACGTCGTGTGTGGCTGCCTGCTCGATGGCGCCGCCGTCGACGAGGTCTACGGCGAACTCATTGCCGCCAGCCGGCCCGGGCAGCTCTTCATCGAGCACGGGACGTTCGACCCCTGCCTGGCCGAGAAGATCGCCGGTCGCCTCGACGAGCGGGGTGCGCTCTTCCTGGACGCCCCGGTGACCGGCGGGCCCGAGCGAGCTGAGCAGGGAACGCTGACCGCGATGGTGGGCGGTACGGCCGACGGCTTTGCTCGAGGTGCGCCTTTCATCGAGCAGTACGCGGCCACCGTCCGCCACGTCGGACCATCCGGCGCAGGCCTGCAGCTCAAGCTCATCAATCAGATCCTGGTCAGCTGCCACGTGGCCGCCGCCGCCGAAGCGACCGCGCTCATCCAACGCCTCGACCTTCCGCTCGACGTCGCCACTGAGATCCTCACCTCGGGCTGGGCATCGAGCACGATGCTGGAGCGGTCCCTGGAGCGAGTCCGACTGAACCCGCTCGACGAGTCGGAGGTGACGATCGGCGGGCTGATCGAGCCGCAGGCGCTGGCCCACGCGCTGGCCGGACAGGCGGGCGTCCCGCTGACCGTGTTCCCGGCCGCCACCGAGTTGTTCCGGGCCGCGGTCGCCGGCGGTCGAGGAGCACACGATCTCGCCGCGCTGTCTGCAGCCGTGGACACGAAGGTGTTGGGATCAGGGAGGCAGGCATGACGGTAGAGCAGCTGCTGACCGACGAGGAGCGCCTGGCCAACCTGAACCTCGAACAGCTCAAGGAGTTGGTCGGGCTGGTCGAGTACGACGCGACCAACGACCCGTTCCCCATCACGGGCTGGGACGCGCTCGTCTGGGTGGTCGGCAACGCCACGCAGGCGGCGGCGTACTACCAGCTCGTGTACGGGATGGAGCTGGTCGCCTACGCCGGGCCGGAGACCGACCGCCGCGATCACCGGTCCTATGTCTTGACGAGCGGTGCGGCCCGGTTCGTCGTCACTGGTGCGGTCGATCCGGCCAGCGAGCTCGTCGCCGTGCACGCCCGGCACGGCGACGGCATCAGGGACATCGCCTTGCAGGTGCCCGACGTGGACAAGTGCATCGAGCACGCACGCGCTCTCGGCGCGACGGTGATCGAGGACCCCCACGACGTCAGCGACGCGAATGGCACGGCCCGCATGGCCGCCCTCGCGGCCTACGGCGACACCCGCCACACGCTCGTCGACCGCTCGAACTATCACGGCCCCTATCTGCCCGGCTACGTCGCCGCCCCGCCCTCGGCGGAGCGCGCACCTGCGGGCCGGCTCTTCCAGGCGGTGGACCACGTTGTCGGCAACGTGGAGCTCGGACAGATGGACGTCTGGGTCGAGTTCTACAACCGGGTGATGGGCTTCGGGAACATGGCGGAGTTCGTCGGCGACGACATCGCCACCGAGTACTCCGCCCTCATGAGCAAGGTCGTCGCCAGCGGCAACCACCGGGTCAAGTTCCCGCTGAACGAGCCCGCGCCGGCCAAGAAGCGCAGCCAGATCGACGAGTACCTCGAGTACTACCAGGGGCCGGGTCCGCAGCACGTGGCCCTCGCGACCGACGACATCCTCCACACCGTGGACGAGCTGCGGGCTCGAGGCGTCGAGTTCCTCGCCACGCCGTCGACGTATTACGAGGACCCGGAGCTCCGAGCGCGCATCGGCGAGGTGAGGATTCCGGTCGAGGACCTGCAGGCCCGCGGCGTCCTCGTCGACCGCGACGAGGACGGGTACCTCCTCCAGATCTTCACCAAGCCCATCGGCGACCGGCCCACCGTGTTCTTCGAGTTCATCGAGCGCCACGGCTCGCTCGGATTCGGCAAGGGGAACTTCCAGGCCCTCTTCGAGGCCATCGAACGCGAGCAGCAGCTCAGGGGGAACCTCTGATGTGTGGCGGCAAGCAGGATCCCGGGGTCGGGCCCGACCCGGAGGTGCGGGCCGCCATCAGGGCTGAGGTGCGCGCCTACCTCACGACTGTCAGTCGCCGGTACGTGCCCATCGTGGTCGCGGTGCTGGTGCTCGTGCTGCTCGTCGTGCTCGTTCCGGATCGCACCAGTCCCTCGGACGCACCCAGCGGCGCGGCGACGCTCGACGCGGGCGCACAAGGTGGCCAAGGGGACCTCGGCACCACCCCGGGCGAGGCCGCGACGGGGGAGTCGGCCGCCGGCGGATCCGCGTCCGGGGGCGGGTCCCGGACGCCGGGCCGCACCGGAGCCGCGCCAGCCGGCGTCCCGGCCGGGACGGCGGGCGGAACCGCGGTGAGCGGCGTGAAATGCGCCGCGGGAGTGCGCCAGGTGACCTGGTCGCCGTACTCCCCGATGTGCGTGCCGCGATGGTCAGGGAACAACGGCGGCGCGACGGCCCACGGTGTGACCGGGTCCACCATCACGCTCGTCCTACGTCGGCCCGGCGACTGGGACGCGCTGTCGGGCGCGACCGGCCTGGCCACCTTCGCGGAGATCGAACACGACACGCGGGCGCTGGTGAAGTTCCTCAACGAGCAGTTCGAGCTCTATGGCCGCAAGGTCGTTGTCAAGACGTTCAACGGCCAGGGCAGCTTCACCAACGAGACCGGGAGCCAGGGCCAGCCCGCCGCCAACGCGGACGCGCAGACGTCGTTCGATCTGGGCGCATTCGTCGACGGTTTCCCGTTCGCCACCGGCGCGTATGCGGACGCGGAGGCGGCGCGCAAGATCGTGCATTTCAGTCCGGGCAACTCGCTGGCGTCGTTCCGGCCGAACCAGCCCTACCGCTTCGGCCTCCCGGCCGGCCCCGTCAGCGAGACCCAGGGGGCGGGCGTGGCTGCGATGGCCTGTCAGCGCATGGCCAACATGAAGGCGGCGTTCGCCGGCGACAACGCATACAAGGCCCTCAATCGGAAGTTCGCCGTGCTCGAGCCCGAGCAGCCGTCGTTCGCCGGCGGCGCCGACGTGGTGGTGCAGCAGATGAAGGCCAAGTGCAACGTGCCGGTCCAGAAGCTCACCTACAGCACCGACCTGGCGACGATGCCGCAGCAGGCGACCGGGATCAACGCCCGGCTGAAGGCGGACAACGTCACCACCGTGTTCATGCTCACCGACCCGCTGATGTTGCAGTTCATGACCACCGCGGCGAGCCAGCAGCAATACAACCCGGAATGGGTGTTCACCGTCATTTCCCAGGGGTTGGCCCGCCAAGCCGACCAGTCCCAGCTCGCTCACTCGATCGTCGTCAGCCCGTGGCACGCGACCACGGAGCCGCCGGCGGGGCGACTGTGCTCGCGCATCTACAAGCTCGCCGACCCGGGAGGCGCTTCCCAGGCCGGCCCCGACGGCCTCGATCTCAGCTGCTCGCTCCTGCTCGCCCTGTACTCCGGGCTGCAGCAGGCCGGACCGAACCTCAATCCTCAGACGTTCGCCAAGGGCTGGTTCAGCCTGCCTGACTCCGACGGGACGGCCGACTTCGGGCGCTGGTCGTTCGGGCCGAATCAGTTCAGCCCCGTGGCCAGCTTCAGCCTGCTGTGGTGGAACGGCGCGGCCAAGAGCCAGTACGACGGGGGCACCGGTCAGTTCGAGCACTGCCGGGGCCCGGTCGACTTCCCGTACCTGAACGCGCAGACCGGCTCCGGGCCCCTGACCTGCTTCGGGGAGTAGACGTGCAGGCCTGGCGGATCCGCGCCATGGGGGCCGGCGTTGTCGTGGCGGCCTACGTCGTCGCCGCGATGCTGTTGCCGCGCGGGCTCCCTATCGAGGCGCTCATCCCCGGGCTCATCGTGGGCGCGCTGAGCTCGCTCACGGCGCTGGGGCTCGTGCTGATCTACCGCGCCACCCGAATCATCAACTTCGCCCAGGCGAACATGGGGGCGATCGTCGCCACGCTGGTGGTGCTGCTGGTCGAGTCGAGGGGCTGGAACTACTGGCTCGCGATCGTGGTCGGCGTGGTCGCGGCGATCGCCATCGGCGCCTGGGTTGAGAAGGCCTTCATCTCGTGGTTTGCAAAGGCGCCCCGGCTGATTGTCACGGTGGTCACTATCGGGATCGCCCAGCTGCTGGCGGGGGCCACGATCCTGATGCAGCGCTGGTTCGGCGGGACGGACGAGGTCGCGACCGTCACGCGTTTCCGCTCGCCGTTGGGCGGCACGCTCGACGTCGGATCCCTGGTCCTCACCGGGGACCATTTCCTCGCCATCGCTGCCGTGCCCCTTGTCCTTGTCGGGCTGGTCTGGTTCTTCAACCGGACGGATGCGGGGATGGGGATCCGGGCCGCGGCCGATTCGCCTGAGCGGGCCCGGTTGCTCGGGATCCCCGTGGAGCAGTTGTCGAGGCTCACCTGGGTGATCGCCAGTGTGATGTCGGCGCTCGGCGCCGTGCTCCTCGCCGGCGTCAACGGCTTTCAGTCGAACGTGCTGCCGGGGCCGGAGTCGTTGATGCTGCCGCTGGCGGCCGCCGTGGTCGCCCGCTTCGAGAGCCTGGCCGTCGCCTTCGCCGCCAGCTTGGTCATCGGCGTCACGCAACAGGCCATCTTCTGGAGCTATCCGCGCAGCTCGGTCGTCGACCTCGTCATGTTCGTCGTCATCCTCATCGCCCTGCTGGCCCGTCGTCAGGCCAGCACGCGCGTGGCCGGTGAGGATCTCGGCGGCTTCGTCGCACTCTCCGAACCGCGTCCGCTGCCTCCGGCGCTCCTGCACCTGCCCGAGATCCGCGCCATCCGCGCCGGTGCGCTGGCGCTGGCCCTGCTCGTCGTCGTCGGGCTGCCGCTGACGTTCAACAACTCGCAGCTGACCTTCTTCTCGTTCCTGGCCATCTTCGTGATCGTCGCCGCCTCACTGGTGCTCTTGGCTGGGTGGGGCGGCCAGGTCAGCCTCGGCCAGTTCGCGTTCGTCGGTCTCGGTGCCGGCGTGACCGGCTGGCTGCTCACCACCTATCAAGCGAGCCTGCTCGTCTGCCTGGTGGCGTCGGCGAGCACCGGGCTGGCCGTCGCTGTGTTGATCGGCCTCCCGGCGCTGCGGCTCCGCGGACTGCACCTGGCGGCGGTGACGCTGGCCTTTGCGGTTCCCGCATCGACCTTCTTCCTGAGCTCGCAGCACGTTCCGAGCCTCACGCCACTGCGGGTCGACCCGCCCGTGCTGTTCGGGCGCTTCGACCTGAGCAGCGCACGGCCTTTCTATTACCTGTGCCTCGTCTTCGCCCTCGTCGCGCTCGGCCTGGCCCGCAACTTCCGGGCGAGCCGGATCGGTCGGGCGGCCGTCGGAGTTCGTGACAACGAGCGGATGGCAGCGGCACTGTCGATCTCGGCCACGCGCACGAAGCTCGTGACCTTCGGCATGTCAGGGGCGCTGGCCGGTCTCGCCGGCGGCCTCTACGTGCTTGCGTACCGCGGCGTTCCCTTCAACGGGTTCGCGCCCGTCCTCAGCCTGCAGGCGTTCACGATGGTCGTCGTCGGCGGGATGGCGTCGCTCTGGGGTGGCGTGCTGGGCGCCGTCTACGTGTATGTCGCGCAGTACTACCTGGGCTCGTGGGCGCAGCTGGTCGTGACCGGGGGCGGGATCATCGCCATCCTGCAGTTCGCCCCGGGAGGGCTGGCCCAGCTCAGCTATCAGCTGCGCGACCTGGCCCTCGGTCCGATCCTGCGGAGGCGGGGCCTGAACCCCAACGTGCTCTTCGGCCGCACCGACGATGTCGTGTCCTCCCGCGTGAGCGTGAAGGAGCGCCTCGCGGCAAGGGCCGGGCGGCGACGGCGCAAGTCGCCACCGACCGTAGGAACGGCCCGAGGACTCATCGATTGCCAGGAGATCGAAGGTGGCTACGGGCACCTCCAGATCCTGTTCGGCGTCGACTTCCATGTCGGCGCAGGGGAGATCTTCGGCCTGCTCGGAACCAACGGCGCGGGCAAGTCGACCATCCTCAAGGTGATCGCCGGTGTGCTGGACAGCGACCGGGGACGGGTGTTCTTCGACGACGAGGACATCACCTGGATGAGCCCCGCCGACCGCGTACGGCGGGGCGTCGTCTTGGTCCCGGGCGGGCGCGGGGTCTTCGGATCGTTGACCGTCAGGGAGAACCTGCGGCTGGCGGGCTGGATCGTCCGACAGGAGGGCGACGGCGCCTTCGTCGACGCAATGACGGACCGTGTCTTCGAGCTCTTCCCGATCCTTCGGGAGCGGCTCGACCAGCGGGCGTCGCTCCTTTCCGGCGGCGAGCAGCAGATGCTCACCATCGCCCAGGCGTTGCTGTGCCGGCCCCGGCTCCTCATGATCGACGAGCTGTCGCTCGGCCTGGCGCCGGTCGTCGTCGGCATGCTGCTCGAGGTGGTCCGGTCCCTCAACGACGCGGGGATCACCATCATCCTCGTCGAACAGTCGATGAACATCGCCACGTCGATCGCGCCGCGTGCGGTGTTCCTCGAGAAGGGACAGGTCCGCTTCACGGGCGCAACGACCGAGCTGGCGGCCGACTCCGAGCTCGTGCGAGCCGTGTTCCTCGGCACGAAGGGCAGCCCCACGGCCGGACGGTTGGCCCAGCGTCGGCCGCCCACCCCCGACCGCCCGCGGGTCGCGGCGTTGGAGGCCACCGGGATCCAGAAGTGGTACGGCGGGGTGCGAGCGGTCGACTGTGCCGACCTGACTGTCTACGAAGGCCAGGTCCTCGGCGTCATCGGTGCGAACGGTGCCGGCAAGACGACCCTGTTCGACATCATCTCCGGCATGGTCCGCCCGGACGCGGGCCGGGTCATGCTGCACGGGCGGGATGTCACGACCACCTCGGCGGCCGACCGGGCTGCGCTGGGCATGGGCCGGACCTTCCAGGACCTGCGGCTGATCCCGTCGATGACCGTGCCCGAGGTCCTCGCCCTCGCCCACGAGCGCCACGTCGAGGTACGGGAACCAGCGGCTTCGGTCTTCGCCGTCGGGGCCGCGCTGCGATCCGAGGCGGGCGTCCGAAACAGCGTCGACGAGCTCATGGCCACGTTCAACCTGGAACGCTTCCGCAACACGTTCGTGAACGAGCTGTCGACGGGGACCCGTCGGGTGGTGGAGCTCGCCTGCGCCTACGCCCACGAGCCGTCGGTGCTCGTTCTCGACGAACCGTCGAGCGGGCTGGCCCAGGCTGAGGCGGAGGCGATGACTGCGCTCATCCTGGACATCAAGGAGCGGACGGGCGCGGCGATCGCCATCATCGAGCACGACATGCCCGTTGTCCTCGCACTGGCGGACGAGGTGGCCTGCATGCACCTCGGCTCGGTGCTCGCCCGCGGCGCGCCCGACGCCGTGCTCACCGACGACGAGGTCGTCGCCGCCTACCTCGGTTTCGACGACGTGGCCGTCCGGCGCTCCGGTCCAGCCATCCCGGTGACATGAGGACGCCCAGGCTTGCCCTCTCCGTCCTGGTCGTTGCCGCAGGGGTCATGGCGATCTGCGCGACGGCCGCGTCGGCCGATGCCCCCGTCGTCGCCGGCTGGTGGTCGCTGACGAGCCTCGGCCCAGGCGGAGTGACTCCTCCCGACGTCCCTGCCGACGGGCTGTTCGTGCAGAACCTGCCCTCGGGTGCCGCCGCGGTCTCGGCCCTCGAGTTCCGACTGCCCGCGCAAGCGTCGAGCGCGACATCGATCACCTTGCAGATCACCGGCGCGCCGATCATCACGCAGCCCCCGATCATGTGTGCCGCGACGTCCCGCTTCGCAGCCGCGCAGAGCGGGGCATGGAGCGACCGCCCGAGCTGGGACTGCAGCCTGGCGATCGTCGGCGTCGTCGACGCCGCTCAAAGCCGGATCCAGTTCGGTGTCGATCCCCTCGTGGAGGGATCGACCCTGTCGGTGGTCGTCCTCGCCGGCGGACCCGTCGACCGCATACCGCTGCAGCGACCGGACTTCGAGACCCTGACCCAGGTGTCCAGCGACACCGAGCCCGCCGTCGACACCGACACGCCGCCGCCGATCACTCCGGCCGAGCCATTTTCCGCGGACCCTGATCTGTTTGACGTTCCGGCATTTCCTGGCTCGGCCCTCCCCGAGGTCACCTCGACGACGCAGACGACACAGGCGGTTGAGCATGCGGCTCCGGTCGCGGCGACCCCTCGGACAGTGCCACAGACGAGCAACGGTGCACTCGGCACGGCGGTCCTGCTCCTGGCCCTGCTCGGCATCATGTACTGGAGCGACGGCTTCGGCTTGGTCCCGCTCCGGTCCTTGCGTGTCCTGCCACGGACTGGAACGAGCCCGCCAACGGACGCTTAGCGGGCGCTGGTGTCGGACGGCAGTGCCTGGGCGAGCTTCGTCCGGGAACTGATGCCGAGCTTGGCGAACACCTTGCGGAGGTGGTACTCGACGGTGTGCGTGCTGATGAAGAGCCGTGCGCCGATCTCGGCGTTCGTGAGGCCGTCGCGCGCGAGGCGCGCGATCTGCGCCTCTTGCGGGGTGAGGTCGCCCCTGGTCTCGACGGTGCGTTTGCGGGCATGCTCGCCAGTCGCCTCCAGCTCGACACGTGCGCGCTCGGCAAACGCGTCGATCCCGAAGACGGCAAACAACTCGTACGCCGTCCGCAATTGGTGGCGTGCATCAACCCGTCGACGCTGACGTCTCAGCCACTCGCCGTAAAGCAGGTGAGCACGAGCGAGGTCGACCGCCATCCGCGTTCGGCCGAGTCGATCGATCGCCTCGACATAGCGCTCCTCGGCTCGCTGATCGTCCGCCACGAGCGCCTCGGAGCGCGCCGCCAGCCCGAGGGCCCAGTCCGTCCCGCTGGCTCCGGCCATGGTCGCCAATCGTGCGCAGATGTCGACGGCCAGCTCGGGTGTCCCGGCTCGAACCGTCGCCTCGATCAGCTCGACCATGCCCCAGTTCGACGTGCTGAGGTCGTGCGGATAGTCAGCGACCCGAAGCGCGGCCACGCGAGCCTCGTCGTAGCGGCCGAGGCCGTTGTACAGGAGCGCCAGAGCCCAGTCGAGCACCGAGAGGCTGATCCCCTCGCCTCGCCGAGTGACGTCCTCGCGACAATGGTCGATCAGAGCGATCGCCTCGGGCTCGTTCCCGCGTAGGGCCGCGAGTCCCACCGCGCCATACGGCGACAGGTTGCTGCCTGTCGCCTCGGTCGCGGCCCGAGACTCATCGACGAGCAGCGCCGCCGCCGTGAGCTCGCCCGCAAAGAGATGCCCGTAGACACGCTGGCTCAGCGCCAGTGGAAGCTCGCCAAGCGCCCCGGTCTCCCGGGCGATCTGCACGTGCGATTCGGAGATCGCCTGCCAGCGGACGTCTTCCCAGAGGTGGACGGAAGCGATGGCCGCGAGCCACTTCCAACGCAGTTGCTCGTTCACGGGCATGTTGCCGCCGTCGGACGCCTTCTCCGACCGGCGCAGGATCGGGACGGCAGCCTCGTAGCCGTCGCAGAAGAACGTCGCCAGTCCGTCGAGCAACAGCTCGAGCCCGCCGACGACGGGGGGCGGCGGCGCGGCCTTGGCGGCGCGGGCCACGTCGAGCGAGCTTGCACCCGGGGCGGCCAGACGTCCCGCGAACATTGCCGCCGACAGCGCCTCGATGTACGTCTCGGACGCGAGTGCCGGAGAGAGCGGCGCGAGCCGGCGGGCGGCCCGGAGCAGCATCGTGGGCGCATCGCTGCCGTGGGTGGAGACAAACGCGATTTGCCCTCGCAGCAACTCGACTCTGGCGCGGTCGAGCTCGCCGAGCGCGCCCGTCTCAATCGAAGAGAGCAGACCGACGGCGTCGTCAAGTGAGCCGGCCCGGAACTTCGTCTGCGCCGCGATCAGCGCCCGCTCGGCGCGGCGTACCGGAGCGGGGGTCAACGCGGCAGCGCGTTCGAGGAAGGCGGCAGCGGCGGCGAAGCCTCCGCGCGCCTGCGCCCGCGCCGCGGAGTCCTCGAGCTCACCGGCCAGGTCTTCGTCAGGCACCGACGCGGCCTGAGCGCGGTGCCACGCGCGGCGATCCGGATCGATCTGCGGATCGGTTGCGTCCGCAAGCGCGCGGTGAGCCTCCCGCCGCTCGTTCGGCTCCGCAGCGCCGTACACCGCCGAGCGCACGAGCGGATGCCGGAACACGACCGAGCCGCCCAGTGTCAGCAAGCCGTCCGACTCCGCGGCCTGAGCGGCTGTCGACGGGATCCCAAGCTGTTGCGCCGCACGCCACAGGAGCGCAGGGTCGCCGACCGGTTCCGCGGCCGCCAGGAGCAGCAACCGCCGCGCGTCCCGCGGCAGCCGGGCCAGCCGCCGCGTGAAGCTGTGCTCGATCTCAGCGGAGAGAGCCAGCGCTCCTGGCAGCCCGAATCCTCCCGCCAGCTGTGCGGGTGAAAGCCCGCGCGGGAGCTCCAGCAGCGCCAACGGGTTCCCGCCTGTCTCGGCGATGATCCGCTCGAGCACCGGCTCGTCCAGGCGCGCGGCCAGGACCGACTCCAACAATGCCCGTGCGTCCCGACGGCCCAACGGATCGACGCGGAGCTGTGGGAAGCGGCCCAATCCACCTCCCACATCGCGCGTCCCGAATGCGAGCGCGATCCTTTCGGCCAGCAGGCGGCGGGCCACGAACGCGAGCGCTCGGGCCGAGGCGTCGTCGAGCCATTGGGCGTCGTCCACGAGGCACAACAGGGGCTGCTGCTCAGCAGCATCGGAGAGGAGGCCGAGCACCGCGAGCCCGACGAGCAACGGGCTCGGCGCCTGCCCGGCGCTGAGCCCGAAGGCGACGCCGAGCGCGTCACGCTGCGGATCGGGGAGATGTTCGCTGAAGTCGAGAATCGGCGCACAGAGCTGTTGGAGCGCCGCGTAGTCGAGCTGCAGCTCCCCTTCGACGCCGACAGCCCGAATAACGCGGAAGTCCTCGCCCGCCCCGGCCGCGTCCTCGAGCAGTGCGGTCTTTCCGACGCCGGGGGCTCCGTGGACGACGAGCACGGACCCGTGACCGTTGCGCGCCGTATCCAGCAGGCGCTCGAGCACCGCCCGCTCGCGTTCCCTGCCGAGCAATCGCCCCGCCTGGGCGCTGACGACCATCCAGGCAGCATGCCACCGACCCCGGACTACGGGTTTCCGGGATTCGATCGCTGGGCCGGGGCAGCCACGATTCGCCCATGAGCGAAACAGCGACCGACAACCTCCCGGATTACGCGCCAGTGCCGAAGTCGGCGCTCGGCCCGGCCCTGAACGAGCAGGGCTACTACGTCGGGCGCGTCGAGCGGAACCTCTATTGGGTTACCGACGGCACCTACCAGTCGGCGTTCCTCACCACCTCGGACGGCGTCGTGCTGCTGGACGCGCCGCCCACGATCGGTCACAACATCCAGCGGGCCGTCGACGAGATCGCCTCGGCCAACGGCGTGAGCAACCAGGTGACCCACCTCATCTATTCGCACCACCACGCCGACCACGGGGGCGCGTCCTCCCTCTTCGACAAGAACGTCACCCGCATCGGACACGAGGAGACCCGGCGCCTCCTGCTCCGCGACGACGATCCGGCCAGGCCACCTAACGACGAGACCTTCCAGGACGGTCGCACGCTCGAGATCGGCGGCGAGCGGATCGACCTGGCCTGGCACGGCGCCAACCACTCGCCCGACAACATCCTCATCCACCTGCCCGACCACGACACGCTGATGCTGGTCGACATCGTCAACCCGGGCTGGGCCCCGGTCTACGTCTCCAACCTGACCGAGGACATCCCCGGCTACATCGAGGCCCCAGCCAACGCGCTCGCCTACGCATGGAAGCACTTCATCGGGGGCCATCTCGGGCGGCTCGGCACCCGCGACGACGTCGACGTGCACCAGCAGTACATGGAGGACATCAGCGAGAGCTCGAGGAAGGCGATCGACACCGTCGACCCGACGCGCTACTTCGTGAAGTACGGCGAGAACACCTGGGCAGCGGTGAAGGGCTATCTCGACGAGGTCACGGCGGTCGCCGCCGCACCCGTCATCGAGAAGTACTCCGGCGTGCTCGCCGCCGCGGACGTGTTCACCGAGAGCACGACGTTCTGGGTGATGGAATCGATCCGCCTCGACCTCGGGTACGGCTCCCAGGTGCACCCTTGATGGTCAGCCTGTGACCACCCAGCAGCGAGAGACCCTCGACGCCATCCTGCGACAATCAGCGTTCCCCGTCGACAGCGACGTCAACGAGCAACGGCGACTGCTCCGAGAGCTGTTATCGGCTCAGCCACTACCCGCCGACGTAACCGTGACAGCGGCGGCATTGGGCGGCGTGCCAACCGCCGAAATCACCGTCGACGGAGTCGAACCCCGTCACGTGGTTCTCTACTTCCACGGCGGCGTGTACGTGTTGGGGGACGCCTTCCTCGCCGCTGAGCTGGCCTCGCAGGTCGGCCGCCGGACGCAGGCCAAGGTCATCTCCGTCGACTACCGGCTCGCCCCGGAGCACCCGTACCCGGCCGCTGTTGACGACGCGCTTGCGGCGTATGAAGCCCTCCTGGGCGACGGCATCGCGCCTTCGGACATCGTCCTCGCGGGAGAGTCCGCCGGCGGCGGCCTCGCCATCGCCACCCTGGTCAACGCCCGCGATCACGGGTTGGCCCTGCCTGCTGCGGCCTTCGTCATGTCTCCGTATGCCGATCTCACCCTGGCCGGCACGACCATGGAAACGAGGAGCGAGGACGACCCGCTGCTCAGCCGCGAAGCGCTCCGAGCCCGAGTCCCCGACTACACGTCGGGACAAGACGCGGCGCTCGGCCTCATCAGCCCCGTATTCGCCGACCTGTCCGGCCTGCCGCCGCTGATCATCCAGGCCGGAACGCACGAAGTGCTCCTCGACGACGCCCTGCGCCTGGCGCGTCAAGCCGCGAACGCCGACATCGAGGTCACGCTCGACATCACCCCCCATGTGCCCCACGTCTTCCAGGCGTATCACCCGATCCTCGACGAGGGGGCCGCGGCGCTGGACAGAGCCGGACGGTTCCTGTCGGCACAACTCGCACAGATCCGAGCCCCCGAGACCAGTGGAGACCGCCCATGAGCATGTCGAATGACGAAGTGCACGACTGGAACCGCAAGACAATCGAGGAGTTCCGCGCCCAGAGCGGCAAGGTCGGCGGGACCTTCGCCGGAGCGCCACTGCTGCTGCTCCACACAACCGGCGCCCGGACCGGCCAGGAACGGATCAACCCCGTGATGTATCAGGATCTCGGCGATGGTCGTGTCGCGGTCTTCGCCACCAAGGGCGGCGCGCCGACGCATCCCGACTGGTACCACAACCTGGTCGCCAGCCCGGACGTCACTGCCGAGATCGGCACCGACACCCGCCAGTTCCGGGCCAGCACCGCCGCCGCCGATGAACGCGAGCCCATCTGGACCAAGCAGAAGCAGGACTATCCCGGCTTCGCCGACTACGAGGCCAAGACCGACAGACAGATCCCCGTGGTCATCCTCGAACCGGCCTGACGTCGACGCGAACTCGCCGCCACGCGCGAGCGTATGGACCATGAGTGATCAGCCGGGCGGGTCGATGTTCGACTACGACGCCCGGCCCGTCACGCCACAAGTCGTCCTCGTAGGTCTGCGGGCGTCCTCCGTCGGCTACCAGCTCCGTGACTTCCTCAGCCGCAACGGGATTCCCTACGAGTGGGTCGAGGTCGACGACGCCGAGCGGGTTCGCAAGGTGCTCGACGCCGACGACGTCGACTTCGATGGCCTGCCGATCTGCGTGCTCCCGGACGGGAGCCGGCTGGCCGCCGCCAGCGTGGAAGACGTGGCGATCGGTCTCGGCCTGGTGTCCCCGCCATTGCTGTCCGAGTACGACCTGACGATCGTCGGCGCCGGTCCGGCGGGACTGGCCGCAGCGGTGTACGCCGCGTCCGAGGGACTCCGCGCCGTCGCCATCGAGGCCGTGGCGCCCGGGGGTCAAGCGGGCACGACGTCGATGATCGAGAACTACCTGGGCTTCCCCCAAGGCATCAGCGGCAGTGAGCTGGCGACGAGAGCCACCGCTCAGGCCCGCCGGTTCGGCGCCGAGGTCCTGCTCGCTCGGCCGCTCGTCGACATCTCCGACGACGGTCCGGGCTACCTCGCCCGGCTGTCGGACGGAACCGAGCTTCCGTCACGATCGGTGCTGGTCGCGAGCGGGGTCGACTGGCGCCGGCTCGAGGTGCCCGGCCTCGATGCCCTCCTCGGCGCCGGTGTCTACTACGGCGCGGGGCCCAGCGAAGCAGTGTCGTGCCGGGGGTGCCGGGTGGCAGTGATCGGCGGCGGGAACTCCGCGGGACAGGCGGTCGTGCGCTTCTCGCGGTACGCGTCCCGCGTCACGCTGCTTGTCCGCGGGAGCAGGCTCAGCGACTCGATGTCGCAGTACCTGGCGAGCCGGGTCAGCAGCCTCGAGAACGTCGACATCCGGACCGGCACCGAGGTGATCGAACTGGAGGCGGACACGCGACTGCGCGCCGTCCTCATCTCCTCGCCCGGAGAGCCGTCGCCAATCCGTCTCCCCTTGGAGTCGCTGTTCGTCTGCATCGGCGGGGTCCCACGAACCCAGGGGCTCACCAGCGTTCGGCTCGCGACCGACGACGCCGGCTACCTCCGGACCGGGCCTGATGTGCCGGCGGAGACGGGCGCGAAGGATGGGTGGCCCCTGGCGCGTCCGCCCTTGCCGCTCGAGACCAATCGACCGGGGTTGTTCGCCGCCGGCGACGTTCGCAGCGGGTCGATCAAGCGTTGTTCGGCGGCGATCGGCGAGGGAGCGATGGCGGTCGCGCTGGTCCACCGCCGTCTCGCCGAGATCGGTGGCGAGTGACATGAGTGCGCGCCCGCCCATGGCGGCACCCGACGAACCGCGCAGCGGCCCCAGTGGGGAGGCGGTCGCCGAGTTCGCCCACCTGGCCACCGAGGCCCAGCTCCGCGCCGCGGTCACGGCGCTCGACGGCAATGGCATCACGTGCCTCCTCGTCGACTCGGGTGAGGAGGCCAGGGACGCGGTGCGGTCGCTGCTCCCCGTCGGAGCCGAGGTCTTCAACAACACATCCCGAACCCTCGAAGCCATCGGGGTGGCCGATGACATCGAGCGCTCGGGCCAGTACCAGCCCCTGCGTCCCCGGCTCTATCAGATGGACCGCGAGATGCAGGCGCGAGAGATGCGCCGGCTGGCCGCCGCGCCGGACTTCGTGCTGGGCAGCGTCCACGCGGCGACCGAACAGGGCTCGCTCCTGATCGCGTCGGCGAGCGGGAGCCAGCTCGGGCCGCTCGCGTCGGGGGCAGGTCACGTGATCGTCGTCGTCGGTGGCCAGAAGATCGTGCCTGACCTTGCCACCGGGCTGCGCCGCATCGAGGAGTACTGCTTTCCCCTGGAAGACCGACGGGCCCGCGAGGCTTACGGCGTCCCCAGCGGTGTCAACAACGTCCTCATCATCAACCGAGTCATCGCGCCAGGCCGCGTGACGGCGATCGTGGTGCGTGAGTCGATCGGGTTCTGATTGATAACCATACGGCATTTGGTTTATGGTCCATCTGGTGCTGAAGCCGATGGACGCGGTGGACCTCACCGACGACGGCAGTCACACGCCGGCCGCGGATGCCGATCCGAGTTGGCAGGAGAGCTGGTACCTGGGCTTCTACGACCAGTTCCGCCGGGCCGTCGTGTTCTCGCACGTCGGGATCGCGAGGGTCGCGGGCCGGGCCGACGTGTGGCACTGGGTCGCCCTCGACGGCCAGGTCGTCTCGAGGTACCAGCGCCTGGACCTGCCAGTGCCCGACGGTGACATGTCGGACTTCGAGATCGGCCCGCTCCACATCGAGACCAAGACGCCGCTGCGCGACTACCGCGTCACATCTACCGATGCGGCGGCACGGGTGGAGACCGACATCCGATACGAGGCGTTCACCGACCCGTTCGCCTACTCGTTGGACTTCACCGGCGCCGCCATCGGCAAGGGCCACTACGAGAGCATCGGGCTGGCCGACGGCACGATCACCGTCGACGGCCACACCACCGACGTCGGCGGCTTCGCCTTCCAGGATCACTCGTGGGGCCCGCGTCAGCTCGGCGCGCTCCGGGCCCACCGGTGGGTCTACGTCACCTTCGGCGACGACCTGTTCGGCTCGATCATGTCCTTCACCAGCGACGAGGGCTCGAAGGAGTTCGGGTTCGTGTTCGACCGGGGCGAGTTCCACGCCATCGTGCGCGCCGACTTCAACGTCGTGATGGCCAACGACGGTCTCAGCCCCCTCGGCTGCGACGTCCGGCTCTGGGTGGCGAACGGCCGCGGCTACCGGTTCACGTGTCCGCAGGTGGACGTGAGCAGCCCCTCGACCCACCTCGACGGGTATTTCGTCGCCGACGGGTTCGGTGTGTTCGAGAGCGGCGGGCGCCTCGGCATCGGCATCGTCGAGGTCAACGAGCGCAAGACCCCGTCACCGCAGCACCGCCAATGGCTCAGTCTCTGACCCGCCAGGCGTCGGCCAGCGCCGCGTTCTGGCTCGGCGTGCTGCCGTAGGTCACGACCTCGTCGGCGCCCGCGTCCCGGAACCGCTGCAGCGTCTGCACGCACTTGGTGACGGACCCGAGGGCACAGGACTGCTCCATCCACTCGTCGGGGACCAGTGATGCGGGGCCGAGCAGCTCGGTGCGGTGGAAGGTCAGGTCGCTCACCATCGTGGGCAGGTCCTTGAACTGGTCGTGATCGCGCAGCTTGGCCAGCGGCGCCGGGTCCCAGCCGTTGACCTCCACGAGCATCTCGCCGTAGCCGGGCGCGTCCAGGTAGGTGACGGCCCGGGCGTGGGCCAGGGCGCGCGTCTCGAGGTCGTCGAGGTCCGGTGCGGTGATCACCGACTGGCAGATCCGCAGGCTGGCCGGGTCGCGGTCGAGCCGTTCGCACTCCGTGCGCAGCCGGGCGACGATCGACGCGGTCGCTTCGGGGGTGAAGACGGGCGGGAGCAGCACGCCGTCGAAGCAGGCTGCTGACAAGCGGGCGCCCGCCGGCTGGCCCAGGGTGCCGAACCACACGGGCGGCGGCTCGAGATCACCCACGTCCTCGAGCTGCAGGTGGGCGAACTCGCCGAGAGGTCCCGAGTAGACGACGGGCTCGCCCCGCCACAGGCGGCGCAGGATGTCGACGTAGTCGGCCAGCTCGCGGTAGCTGGCCATGTGCAGCCCGGCGCCGGTCAGCCAGCCCGGGTTGCCCCGCCCGATGCCGAGGACGAAGCGGGAGCCGAAGGTGGCCTGGAACGTCGCGGCCATGCCCGCCATGTGCAGCGGATGGCGAGCCGCGGCAGTGATGATCCCGGGCGCGACCTCGATCCGCTCCGTGCGGGCCGCGATGGCGCCGAGCACGACCCCCGCCTCCTTGAGGTTCCAGCGCTCGGAGAGGAACACCCGCCGGAAGCCGATGCGCTCGGCGTCGACGCCGTCCTGGATCCCCTGGGCGGGTGTGCGGGCGTCGCTCTCGTGCTCGCCCGGTGTGGTCGTGTGCACGACGCGGCCGCTGATGACGTACGCGCTGAGGTCGGTGAGCGCGACCCGATCGGTGTCCGTCGTCGGCGCGGTTGCCGTCACGACGAGGCCTTGCTGGCCAGGCCACGGAGGATGACGTCGAGCCCGTCCTCGAAGTGCCGATCGGAATGGCGCAGGAGGAACACGCCGCCGAGCCGGCTCAGATTCTCGAAGTCGTCGACAGGAAGGCGCTCGAGCACCGACGCCCGGCGGGCCAGGCTCGCGCCGTCGACCGCCGATTGGGCCTGCTGTTGCACGAAGCCGAGGGTGTAGGCGAACAGCGTCGCGAAGGCGCTGGCGGCGGCCTCGCCTTCGATCCCGGCCCGCCGCAGCGCGCCCAGCACGACCTCGGCGCCCCGGTAGGCGGCCTCGCCGGCGACGTGTTGACGCGCCGCGATCTCGACCAGCTCGGGGTGCTCGAGCAGGAGGTCGTGGACGGAACGGAAGACGCCGCGGATCTCGTCTTGCCACGTCGCGCGCCGCCGGGACGCGGGCAGCGCCAGGTCGCCGAGCACGCGATCGGCGAGCGCGCCCAGCAGGTCCTCCTTGGTGCGCACGTGGCGGTAGAGGGTCATGGTCGCCACGCCGCAGCGCTCGGCGAGGGCTCGCATGTTCAGGCCCGCGTAGCCGACGTCGGCGACGAGGTCGGCGGCGGCGTCGATGACCTGGTCGCGCGTCAGCTCACGGGCGCGATTGGGGCTGGCCAGCTTGGGCATGTACACGTATTATACACGTATATGACCGACGTCAAGACTGCACTCGCCCTCTGGGGAGACCGACACTTCCCGGCCACCGTCGTCGCCGAGCAGGCCCAGGCCATCCAGGCCGCCGGCGTCGACGGCGTGCTCGTGGCCGATCAGTTCGGCAACTTCATCCCGCCGCAGCTCTGGAAAGCGGACGTCACGCCCATGGCGAACGTGCTGCCCGATCCCGACTCGCACTCCGACGTCTTCGCCCTCGGCGGCTACCTGCTGGCCGCCGCGCCCGGCATCGACCTGGCGGTGTCGACCGACTCCGTCCGCCGTCCCCCGGCGGAGGTGGTGCAGGCCGTGCTGACACTGGCCAACATGACCGACGGCGATGTCGCGGTGCATGTCGGCGGGGGCGAGGCCAAGCAGTGCCAGCCCTTCGGCCACAAGCGGTCACAGGGCATGTCGCGGATGGAGGATCTGTTCCAGATCTTCGGCGCGCTGCTGGACAGCGAAGGCGCGCCGATCGACTTCGAAGGCCGGCGCTGGACGTTCGAGCAGGCGTCGATCGGCGGCGGCATGCGCAACCGGCCCAAGCTGATGGGCCTCGGCGGCGGGCCCATGCTGATCGACCACACCACGTCCTACGCCGACGGCCTGGCCACGACGTGCCCGCCCGTCTACGCCGGGCCCGACGAGTTCGCCGACGCACGCGAGCAGATCCTCAAGCAGGTCGAGGCCAAGGGTCGCGACCCCGAAGCGTTCCGGTTCGCGGTCTGGTTCCCCGCGCTCATCGCGCCTGACCGTACCGAGCTGGAGCGACACCTCGACAACCCGCTCATCAAGTGGCTCGGCGCCGTCTTCGGCCGCATCGAGACCACTGACTGGGCCCGGGTCGGCCTCGAGTCGCCCTTCCCCGAGGACTGGCGCTACTACAACGACCTCCTGCCCCAGGCCACTCCCGATCAGTTCATCGACGACGTGCTCGCCAAGGTGACGCGGGACCACGTGCTCGCCGGATGGGTGTGCGGGACGCCCGCTGAAGTGGCGACCACGGTGCGGGAGTACGTCGATGCGGGCGCCGACTGGGTGTGCCCGATGGACTACCTGCCGATCGTGCTCGATCCCACCCAGGCGCCTGCCGGGTTCGCCCGCTCATTGGAGACGGCCCGGCTCATCAAGTCCGGCTGACGGGGCCAGTGCCGCGTCAGGCAAGGATTGCTTCGTCGGCGGCGTGACTCCGAGCCGGCGATCCGGGGCATGTGCCAGCGCTGTGGGCGCGTGAGACACTCGCCTCGTGGACCACAGGATGTTGGGTGTCGCAGCCGTCGTCGTCTTGACGCTGACAGCATGACCCCATCTCGTACTGATCTGACATGACGGCTGAGCTCGAGAGGCTGCCGTTCACGTCGGCTCGCGCATGGAGGGTCTGGCTGGAAGCCAACCACGACATCGCGCCGGGCATCTGGTTGATGATCGCCAAGAAGGGCAGCGGTGTCGAGAGCGTCACCTACGACGAGGCAGTCGATGAAAGCCTGTGCTTCGGGTGGATCGACGGACAGAAGGCCAAGTACGACGACCAGTACTTCCTGCAGCGCTTCACGCGACGAACCAAACGCAGCCCATGGTCGAGAGTCAACACCGAGCGCGTCGCCCGGCTCGTGAAGGCGAAGAGGATGCATCCCGCGGGTCTTCGCGAGGTCGAAGCGGCCAAGGCGGACGGCCGCTGGGAGGCCGCATACGCCGGCCAGGCGTCCGCCGTCGTGCCCGAGGATCTCCAGGACGCGCTCGACGCGTCACCCGCAGCTGCCGGCTTCTTCGCCGAGCTCGACAGGGCCAACCGTTTCGCCATCCTCTACCGAATCGGCGCGGTCAAGAGGGCGGAGACACGAGCAAAGAAGATCGCGGGTTTCATCGCC
>JBEEFQ010000068.1:0-3302 GCA_041166245.1 Actinomycetota bacterium | reverse complement strand
GCGACGGTGATGGCGAGGATGGTGACGGCACCACCTTCGCCTCCATCGAACCGATCGAGATCCAGGAGGAGATGGAGCGGTCCTTCCTGGACTACGCCATGTCCGTCATCGTCTCGCGCGCCCTGCCGGACGCGCGCGACGGCCTGAAGCCCGTCCACCGCCGGATCCTCTACGGCATGGACGATGTGGGCGCGCGGTCCGACCGCCCCCACATGAAGTGCGCCCGCGTCACCGGCCACGTGATGGGCAACTACCACCCCCACGGCGAGGGCGCGATCTACGACGCCCTCGTGCGCATGGCCCAGGACTTCTCCCTGCGCCACCCCCTCATCGACGGCCACGGCAACTTCGGCTCGCCAGACGATCCCCCAGCCGCGCAGCGATACACGGAGTGCAGGCTCGCCACCCTCGCCAACCAGATGCTCGCTGGCATCGACGAGGAGACGGTTGACTTCGTCGACAACTACGACGGCAGCGGCCGGGAGCCCACCGTGCTGCCCGCCCGATTCCCGAACCTGCTGGTCAACGGGAGCCAGGGCATCGCCGTCGGCATGGCCACCAACATCCCGCCCCACAACCTGGGCGAGGTGGTCGACGCCACCATGCACCTCATCGACCACCCTGATGCCACCCCCGACGACCTCATGGCCTTCGTGAAGGGCCCCGACTTCCCCACGGGCGGCCAGATCCTGGGCCGGGCCGGCATCCTCGACGCCTATCGAACCGGTCGCGGTTCCATCAAGATGCGGGCCAAGGCCGAGATCGAGGACACCAAGAAGGGTCCGGTGATCGTCGTCACCGAGATCCCGTACCAGACGAGCGTCGGCAACATCGCCGGCAAGATCGCGGATCTGGCCAACTCGCGCGAGCTCGAGGGCATCCGCAACGTCAACGACGAGTCGGCCAAGGGCAAGACCCGCCTCGTGGTCGAGCTCAAGCGCGACGCCAACGCCAACGTGGTGCTCAACAACCTGTTCAAGCACACCCCGATGCAGACGAGCTTCGGCGTGAACTTCGTCGCCCTCGTCGACGGCGTGCCCCGCACGCTCAACCTCAAGCAGGCGCTGGCCGCCTACGTGCTGCACCAGGTCGACGTCATCACCCGACGCTCGAAGTTCCGGCTGCGCAAGGCCCAGGAGCGGGCCCACATCATCGAGGGCCTGTTGCGGGCGCTCGACATGATCGACGCCATCATCACGCTCATCCGCGGATCGGAAGACCGTGCCGCGGCGCGCGCGGGCCTCATGGCCGAGCCCATGTCCTTCACCGAGGTGCAGGCCGAGCACATCCTCGACATGCGCCTGTCCCAGCTCACCCGCCTGAGCCGCAGCGACCTCGACAGCGAGCTGGCCAAGCTCCGGGCGACGATCACCGAGCTGGAAGCCATCCTCAACAACCCGGCCAAGCTGCGCACGGTCATCAAGGACGAGCTCGCCGCGGTGCGGGAGAAGTACGCCACGCCCCGCAAGGCCCAGATCACCTTCGACCCGGGCGACATCGGCGTGGAAGACCTCATCGACGACGAGCCCCTCGTGTTCACCATGACCAAGGCCGGCTACGTGAAGACGGTGCAGGCCGGCGCCTTCCGCGTCCAGGGCCGCGGCGGTCGTGGGATCCAGGGGGCCAAGCTCAAGGAAGAGGATCTGGTCACCCAGATCGTGCACACCTCGGCGCATGCCTACCTGCTCTTCTTCTCCAACCGGGGCCGCGTCTACCGGCTCAAGGCGCACGAGATCCCGATGAAGGAGCGCACGGCGCGCGGCACCGCGGTCGTGAACCTGCTGCCGTTGGCGCCCAACGAGAAGATCCAGGCCGTCATCGACGCCCGCGAGTTCACCGACGATCGCCACCTGTTCTTCGCGACGAGGAAGGGTCACGTCAAGAAGACCGTCTTCTCCGAGTACGACTCGTCCCGACGCGACGGGCTCATCGCCATCAACCTCAAGGACGGCGACGAGCTGGTGAAGGTCATGCTCACCAACGGCGGCGACGACGTGTTCATGGTCAGCCGCAACGGCATGAACATCCGCTTCTCCGAGGACGACGTGCGGGCCATGGGCCGGGCCGCGGCCGGCGTCATCGGCATGCGGCTGAAGGCGGGCGACGAGGTCGTGTCGTGTGACATCGCACGCGACGACGTCGACATCCTCATCGTCACCGACGCCGGCTACGGCAAGCGCACCAAGCTCGAGCGCTTCAACCGCCAGGGCCGCGGTGGCCAGGGCGTGCGGGGCATCAAGCTCACGGCGAAGAAGGGCTTCGTGGTGGCCGCCTTCATGGTGGCGCTCGACGACGAGATCTTCCTCGTCTCCTCGGCCGGGGTCACCATGCGTATCCCGGTTCGCGACATCTCCTCGCAGGGGCGCGATGCCACCGGCGTCCGAGTCATGAACCTCGACGCCGGCACCACCGTCGCCTCCGCCGCTCCGATCCTCTCCGCTGACGAGGAAGGCGAGTAGCAGCAGCACTTCCCCCCGGATGCTTGACGCGACCGGGAGAGACAACATGCAGAGAACACAACGAGGCCAGGCGCTGCCCCTGCTGGCCCTGGTGATCGTGCTTGGCGGCGGTGCAGTGGTGCTGCTCGGCCGTATCGGCGGCGCGGCCGTTGAACGGGCCCGAGCCGTCTCGGCCGCCGATGCCGCCGCCCTGGCCGGAGCGGCCGACGGGAGCGATGCCGCAGCTGAGGCGGCCGAAGCCAACGGCGCCCGGGTGCGCCGCTACGAGGACATCGACGGCGACACCCGGGTGCGGGTCTCGCTCGGTGACGCCGAGGCCACGGCCCGAGCCCGTCGCATCAACGGTGGCGCCCCGCCCCCACCCGGGCGGGACGGCGCGGCGCCGGCGCTGCTCGCCGCCCTCGCCCGGGCCGACCAGGTGCTCGGCGGCCGCGTGCTGGTGACGACCGTGCACCGAGGTGGGCTGGAGGCGACCGTCGGCCCGGCGTGGGCTGACCGATTGGCGGGCGCCTCCTCGTCGACCGGCCTCTGCCGCCCGTCGCCGGCCGACCCCCTCCGTTTCAGCCTCTGCACCTAGCGGTATCCTCGGCAGATCGCCACCAAGATGCGCTCGCGGCCGGCGCCGCGCCGGAGCTCGTCCTCTCAGCCCGCCCGGGCTCGCCACGTCCGTCGGGTCCTGCGCCGGATCGAGCCGTGGACAGTGCTGCGGTTCTCCATGCTGTTCTACGCCTCGCTGCTCGTGGTGTTCCTCGTCGCCGGCATCATCCTGTGGGCCGTCGCCTCGCTCACCGGGGTCGTCGACAACGTGGAGACGTTCATCAAGGACCTGTTCGCCCTCGACTC
>JBEEFQ010000067.1:0-13517 GCA_041166245.1 Actinomycetota bacterium | reverse complement strand
ACTGCATGGTGCTCGACCTCAAGCTGCCGGGCACCACCGGGTTCGACCTGCTCGAGAAGGTGAAGGCCGACGACCGTTGGCGGTCCATCCCGGTGATCATCTACACGGGCAAGGCCCTCACCCGGCGAGAGGAGACCCGCCTGCGCAAGTACGCGGAGACGATCATCGTCAAGGACGTGCGCTCGCCGGAGCGGTTGCTCGACGAGACCGCGCTGTTCCTGCACCGCGTCGAGAGCAGGCTGCCGGCCGACCAGCGGCGCATGATCGAGCAGCTGCACACGGCCGACGCGGTGTTCCAGGGCAAGAAGGTGCTGATCGTCGACGACGACGTGCGCAACGTCTTCGCCCTCACCAGCGCCCTCGAATCACGGGGCATGGAGGTGCTCTACGCCGAGAACGGCACCGACGGCATCGCGGTGCTGCAGGCCAGGCCCGACACCGACCTGGTGCTGATGGACATCATGATGCCGGGCATGGACGGCTACGAGACCACCCGCGCCATCCGCAAGCTGCCCAAGTACCGCCAGCTGCCGATCATCGCCCTCACGGCCAAGGCCATGAAGGGCGACCGGGAGAAGTCGATCGCCTCGGGCGCGTCCGACTACATCACCAAGCCCATCGACATCGACCAGGTGCTCAGCCTGATCCGCGTGTGGCTCTACCGCTGACCTGCACGTCTCGAGGAAGGCCACCGAATCCGTGGCCTATTTCCTCGAGAGTGCTTGGGTTGGTGCGATGAACGAGGACACTGAGAGCCTCGGGATCGACCTGCTGTTGGAAGGCATCCACCGCCACTACGGCTACGACTTCCGCTCCTACGCGCGCGGCTCGCTGACCCGGCGGGTGCGCCACCGAGCACGCGAGGAAGGCGTGCAGACGGCGACGGCGCTGCTCGACCTGGTGCTGCACGATCCGTCGGTGATGCAGCGCCTGCTGTACGACCTGTCGATCAACGTCACGTCGATGTTCCGCGACCCCGCCTTCTACCGGGTGTTCCGCGAGCGGGCCGTCCCCATGCTCAAGACCTATCCGTTCGTACGCATCTGGAACGCGGGCTGCTCGACCGGAGAGGAGACCTTCTCCCTCGCGATTCTCCTGGCCGAGGTCGGCCTGCTGGACAAGACCCGCATCTACGCCACGGACATGAACGATGCCGTCCTCGAGCGGGCCGCAGCGGGCACCTTCCCCCTCGAGAAGATGCGGGAGTACACCGGCAACTACATCGAGGCGGGCGGGACGCGCTCGTTCTCGGAGTACTACTCCACCGGCTTCGGCGGCGCACGGTTCAACCGGGACCTCAGCGAGAACGTGGTGTTCGCCCAGCACAACCTGGTGTCGGACCGGTCGTTCAACGAGTTCCACGCCATCGTGTGCCGCAACGTGATGATCTACTTCGACAAGCAGCTGCAGGACGCGGTGCACGATCTGTTCCACGCCAGCCTGGTGATGTTCGGCGTGCTCGGCCTCGGCAGCCACGAATCGCTGCACGGCACCAGCCATGCGGATGACTACGAGGAGCTCGAGTCCACCGCCCGCCTCTACCGCCGGATCGGGTAGCGCTCGCATGGCCCGCACCGAGCTGGTGGTGCTCGGCGCGTCGTGGGGCGGGCTGCGCGCTATCGGCATCGTCCTCGGCGGCCTGCCGGTCGACTTCGAGGCGATCATCGTGGCCGCCCAGCACCGGGCCGCCTCCTCCACGGACGCGCTGGCCCGCGTGCTGCAGAACAGCAGCACGCTGCCCGTGCGGGACATCGAGGACAAGGAGGCGTTGGTGCCCGGCAACGTGTACCTGGCACCCGCTGACTACCACCTCATCGTGGAGCACGGGCACCTGGCGCTCTCGCTCGACGCCCGCGTGCAGCACAGCCGGCCGTCTATAGACGTGCTGTTCGAATCGGCGGCGCGCGCCTATGGCGCCGGTGTCGCGGCGGTGGTGCTCACGGGCGCCAACGCCGACGGTGCGGACGGCCTGCGTGCCGTCAAGCGAGCCGGTGGCTTCACCATCGTGCAAGACCCCCGCACGGCCGAGAGCCCGGTGATGCCCGAGGCCGCGATCGCGTCGGGAGCGGCAGATAAGGTGCTGCCCCTGTCCGACATCGCGGCATTCCTGGTGGAGCTGTGCAGGACGACCTGACCGACGACCGCGACGACAGCCTGGCCCTGGGCAAGGCAGGCGTGTTGATGGTGGACGACAGGCCGGACAACCTGCTCGCGCTCGAGGCCATCCTGCAGCCCCTCGATCTGCGCCTGGTGCGGGCCAGCTCCGGCGAGGAGGCGCTCAAGCGACTCCTCAATGACGAGTTCGCGGTGATCCTGCTCGACGTGCAGATGCCGGGCATGGACGGGTTCGAGACGGCGGCCCACATCAAGCAGCGCGACCGCACCAGCGGCATCCCGATCATCTTCCTCACGGCCATCAGCCGCGAGGTCCAGCACCAGCTGCGCGGGTACGACGCCGGCGCGGTCGACTACCTGGCCAAGCCCTTCGAGCCCGAGGTGCTGCGGGCCAAGGTCGCGGTCTTCGTCGACCTCTGGGCCAAGAACCAGCTCCTGCAACGCCAGTCCGAGCTGCTCGAGCTTCGCCTCCAGGAGCGCGACCGGGCCCAAGAGGCGCTGGCCCGCCAGGCCATGGAGCTCGAGCGTTCCAACGCCGAGCTCGAGCAGTTCGCCCACGTGGTCTCCCACGACCTACAGGAGCCGCTCCACACCCTGTCGGGCTTCCTCGAGCTGCTGTCCGACCAGCACGTCAAGGGTCTGGACGAAGATGGGCAGCTCTACGTGCAGCGCGCCATGGGGGGTGCGGACCGCATGCGCCAGCTGGTGCGCGACCTCCTCGAGTACGCGCGCGTGACCACCAGCGCCCAGCCGTTCGGCACGGTGGACATGCAGGCCGCGGTCGACAGCGTGCTCGCCGACCTGCACGACGAGATCGAGGTGGCGGGTGCGACGATCACGGCCGACGGTCTGCCCACCGTGCAAGGTGACCGGTTCCAGCTGCCCCAGCTCCTGCACAACCTCGTCGAGAACGCGCTCAAGTTCCGATCCGACGGCGCGCCGACCGTCGCCATCACCTGCGAGCGCCAGGGTGACGAGTGGGAGTTCGCGGTCCGCGACAACGGCATCGGCATCGACGCGCGCTACGGCATTCACATCTTCACCATCTTCCAGCGCCTCCACGCACGCGACGACTACGCGGGCACCGGAGTGGGTCTCGCCATCTCCAAGAAGATCGTGGAGCGGCACGGAGGCCGCATTTGGGTCGACTCGACCCCGGGCGCAGGCGCAACGTTCTTCTTCACGCTCCCGGCCCGCTTTGTCGTCGTACACTCCTGAGCGGGGGGCGGCTTCCACCGCCATGTTCAGCGTCCTCATCGCCGACGACGACAGCGACCACCGGCTGCTCCAGCGGGTCACCCTGGGCCGCAGCGGCCGGTTCGACGTCGTGGCCGAGGCCGCCGACGGCGAGGAGGCGGTCAGGCTCGCGATCGAACACCGACCCGACCTCGTGCTGCTCGACCTGTCGATGCCACGCGTCGACGGGCTGGAGGCACTGCCCCAGCTGCGCGCCGCGCTGCCCGACACCAGGGTCATCGTCACGTCCGCCTTCGCTCGCGACCAGTTCGCTCCTGCGGTGCTGCGGGCAGGGGCGGTGGGCTACCTCGAGAAGGGGATGCCCCAGGCGCGGGTCGTTGACGAGATCCTCGCCCTGGCCGGTCTCCTCGAGGTGGTCGAGCAGGCCGTCGCCGCGGCCAAGGCCCAACTGGCACCGGAGCTGCGCAGTGCGGGCCAGGCCCGCAAGTTCGTGGACGAGACGCTGCGGCGCTGGGACTGCGGCGAGCAGCTCGACGTCGTCACCCTGCTGGTGAGCGAGGTCGTCACCAACGCCATCGTGCACGCCGGCACCGACGTGGAGGTGTCGGTCGAGCTCAGGCCCGCGGCGGTGCGCATCGAGGTCTCCGACGAGGAGACGGGCCTCCCTGCCCCGCGGGTCGCCACTGACGACGAGACCTCGGGACGGGGGCTGGCGCTGGTCGAGGCCCTGGCCAGCGCCTGGGGTGTGGAGACCAGGCCCGAGGGCAAGGTGGTCTGGTTCGAGGTCCCCAGGCTCGACGGGGCGGCCGCCGAGGGGTGATTCGGACCCGCGGGAGGGCTCTAGTAACCTTTCTCTCCCATGCGCAGCACCATCATCGGAGTGGTACTGGCGATCGCGCTGGGGGTCGGGGCCGGGGTCGTGATCGGCCAGTCCGGCGACGACAACAAGGAAACTGCCCTCCGCGCCCGCGCCGTGTCGAGCACCACCTCCACCACGGAGCTCGAGGAGACCACCACGTCCTCCACGGAGACCTCGACCACCCTGGTCGAGGAGCTCGTCACCGACGAGGTCGCAGCGGCACCCAACGCCTTCAGCACCCGCAAGCACAGCATCTCGGCAAAGAAGAAGAGCACTGGGGCCGGCACACGGCCCGCAGCCGCCAGGCCGGGCACGGGTAGCAGCGGCACGACCAGGACCACCGCCAGGCCGGCCCCCCCCGCCGGCCCGACGACGACGGGAGCGCAGAGCGGTACGCACCAGTGCCTCGATCCGAGCTCGCAGTTCTACAGCCTGCCGGCCTGCCAGACCTACCGCGACAACAGGGGAGGCGGCGGCCCCACGACGACCGCCGGCGGCGGCCCGACGACGACCGCCGGAGGCGGCGGCGGCACGACCACGACCGAGTTCGACGACGGTCAACCCGACTGAGCAGTCGGTCGCGGGCCGCTGTAGCTCTCCCGAACCCGGCCACTAACGTCTGGCAGCGGTGCCGTCGTCGTCAATGAACCGCTTTGCTCGCACCGTCCTGGTGGCGGGCGCCGGCCTTGCCTTCGGCCTCGCGCTGCTGGCGCTGCCGTTCAAGGCGTTCGCGGCGGCGGGTCGCACCGGTGAGGGCGACAACATCGGCGACCTGCAGGAGCTGGCCCAGCGCTCGGTCGTCTACGCCCGCGACGGCAAGACCGTCCTCGCCGTCCTCCACGGCGAGGAGAACCGCTCGGTCGTTCCTCTCTCCGACGTGCCCGACCACGTGGTCGAGGCCGTGCTCGACGTGGAGGACGATCGCTTCTGGGAGCACGGTGGCGTGGACCTGCGGGCGACCATGCGGGCGCTGCTGACCAACGTCTCGGAGGGCGGCGTCTCCCAGGGCGGGTCGACCATCACCCAGCAGCTGGTCAAGAACGCGCTGCTGACCCCGGAGAAGACGGTCGGGCGCAAGTTCAAGGAAGCGGTGCTCGCCATGCGGCTCGAGGACCAGCTGTCCAAGGAGGACATCCTCGAGAAGTACCTCAACACCGTGTACTTCGGGAACAGCGCCTACGGCGTGCAGGCCGCGGCCGAGACGTACTTCGGTACCGACGCCAACGATCTGACTCGGGGCCAGGCCGCCTTCCTCGCCGGCGTCATCCGCAACCCGGTGGGCTACGACCCGCTCAAGTTCCCCGACGCGGCCGAGGCGCGCCGCAACGTCGCCGTCGACCGCATGGTGGAGAAGGGCGACATCACCGCGGCCGAGGCGGCCGAGCTCAAGCAGGAAGAGATCCCCCGCGCCCTGGCCAAGCCCATCGCCCCGCCCGACGACTACTTCGTCGAGGCGGTCAAGCTCCGTCTGCTGCGTGACACCCGTCTGGGCGAGACGGCCCAGGAGCGCTACAACGCCGTGTTCAAGGGCGGGCTCAAGATCACCACCACCCTCGACCCCCGGATGCAGCGCCTGGCCGAGGCCGAGGTCGACAAGGTGCTGCCAGTGTCGATCACGAAGGGCAAGTACACCGCGGCCCTGGCGAGCGTCGAGCCGACCACCGGCGCGGTGCGGGCCATGGTCGGCGGGCAGGACTTCGGCGAGTCGAAAGTGAACCTCGCCCTCGGCACCGAGGGCGGCGGCACCGGGCGCCAGCCCGGATCGTCGTTCAAGCCCTTCGTGCTGGCCGCCGCTCTCGAGGCCGGTTTCAGCCCCTACGACACCATCAACGGCACCTCGCCGTGCCACATCAAGATGCCCGCGGGCCAGGACGCCTACGAGCCCGAGAACTACGAGGGCGGCGGTGGCGGCGTGATGTCGGTCGTCGACGCCACCGTGAACTCGGTCAACTGCGCCTACGTCAAGCTCGGCATGGTGGTCGGGCTCGACAAGGTGAAGGAGATGGCCAACAAGATGGGCATCAGGGCGAACCTGCAGGAGTTGCCGTCCATGGCCCTCGGCGCCCAAGAGGTGAGCCCGCTGGACATGGCGTCGGCATACGCGACCTTCGCGGCCGACGGCATCCATCACGACGCCAGGTTCGTCGAGCGGGTCGAGGACCGCGACGGCAAGGAGATCATGGACCTGCGCAAGGACAAGGGCGAGCGGGTCATGTCCTCGCAGAATGCTCGGGTGGCGACCATGGTGCTGCGTCAGGTCGTCTCGCGCGGCACCGGGACGCGGGCCCGGCTGGCCAAGCACGACGCCGCGGGTAAGACGGGCACCTCCCAGGCCCACCAGAACGCGTGGTTCGTCGGCTACACGCCCCAGCTGTCCACGGCGGTCTGGATGGGCGCACCGGTCGGCAACGTGTCGATGTACAACGTGGGCGGCATCAAGGTGACGGGTGGCTCGTATCCGGCCCGCATCTGGAACGGCTTCATGACCGGCGCGCTCGAGGGCATGGCCAAGCTGAGCTTCCCCGCCCCCAATGCCCGGCTCATCCCCGCCGGTCACTACATCAAGGACGACAAGATCTCGACTGACGCACCGCCGACCTCGGCCGTGTCGACCAAGCCGTCGGTGACGTCGACGCCCAACGCGACGATCCCGCCGTCCACCATCTTCGACCCGACCGACGACCCACGGTTCCCCCAGCGACCACCCCGCACACCCCGAACCACCGACCCGTCGCCGCCGACCACCGATCGACCAGACTGCTTCCCGTTCTGCGACGAGGACCCACCGGGCGGCAACAATGACTGAGATGACGATGACTGAACTCGCGGAGGCCCGTGGCGTCGCCTGAGCTCGAGAGGCTCTTGGAGGTCCAGGAGCTCGACACGGCCCTCGACCAGCTGCGCCACCGGCGGGCCAACCTGCCGGCGCGCGCCCAGCTGACCGCGGCCGAGGCCACGCTGAGCGATCTGGCCTCCACGCTCGCCCAGGTCCAGCAGGAGCGCGACAACGTGGCCCGCCGCCAGTCCGACTTCGAAGCCGAGCTGCGAGCGGCCGAGGCCCGCGTGCTCGAGATCGAGGGGAAGATGTACGGCGGCACCATCTCCGCCTCGCGCGAGCTGCAGGCGATGGCGGGCGAGGTCGAGTCACTGAAGCGCCGGCGCTCGACCCTCGAGGACCACATCCTCGAGGCGATGGACGAGCGCGAGCCCATCGACGCCGAGGTGCAGCGCCTCGAGGAGGCCCAGGTCACCACCACGGGGGCGGCCGACGAGCTGCGATCGGCGATCGCCGAGGCCGAGACCGAGATCAATGCCGAGGAGACCAAGGAGCTCGACGCCCGCGCCGCCTTGGTGGCGGTTGTCCCCGCGTCCCTGCTCGAGCAGTACGAACGCATCCGGTCCCGCAACGGCGGCATCGGCGCGGCCCGACTGGTCGGCACCTCGTGCAGCGGCTGCCACCTCAGCCTGCCCGCCGTCGAGGTCGACCGACTCAAGCGGGCCAAGGCCGACGAGGTCGTGCTGTGCGACCAGTGCGGCCGCATCCTCGTGCGTTAGCGGTGGCGATCGTCCTCGTCCGTCACGGCCAGACCGAGCCCAACCGCGCCGGGCAGCTCCTCGGCCGTCTCGACGCGCCGCTCACCGATCTCGGCCGGCGCCAGGCCGAGGCCGCGGCCACGTCCGTGCTGTCCACCTACGACGTCGCGCGCGTCGTGTCGAGCCCACTCGGCCGCGCCCGCGAGACGGCCGAGCGCTTCGGCCTCGCCGTCGAGGTCGACGAGCGGTGGATCGAGGTCGACTACGGCGACTACGACGGGCTGCCGTTCAAGGAGGTCCCCGACGAGCTCTGGCGAGAGTGGCGGGCCGACGGGGCATGGGCGCCACCGTCGGGGGAGTCGCTGGCATCGGTCGGCTGCCGCGTGCGGGCCGCCTGCGACGAGCTGTCAGCCGTCGCCGCCGAGCGTGACGTCGTGGTGGTGAGCCACGTGTCGCCCATCAAGGCCGCCGTGGCGTGGGCCCTGGAGGTGGGCGACGAGGTGTCGTGGCGCATGCATCTCGACGTGGCCGCCATCTGCGCCGTCACCTGCGGGGCGCGTGGCCCGTCGCTGCGCCTGTTCAACCAGACCGCGCACCTGGCCGGTGTGATCTAGCGGGCGGCGACGACGAGCAGAGCGAAGAGGACGAGCAGCAGCGAGGCGGAGATGAGATCGGCGCCGAACGACGGCCGAGGCATAGTCCGGGTGATTGCCTGCGGCGCGCCGGAGCCGTGGCGGGCACCGCACCCGTTGCAGAACTCGCCCGCGCCGTCCACGTGGATCCAGCTGCAGCGGCGACAGATCATCAGGGGCTCTTCCATACCGTTGTGACGCACTACGACGCGCCAGGGTTCCCGTTACGCAGCATTTCTCACGGCCGTTGCTCCACGGCCACCTCGAGCGTCGACTTCAGGCCAGGCACCTAGATCGAGACGATGGGTGCGGCTGCGCCGTCGTCGTAGGCGAGGTCGCGGCCGTCCGGTGAGATGGCGAGACGGCGTACCGGCCCGCGTGTCGCCAGAGCTGCGCTCGAGCGCGTCGCAGTGTCGAGGACCACGATCGTGTTCTCGCCGACGTAGTCACGCTCGGTGCGCCGTCAGTGGGCTTCCTGCAGGAGGTCGGCGAGGCCTACGCCGACGGCCGACGCTCGATCGACTGATCGAGATCGCCGGACGCCACGGCGTCAAGCCCGTCGCCGACTGAACGAGCGGTCGCCCCGACTCACGGCGGTGGCACCCAGGTCCACCGGCCTGGCCCACCCTCGAGACGATGGCCGCCGTGGGTGATGAGGTCGTGGTCGTGGCTGCAGACGGTGGCCAGGTTCCAGTACGCCGTGGCCCCGCCCTTGGCGTAGTCCACCCGGTAGTGGTGCACCTCGAGGTGCTGGGTGGCGCCGCAGCCGGGGCGCACGCAGCGCTGGCCGTCACGCTCCTGCACCGCGGTCTTGAGCTCGGCGGGGATGTGCCGGCCCAGGTGGGCCACCGCGGTGACGTCCACGCCGTCGTGCACTACGGCCTTCACGTAGGCCCCGGCCAGGATGGCGCCGACGGCCTCGTCCACCGGCACCGCGCCGGTGGTGGCGTCGCACAGCCCCTCGCCTCCCGCAAGGCGGGTGGCGTCGGCACGGATCACCACCGTGGTGTCGACTGTCGCCCCGCCCTCGGCGAGCAGGTTGGCCAGGGCGTCGGCCCGGTAGGCGGCGGCTGATTCACGGCGGCCCTCGCCATAGGCGGCCTTGAACACCCGATCGGCCTCGGCACCGATGGCGGCGTCGATGCGGGCGCCCACCATGGCGGTGGTCTTGCCTCGAAGCGATAGGCACCGTCGGCATCGGTCCAGGACCGGTACGACCGCTCGCGGTGGACGCGCTCGTGACGAGCCCGCTCCTCCTCGGCCGACCGGGCCCGGGCCTGCTCCTTGGCGCAGGTCTTGCGCAGCGCATCGACGTTCTCCCGCGCCGCGGCGCCCAGCAGGCGAGCCTCGTTCTCGGTGGTGGCAGCCGGCGCGATGTGCTGGAGCTGGGGTGCGGAGAGCGCGCCGCTGCGCAGCGCGGCGGCGACCGCCGGCAGCGAAGGCAGCTTGGCCGAGGCCTCGAGCGTGGCGGCGGCTGCGCCGTAGCTGGTGGCCGTCTTCTGCGACAGCCACGCCTCGGGGGACCGATGTCCCTCGCGCGACCACGTGCCCGCATCGGCGGCGCGGTCGGCCACCAGCGTCTTGAGCGACGCGGCCCGTTGCTCAAGCGCGCTCGCCGCCTCCAGCATCGCCACCGCGTCGCGGGGGTGAAACAACGCGGGGTCGACCGAGGCCAGCATCGCGTCGAGCTCGCACCCCATCTTCTGCAGCCGTGCCAGCACCGCGCCTCCTCGAAGGCCACGGGAATGTTCTCGGGGGAAGTGAGAACTACAGCGATGTAACTCTACACGTACATGTGTTCGAGCGCAAGCTTTTCCGAGATTTCTCGCGTCTCTTTCCTCAGGCAACCCATCACTAGCGTGGTTCCGTGGGAGCAGTTGATCTCGGCGCAGCGTCGCAGTGCCGTCTGATACGAGCCGAAATTCGAACGTCGGCTGGCGATCGCCGGGTGAGAATCGACCGGTGCAGAAGCGGGACATCACCCCGGCGGTCGTGGCTCAGCTCGTCGCCGAGCAGTTCCCGCATTGGGCGCACTTGCCCGTCACGCCGGTCGCCCTCGACGGCTGGGACAACACGACGTTCCGACTCGGGGATGCGCTGTCTATGCGCCTTCCGAGCCACGAGCGCTACGTAGCGCAGATCGACAAGGAGCACCGCTGGTTGCCGGTGCTGGCACCGCAGCTCCCGCTCCCCATCCCCCAGCCGTTGGCCAAGGGACAGCCGGGCTGCGGGTTCCCGCGGCCGTGGTCGATCTATCGGTGGCTCGACGGCGATCCCGTCACCGGCGAGCGGATCGGCGATGTCACACAGTTCGCTGTCGACCTGGCGGCGTTCCTCGCCGCTCTCTACGCCATCGACGCGACGGACGGGCCCTCCGCCGGGCAGCACAGCTTCTTCCGGGGCTGCCACGTCGACGTCTGGGACGCCCAGACCCGAGAGGCGATCGAGGCGCTGTCCGGAGAGCTCGACACGGATGCCGCCGCCGCCGTGTGGGACGCAGCCCTCGCGCAGCCATGGGATGCACGGCCGGTATGGGTCCACGGCGACGTGGCTGGCTCCAACCTGCTCGTCGCCGGCGGCAGCCTGCGAGCGGTGATCGACTTCGGGTGCTCGGCGGTCGGCGATCCCGCGTGCGATCTGGTCATGGCGTGGAGCTTTCTCGAGGGGGAGAGCCGAGCGGCGTTCCGCGACGGCCTGCCCTTCGACGACGCCACGTGGGCCCGGGGGCGGGGCGCTGTGGAAGGCGCTGTGCACCCTCGTCCAGGACGGGCCGGACGCGGCGGCGCGTCGGTTCGGGTGGCGAGGGAGTGCCCGTGACGTGATCGACGAGGTCCTCGCCGACACCTGGTAGCGGCTCAGCGCAGGGTGCAGTACCCGGTCGGAGTCAGCTCGTCGCCCATGGTGCGAGCGGCGAGACTGGCGACGGCCGGTCCCGTTGTCGGCCCCACCGACCAGCGCCGGTCCACCCCCTTCTTCGTCGGGCGCAGTGACGGGTGGATCTCGACCACGTTGAAGCCGTTCACCTTGCTGCCGAACCAGATCTGGCCCGTCCTGGGGTCGTAGCGGGGATGGGTGGTCGACCAGTCATGGGTGCGGCTGGCGCCTTCGCCGACGGGCGGGTTGTAGTACGCCACCTCCTTCGGCCGCAGCGGGTCGCTGATGTCGAACACGCGCAGGCCGGCCGCGTACCAGGTGACGAACAGCAGCTTGGCGTCATTGGGATCGTCGACGCCGACGTAGTGCGACATGTAGAGCAGCACGTCGCCGTTGCGGTTGAACTGCTTGGTGCAGCTCGGAAGGCTGTTGATCTCGAGGTCGATGGACGACACCTCGACGGGGTGCGTCTCGTCCTCCACGTCGACGATGCGGGCGTTGCCTGCCGGGCAGTAGCCCTCCTCGGCACCGATGACATACGAACGGCCGCCGATGCGCACGGGCAGCTCGGTGTGGGCCCGGCCACCGGTGATCTCGCTGATCACCCGGAGCTGCGGGTCGGGCCGGCGGTGGTGGAGGTCGCTCACGTCGACGATCTGCAGTCCGTTCAACGCGTAGCTGGGCTCGCGCAAGGGAGTGAAGGCGCCGACGACGGCAGCCGGGTAGCCGACCCAGTCGGCATGGAACCCGACATAGGCGCGCGTCCCGTCGGCACTGAGCGCGAGATCGTGGCAGGCGTACTCCTCGCCCCACCGCATGAGCAGCTTCGGGTCGGCCACGTCGGCCAGGTCGATGACGCTGAGGCAGGGACCGCCGACGGTGATGGCGCCGTTGCCGATGTCGGTGGCGTAGTAGAGGGTGCCGTCGGGCGAGAGCTTCCCGGAGTGGATGCCGCCGGGCATGAACGGGTCGTTGCGGAACGGGTCGTCGGTCGTGCCGATGTCCACCGAGCCCACCAGCTGGGGCCGGCGGCAGTCGCTGGAGATGTCATAGACGCTGAGGAGCGTGCCGATGGGGACGACGAGGATGCCGCGCTGCTGGCTGACGTGGATGCCTTCGTGGATGCCGAGCACGCCACCCCGTCCCGCCCAGTCCGGCTCCCTGATGATGCTGACCAGTCGGGGCGAGGCCGGCGCCCGCACGTCGAGCACGGCCACGCCGTCGCTGGCCGCGCCGCCCTTGGGCACGGGCTGGTAGACGCAGTCGCGGTACCAGGTCATCTGGATGTCCCCGCCGTTCCCGCCGAGGTCGTTGCTGGCGACGGGCCGGATGTTGCACCAGTAGCCCTGCCTCGAGCGGCCGCTCAACTGGTCGGCAGCGGGCACCTCGCCCTGCGCGCCCGTCTCCGGACGATCGCCGACTGAGCACGCGTCGGTGCTCACCGGCGCAGGCACCGCGGTGGCCACCGTCCGGATCCCGACCAGGCTGGCGGCGACCAGCACCACCGTCAGCCAGAGACGAACGACCGTTCTCACGTCAGGCCGTCCGGAACGCGACTTGGAAGTCGAGCGGTGCGTCCGCCGCTGGTACCAGCGCGAATCCGCGCGTGTCCGTGCGGAACGGGAAGCGGGACAGGTCGAAGCTCCACTGGCCGTCGGCGCTCCGGGTACCGGCCGCGCACGTGGCCGCGTCGTGCGGGGGCGCGTCGCTGAACGACATGGCCTCCGCCTCCTGCCAGGCCGCATCGGTGATCTGACAGGCCTGCACGGCTGGCGCGCCCTGGGAGGTCCGGGCGCCCTGGGGGTCCTCGGTCAGCGCGAGGACGGTACCCGTGCCGCTCAACCGGACGTAGCTCGCCTTGTCGGCCTGCCCCAACCGCGTGCCGACCGGCAGCGTGCCAGCCGGTACGCCGACCGTGGCGACAGGGGTGCCGCCCGCCTGGCTGGCCCACGCCTTGGCGACGACCCGCAACGGCGTCTCCCCACCGGGCGCCGGCGCGCTGTCGGCCACCGGTGGCGGCACGAAGATGGCGTCGGCCGGCAGGTCGGCCACGAACCCCGGCGGGGGCAGCACTTGGCCCGGGCCCGGGTCGGGCAGGGCACCGAGCAAGGGCGGCTCGGCGCTCGGATCCGTGTCCGACGCCGCGCCGGTAGCCGCCGCCGCCCGGGGCCCGGGGATGTCCTCGTCGCCCGCGGGCCGGGGGATGGGGTCGCTCAGCACGACGACCACGAGCACAGCCAGCACGGTGAGGGCCACCGGCTGGTAGCGCCGGACGGCCCGACCGATGTCACCCAGGCTGACGTCGG
>JBEEFQ010000066.1:0-8769 GCA_041166245.1 Actinomycetota bacterium | reverse complement strand
GCCCGACGCCATCGACCAGATCAAGGCCGGAATCCCTGGCACCAAGAAGGCCATCAACACCAACACCGTCAACCTCGAAGCGCTCTGGATCAACAACGACAAGGCGCCGATGAACGACGTGAAGGTGCGCCAGGCCCTCGGGTATGCCATCGACCGTGACGCAGTGGTCAACCGCCTGTTCGGCGGCCTCGGTGTCACCAAGGCCATGCAGACGATGATCCCGCTCGTGCTCCAGGACTACGCCACCACCGCGTGGGCCAAGTACAAGCGCGACCTCAAGAAGGTCGACGAGCTCTTGACGTCCGCCGGCTACGCCAAGGGCGCCGACGGCATCTACGCCAAGGGCGGTCAGAAGCTGCAGTTCGAGTTCAAGACCACCACCGGCAACGCCCGCCGCAGCCTCACGCTGCAGATCATCCAGGAGCAGCTGAAGGAAGCGGGCTTCGCCACCACGATCAACCCGCAGAAGTCCGGCGACCTCTTCGGTAGCCAGCTGCCGAAGGGCGACTACCAGGTCGCCCTGTACGCGGGTGTGCTGACGGCACTCTCGCCGGCCGCCTGCAACAACTTCTGCTCCAAGAACATCCCGAAGGCACCGCAGTTCTCGGGTCAGAACTGGACACGGACCGACGTTGCGGGTGCGGACGAGCCCCTGATCGCGAGCGACGCCAACCTCGACGAGGACAAGCGGATCGCGGCCATCAAGAAGGCCGAGCCGCTGCTGGCGGACGCCAACACCACGCTGCCGCTCGATCCGCTGCCCAACGTGTTCCTCTGGAGCGACAAACTGGTCGGGCCCATCTCCGACAACGGCGTCCTCGGACCGCTGTGGAACCTGGCGGAGTGGGGCATCAAGGCCTGACCTCGCCACACCCTGATGGTGCGCAGAGCCCGGCTCCGGCCGGGCTCTGCCGCGTCGGGGCCAGGTCTTCCCAGTAACGTGAAAACAACATGCCGGCGTACGTAGCCCGACGTCTCGCCTTCTCCATCCCAGTCCTGCTGATCGCGTCGTTCCTGCTCTTCGCAAGCGTCCGGGCGACCTTCGATCCCACCGCGAGGCTGCGTGCCTCCCGCGACCCCAACGCCGTGCAGCGCGAGCGGGTGCGGCTCGGGCTCGACCAGCCCGTGGTCGTCCAATACAAGAACTGGGTCGTCAAGTTCGTCCAGGGCGACTGGGGCGAGAGCTCGCGCAGCCGCGAGCGGGTGTTCCCGATGGTGCGGCGGGCCATGTGGGCCACGCTCCAGCTGATCATCTGGGGGATCCTGATCTCCGCCATCGCGGCGGTGAGCATCGGGGTCTTCTCGGCCGTCCGCCAGTACTCCATAGCCGACTACACCTTTACCGGGCTGTCCTTCCTCGGCCTTGCCATGCCTCCGTTCTGGTTCGGGCTCATAGCCATCCAGTTCCTTGCCGTCTATCCGAAGGACTGGCTAGGGCTGTCGGAGACGCCCTTGTTCTTCGTGGGGCTCCACTCCGTCGACAAGAGCGGGTTCATTGATTACGCGCGGCACCTGGCCCTGCCGGTGCTGACGCTCACCGTCCAGATCGTGGCCGCCTGGAGCCGGTACGAGCGCGCATCGATGCTCGACGCCCTCAACGCCGACTACGTGCGGGCGGCCAAGGCCAAGGGGCTGAGCCCGCGCGCCGTCGTGTTCAAGCACGCCTTCCGCAACGCCCTGATGCCACTTGTCACGGTGATGGCTCTCGACATCGGGGCACTGTTCGGCGGGCTGGTGATCACCGAGTTCATCTTCTCCATCCCGGGCATGGGCAGGCTCTTCATCGATGCCCTGATCTCGGGCGACGCCAACGTGCTGGTGGTGTGGACGGTGATCACCGCCGGCTTCGTCATCCTCTTCAACCTGCTCGCCGACGTGCTCTACGGCGTGCTCGACCCGAGGATCCGACTCGGATGACGATGCCCAGGGAGGCCCTCGACGTCCAGCAGGACGCGCCTGATCCCGGCGCCGCCATCCAGCTTCGATCGGGGGAGGAGGGCGTCGCCCGGTCGCAGTGGAAGCTGTTCTGGCGACGGTTCCTGCAGCACCGGATGGCCATCGTCGCCGCTGCAGTGCTGGCCCTCATCATCTTCGCCTGCTTCGGAGCCGACTGGGTCGCCCCCTACACCAAGAACAAGCAGGACCTGCTCATCGGCCCCGCCGGTCCCAGCGGCAAGCACTGGTTCGGCACCGACGAGCTCGGCCGCGACCAGCTCACCGAGCTGCTCTACGCGGGTCAGATCTCGCTCAAGATCGGCCTGGCCGTAGCCCTCATCGCCACCGTCGTGGGCACCGTGCTCGGTGCGGTGGCCGGGTACTTCGGCCGCTGGGCCGACCAGCTCCTCATGCGTCTCACCGACCTCTTCCTGGTGGTGCCCGCCGTCGCCATCCTGGCCATCGCCATCAAGAAGCTGGGCAACAACAGCGTCACCATCGTCTACGTCCTGGCCGCCCTCGGCTGGATGTACATCGCGCGCGTGGTGCGCAGCCAGGTCCTGTCGATCAAGGAGAAGGAGTTCATCGAGGCGGCTCGGGCGTCGGGGGCCACCCATGCCCGGATCATCGTGCGCCATCTGCTGCCCAACACCATCGGGCCCATTCTGGTCAACGCCACGCTGGCCATCGCCGCCGCCATCATCACCGAGTCGACCCTCTCGTTCCTCGGTTTCGGCGTGCAGCCGCCCACCACGTCGTGGGGACGCATGCTCTCGGACTCGCGGGGTTACGTGGGCACGCCCAAGGCCTATCTCATCTACTTCCCCGGTCTGGCCCTGCTGCTGGTCGTGCTGTCCGTGAACTTCATCGGCGACGCGCTGCGCGACGCCTTCGACCCGCAGTCGCGCCGGTGAGCGACGTCCCCATCGCCGAGCTGGAGGTGGACATGCCACCGCCGCCCGACGACGTTCCCCGCGACGCCGTGCTCTCGGTGCGCCATCTCAACGTCGAGTTCCCGAGCGACGACGGTGTCGTGCACGCGGTGGACGACGTGTCGTTCGACGTGTACGAGAACGAGGTCCTCGGCATCGTGGGCGAGTCGGGCTCGGGCAAGAGCGTGACGTCGATGGCGATCATGGGACTGCTCCCCAAGCAGGCGCGGATCACCGGCGACGTCTACTTCCGGGGACGGTCGATCATGGGTCTTCCCGACAAGGAGTTCCGCCGTCTGCGGGGCGACAAGATCGCCATGGTGTTCCAGGACGCCCTGACCGCGCTCAACCCCGTCTACACCGTCGGTACCCAGATCGCCGAGGCGGTCAGCGTTCATCGCGACATCGAGAAGGCCGATCTGCAGCAGCGGGTGGTCGACCTGCTGCAGCTCGTCGGCATCCCCAGCCCCAAGGAGCGGGCCGGCCAGTACCCGCACGAGTACTCGGGCGGCATGCGCCAGCGGGCCATGATCGCCATGTCCATCGCCAACGAGCCCGACGTGCTCATCGCTGACGAGCCCACCACCGCGCTGGACGTGACGATCCAGGCCCAGGTGCTCGAGGTCCTCGAGCGCATCCAGGACCGCACCAACTCCGCCATCGTGCTGATCACCCACGACCTCGGCGTGGTCGCCGGTGTCGCGGACCGGGTGATGGTGATGTACGCCGGCCGGCAGGCGGAGATGGGGACGGTCGACGAGGTGTTCTACGACGCCCGTCACCCCTACACCTTGAGCCTGCTGGCCGCGCTGCCCCGCCTCGACCTGCAAGGTGGTGGCCCTCGCCTGCACCGGATCAAGGGCCAGCCGCCGTCGCTCGTGTTCCTGCCGTCGGGGTGCGCGTTCCACCCGCGTTGCCCGTTCGCCCAGGTGCCCGATCCCTGCGCCACGGCCCGACCCGAGCTGGTCGCGACCACGGGTCCCGACCACCGGGCCGCCTGTCACTTCGCGTCGGACATGGCCGAGGTCACGCCCGACTCCCTGCGGACCCTCGAGGTGTCGTGACCGACATCGCGGAACCGGCGGCCGCGGCGGGACACACGGGCGGCGCGCGTGCCCGGATCCTCGAGGTCGAGGGCCTGACCAAGCACTTCCCGATCCGGGCCGGGTTCTTGCGCCGCCAGGTGGGTGAGGTGCACGCGGTCTGCGGGGTGGGCTTCCACGTGGGCAGGGGCGAGACCCTCGGGCTGGTGGGGGAGTCCGGCTCGGGCAAGTCCACGACCGCCCGGTGCGTGCTGCGGCTGGTGGAGCCCACGTCGGGTTCGGTGCGATTCCAGGGCGACGACGTAGGCTCCATGGCAGGCGGCGAGCTGCGCCGGCTCCGCAGGCGCATGCAGATCGTGTTCCAGGATCCGTACGCCTCCCTCAACCCTCGAATGACCGTCCACGCCATCGTCTCTGACCCCCTCAAGGTCCACGGCCTCTACAAGAACCACGGGCCGGAACGGGTGCGCGAGCTCCTCGACCGGGTCGGGCTCAACCCTGAGCACGCCAACCGGTATCCGCACGAGTTCTCCGGCGGGCAGCGCCAGCGCGTCGGCATCGCCCGGGCCCTGGCCCTCGACCCCGATCTGCTCGTTCTCGACGAGCCGGTGTCGGCCCTCGACGTGTCGATCCAGGCGGGCGTGATCAACCTGCTCGAGGATCTGCAGGACGACCTCGGGTTGGCGTACATGTTCGTGGCCCATGACCTGTCGGTCGTGCGCCACATCTGCGACCGCGTCGCGGTCATGTACCTGGGCAAGATCGTGGAGACCGGCGATCGCGACCAGGTCTACGAGGCTCCAGCCCACCCGTACACCCAGGCGCTGCTGTCGGCCGTCCCCATCCCCGACCCGCGGCGGGAGCGCGAGCGGCAGCGCATCGTGCTCGAGGGTGACCCGCCGTCGCCCGACAACCCGCCGTCGGGCTGCCGGTTCCGCACCCGCTGCCCCCGCTTCTCCCAAGAGTTGTCCGACAGCGAGCAGCAGCGCTGCATCGACGAAGAGCCCGACCTCGTCGACCGGGGCCAGGGCCATCCCTCCGCGTGCCACTACGCGGCGATTCAGAAGGTCATCTGAGATCCATGAGGCGTAGGGCAACGATCCTGGCTGTGGCGCTGCTGTGCACTGCGGCCGCGTGCAACGGCGGCAACGATGGCGGCGACAAGCAGACGCCGGCCACGCCCAAGCGGGGCGGCACCCTGCGCATCGGCGTGGGCTCGCTGCCGTCACTCGACCCCGCCCAGGCCCGCACGGTGGAGCAGGTGCTGGTGGCCGATCAGCTCTTCGACGGTCTCACCGCCTACAACCCGCGCACGCTGGCGCCCGTCCCGTCGCTGGCCCAGCGATGGGTGTCCACGACCGACCTCAAGCAGTGGGACTTCTCCCTGCGCCCCGGTCTCACGTTCGCCAACGGCCGCGCCATCACCCCGGCCGACGTGAAGTACAGCCTCGAGCGCATCGCCAAGAAGGGTTCGGGGTCGCCGGCCGCCGACCAGCTCGACCTGGTGGCGGGCTACACCGCCTTCGCGTTGCAGGGATCGGCCGCCGAGCTCACGGGGATCACCGTGCCCGCGCCGGACATCGTCCGCATCAACCTCGACAACCCGCAGGCCGAGCTGCCCAGCATCCTCGGCAGCCCGCTCTTCGGCATCGTTCCCAAGGAGGCGGTGGAGGCGCCGGCGCCGCCCTTCGCCGAGCAACCGGTGGGCAGCGGACCGTTCCGGTACACGGCCCGCAGCGGCGACGTCATCACCCTGGTGCGGGCCCCGGGGTCGCGCGCCTATGTCGACCGCCTGCAGATCACGTCGTATGCCGACGTCCCCAGCTCCTACCGGGCCTTCACCGCGGGCCGGCTCGACTGGAGCCGGGTGCCGCCCGAGGAGGTCTCCCGCGCCGCCGAACGCTACGGCCGGCAAGCCTTCCGGCCGTACGTGGCCGAGCTCTTCTACGGCTTCAACCTCAAGAGTCCCAAGTTCGCGGACGCCCGCTTCCGACAGGCGATCGTGCACGCCATCAACCGCGAGTCGATCGTGCGTGCCATCTACAGCAACACCGTGCTCCCGCTGAACGGGGTGACGGTGGCGGGCGTGCCCGGGCACCAGGCCGACGCGTGCGGCGATACGTGCGACCACGACGTGGCCAAGGCCAAGCAGCTCATGGCCGAGCTGGCGGCCGCGGGCGTGAACCCCGGGCAGATCCAGCTCGATTTCGATCAGGACGTCACCCAGGAGGCGGTGGCCAAGGCCATCCAGGCCAGCCTGGCCGAGGCGGGCATCGACGCCGCCCTGCGGCCCAAGCCGTTGAAGGAGTACCAGGACTTCGCGGTGAGCGGCCAGCAGGAGCTGTTCCGCCTCGGGTGGATCGCGGCCTACCCCTCGGCCGACGCGTTCCTCGCGCCGCTGTTCTTCAGCGGGTCGTCGAGCAACCTCACGGGGATCAACAGCCCCGAGGTCGACAACGCCATCGTCGCGGCGCGGGCCGAGGCCGATGCGGCCAAGCGCGCCAACAGTTTCGAGGCGGCAGAGCGGGCGGTGATGGCCGCGGTGCCGGTCGTGCCCATCGCCCAGTTCCAGATCCACGCGGTCGCCTCCGCGTCGGTGGAGGGGCTCATCGCCACCAGCATGGGCAGCTTCGACGCATCCAAGGTGTGGCTCGACCGCGGCTGACGGCGGCGTCCCTCGCGTTCGTCCTCGCCGTCGTCACCCTCGCCGCCTGCAACCGCGACACGCCGGATGGCACGGCCCGTCCCGGTCCGTCGTCGTCGAGCGCGCCGACCACCTCGATCCCCGACCCCGACCGACCGCGGGGTGGCACGGCCCGGGTCGGCGTGTGGGGCGCCCCGGACGTCGGCGCCCCGACCATCGGCGGTGCCGCGGTGCGGGCGCTGGTGTTGCCGCAACTGTTCGTGGCCCAGCCCGATGGGGCCTGGCGCCCGTCACTCGTCGAGCCGGGGAGCGACCGCACCGCAGACGACGGGAGGTCGGCGTCGTTCCGCCTCCGCCCCCGAGCCGCGTGGTCGGACGGCAGCCCGATCACCGCCGAGGACCTGCGGCGAAACCCTGATGGGCGGGTGGTGGCCGGCATCGACGGGCCGGACGTCAAGGGCGTCATCACCGTGCGCTTCAGCCAGCCCCTTCCGGGGTGGCGGCGCCTCTGGTCGGGTCGTGACACCGTCAATGCCCCCGGGCCGAACATCTGGGGCGGGCCCTTCGTCGTCGCGTCGGCGACGCCCGGACTGGAGACGGTGCTGCGACGCAACGACAAGTGGTCGGGTGTCGTCTTCAAAGGACCGTTCCTCGACGAGGTGCGGCTGGTGCTGGTTCCCGATGCGGTGACGGCCGCCGACCTCCTCGCCAAGGGCGAGCTGGACGCGCTCATGCCCCCCGCATACACCGTCCGCACCGCCGAGCTGCGGGGCACCGCCGCGGTGTCGGTCGACGCAGCCCAGCAGGGCGGCTGGTGGGTCGGCCTGCTCATGTCAGCCAAGTTGTCCGAGGAGGACCGTCGGGCCATGGCAGGCACCATCGCGCGCGAGCGGTTCATCAGCGCCCTGATGCAGGACGAGGCCGTGGTGCTCAACGGGTTCCTGGGTCCGGAGGACGCGGCATGGGCCGTGCCCCGCTATCCCGACGCCCGCTCCCTGAAGGGCGACAACATCGACCTCGTCGGCCAGATCGAGGAGCCCATGTCGCCCGCGCTGCAGCGGGTCATGCAGCAGCGGGTGCGGACGGTGTCGGGCACCATCGAGCTGCGCAACGCCGAGGCCGACCGGGTGGAGCCGTGGCTGGCCGAGGGCGGCTACGAAGCGGCCGTCGTCATGGCGGTCGACGGCCCCGAGGTGTGCTGGCTGTGCCGCTGGCAGCACGTCGACGAGGGCCTGGCCCGCGCCGCCGACGCCGGCGACCGCGCCGCCGCCGCCCAGCTCGAGGTCAAGCTGCGCGACCAGGCATGGGTCGTGCCCTTCTGGCGTCCCCGCACCGTCGTCGCCTGGCGCAACGGCCTGAACGGCATGAAGGCCAACGGCTACGGCCTCAACGCGGCGTGGAACGCATGGGAGTGGTGGCGCACCGAGACCGGCGGCTGATTGCGTCGTCGTTGGAGCGCGTTCGCTTTCGGTATCTGACTGGGGCCAGGACCCCACTGAGAGACCAGAAGCGAAGGTCCGGGGACGGCTTCGTCAGTTGGCGGCGTGCCAGGCCTCGTTGGCGAGGGTGAACTGCCGGCGGGCCTCGTCCATGTCGTAAGGACGCTCCTCGACCGGCCCCGGCCCCCACTGGCTGCGGGGCTGATTGACGAAGTCGCCGCCGTAGATGTGGATAGCACCGGTCAATCCGTCGCGGGGGTTGGTGACGCCGTGGATCGTGTCGTCACCCAGCACCACCGTGTCCCCGGTGGCGAGCCGCTTGACCCCAGAGTCGGTGAGCGTGCGCTCGCCCGGCCCGCTGCGCCGGAAGAAGGCGTTGTCCTCCTGGCCGCTGTAGATGCCGATGGCGGCCCACATGCGGTGGTCGTGCGGGTACAGCGTCATCTTCGGCGCCCACACCACGTGCAGCACCGTGAGCTCATCGGTGTGATGCAGCAGGGTGAGCCCGCCCTCACTCGGCGCCATCGCATCGGCCATCTCGCTGGGCCTACTCAGTGCCCGGGCCAGCACCTCCCGAATCGCCCGCCGCGGCTCGGTCTCCTGCCGCGCCTCCTGGCACTGCCTGAGGAAGTCATCGAGGTCGAACACGCCCCCATGATGCCCCGGTCGCGACCGCTACGATGGCGCCTCCACGTCGGAGTGGCGGAATAGGCAGACGCGCTAGCTTGAGGGGCTAGTGCCCGCAAGGGCGTGGGGGTTCAAGTCCCCCCTCCGAC
>JBEEFQ010000065.1:0-39823 GCA_041166245.1 Actinomycetota bacterium | reverse complement strand
CTCGAGGCAATACGTCCCGGAATCCGCCACGTATTGCCTCGAGAACGCGGGCTCACTCGATGAAGGTGACCTTGTCGACGAGGAAGCCGGCGACGGGGTCGGCCACGAGGTGCAAGCGCACGCCGCCGGCGCCGGCCAGGCGGAAGTTGCAGTCCGACCCGAGCTGGTTCGGCGTGTCACAGCCCCGAGACTGGTGCTGCGCGTAGGTCTTCCCGAACAAGGTCACGACGGCCGCATCGGTCGCAGAACGCCTGCCTGCGTCGCCGTCGCTGTTCTTCCACGCGGCCATGAGGTTGTTCGCCGCTTCGAGCGGCGTCTTCCAGTTGCCCTTGGTCGCTGCGGTGGTCGTCGTCGCCGGGGCTGCGGTCGTCGTGGTCGCGGCCCCGTTAGAGTCGCCGCCGCACGCGGCGAGCAGGGTGACGACACAACAGGCGAGGGCCAATCGGCGGATCACGGGCGGTCACCCTACTCTCGGGCCCATGCCCGAAACGCTCCGCACCGAGACCGCTGACGGCGTCGCATCCATCGTCCTGACGAGGGCGGCGGAGTACAACACCATCACGCCCACGTTGCGCGACGAGCTCGGCGCCGCCATCGACGAGGCCGACGCCGACGACGCGGCTCGCGTCATCCTGCTCCGCGCCGAGGGGCCCGCCTTCTGCGCGGGTTACGGCCTCGACTGGTCGACGGCCGCCCAGTCCGAAGAACGCCGTTGGGACTCGGTGCGCGACCACCGGATGATGTCGAAGTTCGTCGACACCTACATGAAGCTCTGGTACGCCTCCAAGCCGACCATCGCCGCTGTCCAGGGCTGGTGCATCGCGGGCGGCACCGACCTGGTGCTGTGCGCCGACATCGTGGTGGCGGGCGAGGGCGCGTCATTCGGCTACCCGCCGGCGCGCGTGTGGGGGACGCCCACGACCGCCATGTGGGTGTACCGCATGGGGCTGGAGCGGGCCAAGCGCTACCTGCTCACCGGCGACGAGATCCCCGCGCCGGAAGCGGCGCGCGTCGGTCTCATCCTCGAGGCCGTCCCAGACGAGGAACTGCAGGACCACGCGATGGGCCTCGCGAAACGGATGGCCCTGCTCCCCACCACCCAGCTGGTGATGCTCAAGCTGCTCTGCAACCAGACGGCCGAGAACATGGGCATGGCGTCCACCCGGCTGGCCGGCACCCTCTTCGACGGCATCGCCCGTCACACCCAGGAGGGCCTCGACTTCGTCGCCCGGGCCCAGGAGGTGGGGTTCCGCCAGGCGGTCAGGGAGCGGGACGATCCCTTCGGCGATTACGGATCGCGGCCCCGCTAGTCGCGGCCGGCACGCGACAATGCCCGCATGGGTATGCGGGAGGACTGCCGGCACTACGAGTCCCGAACCTACGCGTCGGGCGAGATCGTGCGCATGTGCCGCATCGACATGGCGCCTGAGGCGCCGTGGCGGTGCCCGGAGAACTGCGTGGGTTATGAGCTCCGCGGCTTCGACGCAGGCTGGACGATCGGCAGCCTCACCCAGAACCGCCAGCCGGCCGAGCCCCCGCCCGTGATCGACGAGTCTGTAGCAGCCCTCCTCGACCAGGCCGAGGACCACATCAACGCCATCGGCGACGAGATCCTCGCCGAGGTGCGGGCCGAGCGAGAGAAGGCGGCCGGGAAGTCCAAGCCGTGGGATCGCTTCCGGCGCAAGAAGAAGTAACGAAAGTCACGCTCCGGTCAGACGTTGACGGGCGTACGCTCTGATCGATGGCATCTCGACGCTCCACCTTCGACGTCCTCGACAGCTGGCTCCTGATCGTGGTGGGCATCCTCGCCGCCGTCTTCGTCTGGAACGTGATCGGGTGGGTGTTCGGCGTCGTCTTCTTCCTCGTGAAGGTCGCAGTCGCCGCCCTCGTCATCGCCGTCGCGGTGCGCATCGCATCCGGTCGACGTGAGCTGCGTTCTGGACGCCGCGGCGAGCTCCACCGCTGACCGACTTCCGCTACCGAATCGTCGACGTCTTCACCGACCGGCCCCTCGCCGGTAACGCGCTGTGCGTCGTGCTCGACCCCGCGCCCGAGCCGGTGATGAAGGCCATCGCGCGCGAGGTGAACCTGAGCGAGACGACCTTCCCGGTGGTCATATCCGACGACGAGTACGAGGTACGGATCTTCACCCCTGGTGACGAGCTGCCCTTCGCCGGTCACCCGACCCTCGGGACTGCGTGGGTCCTCGGTCCCCGGCGCTGGCGTCAGACCAGCGCGGGCGGCACGGTCGTGGTGGACGCAGATGCATCAGGCGCGGTGATGACCGTGCCCGACGCCACCCTCACCGAGGTCGATGCCGCCCCGTGCGTCGCCGCCCTGGGCCTCGCCGGCGCGGAAGGCGCGTACCTGGCGACGGTCGGCGGGATGACGCACGTGTTGGTCCCCACCGATGCGCCCATCGACCGACTCGTCCCCGACCCGGGCGCGGTTGCCGCCGCCGCGCAGGGTGCAGGAGGCAAGAGCCTGGCGCCGATGCGCCGCGTCGACGACACCACGTTGCACCTCCGCGTCTTCCTCCCCGCCTCGGGCATCCCCGAGGACCCCGGGACGGGCTCGGCCGCCGGCGCGGTCGGCGTGCTCGCCCGCCGCCTCTGGGGCACCAAGGCCGACGTCGTGATCCGACAGGGCGACGAGATGGGACGACCCTGCCGGCTCGAGGTGCACGCCGAAGAGGGCGACGTGCGGGTGGGCGGCCGGGTGACGGCCTGCGCCGAGGGCACCTTCACCCTGTAGTGCCACCACCACCAGCGCCAGGGCGGTGACGCCCTTCCCCGGGACCGCTCGCGCCGAGCACGATGTTGCCGTGAAGGCCGTCTGGCTCGTGGCGAGGGCGGAGCTTCGCCGCGGTTGGCGGGCGGTGGCCGCACTCACTCTCGTGGCCGGTTTGGGTGCGGGTTTCGCCGTCACCGCCGGGGTCGGCGCCCGCCGGGCCACGACCGCGTGGGATCGCATGCGAGAGGCGACGCTGGCGGCGCACGCCATCTACTCGGTTCCGCTGGACGCCGACCCCGCGCTGGCGGCACGGGTTGCCAAGTTGCCGGAGGTGGAGGCGATCGGCAGTTTCACCTATGTCCCGGTTGCCCCGGCACCGTTGCAGCCGGGCATGGATGGCGGCGGTTTCATCGCCCTCGACCCGAACTTCGGGGTGCGCATCTACCGCTCGCTCATCCTCGAGGGCCGCCACGCCGATCCCCGCCGCGCCGACGAAGTCACCATCAACGAGGCCATGGCGAAGAAGGGGATCCGGGTCGGGCAGGAGGTAGACCTGCTGGCCGGCTTTCCGCCGGACACCAAGCCGATCGGTCGGGCGACCGTCGTGGGTGTACACCGGGGCGAGTTCGACCTCGGTGTCAACAGCGCCAATGCGGTGGTGCTCCTCAACTATCCGTTCCTACAGCAGCACCGCGACGAGCTGCAGCTCGGTCCAGAACCAGGCGCGCTCGCCCGGCTGCGGGGTGGCGACGGCGGGGCGACCCGGTTCCAACGGTCGTTGCGTTCCATATACGGGCCGGACGCGTTCATGACCCCTGGCGGCTCGGAAGACGCCGTCGTACAGGCGGTCGACGTCCAGAAGGTGGCGTGGACATTGCTGGCCGCCGCGGCTGGCCTTGCCGTGCTCGTTGCCGCGGGCCAGGCCCTCAGTCGCGTCGCCGGCGCCACTACCGCGAACGCCCCGGCACTGCGAGCGCTCGGCATGCGGCGACCCCAGCTGGCGGCGGTCGGGGCCATGGTGGGGCTGGTCGTAGCGTTCTTTGCCGCCATCGTCGCGGTCGCCGTCGGCATCCTCGCCAGCCCCCTCGTCCCGAGCGGCTTGGCGTACCGCGCCGATCCCGACCGGGGCATCCATCTCGAACCCGCGGTCCTGGCCGCCGGCGCGGCCGCGGTGATCGCCGTGCTCGTCGCGGCCGGTGCCCTGGCCGCGTGGCGGGCGGCCGGCGCGGCGGGACGCGGGAGCCGATCCCGGGTGCTCGTTCCCGGACGGGGACCCGTGCCGGTGGCGCTGGGCAGCCAGTGGGCCCTCGGCCCTTCGGGCGGCGTGGCCGCAGCCAGTGCCCGCTCCGCACTGGCGGCGGTGGCCGTCGGCCTCGCCGGCGTGATCGCCGTCGTCACCTTCGCCAGCAGCAACGACCGCCTCCGGGCCTCACCCGCCTTCTACGGCTGGTCGTTCGACGGTGGCTTCGACGACTCGGGCACGGCCGATCTGTCCGCCCTCCGAGCCCGGCTGCCGCGCTTGGCTGCGGATCGTGACGTGACCGGTCTGGCGTGGGGCTCGATCATCACGATCCTCCTGGAGGCGCAACCCGTCGAGGCGTACGAGCTGGACCAGGCCAAGGGCCTCGTGGTGCACCCGACGTTGCTCGAGGGGCGGGCCCCCACGGGCGCGGGCGAGATCGCGTTGGCAACGGGCACCCTGCGCGACCTGGACAAGCAGGTGGGGGACGCTGTGACCGTCGCGGGGCCGAAAGGCCCGCTGCGCCTCGTCATCGTGGGACGGGCCACCTACCCGGAAATGGGTACCAATGGCGACATGGCGCACATGGCGTCGCTCACCCGCGCCGGCGCCGACCGGCTCCGGACGGAGGTGGCCAACTCCTTTGCCCTCGTCCGGGTCAGGCCGGGGGCCGACCCGGACGCGGTGCTCGAGCGTCATCAACCCGCGGAAGGAGCAGAGCTGATCGAGCCGTTCGAGCCCCCCAAGGTGCACAACCTGGGCCAAGCCGGATCCGTGCCGTGGGTCCTTGCGGGCTTCCTCGTCCTGCTCGGACTGGCGGCGGTCGGCCACGCCCTCGTGATGTCCGTGCGAGCCAGGCGGGGGGAGATCGCCGTCCTGCGCACCATGGGTCTGGTCCGTCGTCAGGTCGGCTTCTCGGTCGCGGCCCAAGCGACCACGACGGTGATCGTCGGCTCGCTGCTCGGCGTCCCGCTCGGGATCGCCCTCGGGCGCTGGGCGTGGTCGCTGGTCGCCAACGGCCTCGGTGTCATCGACGATCCGACCGTTCCCAGCATCGCCGTCGTTGCGGCTGTGCCCGTCGCCATCGTCGCCGCCAACCTGATTGCCGCCGGACCCGCGGCCGCTGCCGCCCGTCTGCACCCCGCACAGATCCTGCGGAGCGAGTAGCGCGCCGTGACCGCGGGCTGGCTGTGGGCACGGTCCCGACTGCGTCGGCGTTGGCGGTCGCTGCTCGTCATCGCGGTGGTCACCGGGCTCGGTGCGGGCGTCGCCCTGACGGCCGCCGGTGGCAGCAGGCGGGCGGCCACAGGCTGGCAGCGATTCCGGGCTGCGACGGCGAGCGCCAACCTCTTCTTCTCACCTCCGCTCGATCCCGAGACGCAGCAGCCCGACACCGCCAAGCTCCGTGATGCGGCGCGCCTGCCGGGAGTGACGGCGTCGGGTGCGTTCATCTACACGCCGGTCTCACCCGCTTCAGTCGACCCCTACAACGAGCTCGGGGCCTTCGTCGCCCTCGACCCCGGCTTCACCACGTCCGTCTACCGACCGCGGATCCTGTCGGGACGGCGTCCGAGTCTCCGAGCGGCCGACGAGGTGACGGTCAACAAACCGCTCGCGGACCTCGCAGGCATCAAGGTCGGCGAACGGATCCCGCTTCGCTCGGGTTGGGCTCCCGGTCCCTTCACCAACCTCGGCCGAGTCACGGTCGTCGGTATCCACGTCGGGCAGTTCGATGTGGCCGGCAACGCCGCGGCTCCGAACATGCTGCTGAGCGACGCCTTCCGCCGCGCCCACGAGGACGCCCTCATGCTCGAGGGTCAGCCCGTTGTGCTGGTACGGCTGGCCGCCGGCGACGGCGGCGCAGCCGCATTCCAGCGCCAGCTGCAGTCGGTGTATCCCGGCGGCGCGGTCGTCGTGCCCGCGGCGCAGGAGGAGGCAGGAGCAATCGACGCCGTCAACGTGCAGCGGATCGGGCTCGGGCTTCTCGCCCTCGCCGCCGGACTCGCCACCTTGGTGTCGGCCGTTCAGGCCCTCGGTCGCGTGTTCGGAGCCGAGCGATCGGACATCGCCATCTTGCGGTCGCTCGGGATGCGGCGGCGTGATCTGGCGGCCGCCGGTGCCGGCATCGGTGCCACCGCCGGAGTTCTCGCCGCTGCCACTGCCACCATCATCGGAGTGCTCGCCTCACGGTTGGTGCCGAGCGGGACGGCGGGTCGGGTCGAGCCACCGGGACTGCGAGTCGAACCGATGGTGCTCGTCGCCGGTGCCGCGCTGGTTGTGATCGCGCTGGCGGGCAGCGGCGCACTCATGGCTGTCCGCGTCGCCACGCGTGTGCCGCGGGCAGGGCGGGCGCAGCCGGCGGTCGCGGCTGGGCCGCTTCCGGTTCGTCTGGGTGTGCACTGGGCCTTCTCCCGCTCGACGCCCGGCGCCGCGTCCGGCTCGGCGCGTGCTGCCTTGGTCGCGGTGGCAATCGGGATGGCCGGCATCACCGCCCTCGTCACCTTCGCGGCGAGCCTGAGCCATCTCGTTTCGACACACGAGCTCTACGGGTGGGACTTCGACGGGGGATTCAAGAGCGAAGAGCTCGATCGAGCCCAGTTGCAGGACGCCCTGGGTGGGCTGGTCGACGATCGTCGGGTCGAGGGCCTGGCCTGGGGATCGACCGTGGACATCCAGGTCGGGGGCTCCGGTCTCGAGGTGTTCGCCCTCGACCACGCGCGCGGCATCGTCCATCCGTCTGTCATCGAGGGCCGGGCGCCGGTCGGGTCGGACGAGATCGCCTTGGGCACCGAGACCCTCGTGAGGCTCGGACTGCACGTGGGATCGCGGGTGATGGTCGGCGAAGGAAAGGGGGTCCCGTTCCGGGTCGTCGGCCGCGCCGTCTATCCGGAGCTGGGGTTCAACGCCGACCTGGCCAACGCCGGCTCGATCACCGTCGGCGGGCTCGACCGGTTGGAAGCCGAACCGGTCGGGTCGTTCGCGCTTGTCCGGCTGCGACCCGGCGCCAGCGTGGGCGCGGTCCTGAAGGAGCACAGCGCTGAGGGCATCGACAGCGGACCCCCGTTCGTGCCTCCGCGTGTCACGAACATGCAGACGGTCGGCGCGCTGCCGTGGTTGATGGCGGGGTTCCTCGCCGTTCTTGCCCTGACAGCGGTCGGTCACGCGCTCGCATTGTCGGTGCGCTCCCGCCGCCAGGACCTGGCCGTGCTGCGTGCCATCGGCGCCGTGCGCGTCCAGGTCGCTGCTGCCGTCTGGTCACAGGCCACGCTCACGGTGCTGGCGGGATCGATCGTCGGGCTCCCGATCGGTGTCGCCGTCGGCCGCCAGTCGTGGGCGCTGGTGGCCGACGGACTCGGCGTGGTCGACAGCCCGGTGTTGGCGTGGGCGCTGCTGGGGGGCACGGTCGCCCTCGGTCTCGCCGTCGCGAACCTGGTTGCCACCGGCCCCGCGTTCGTCGCGGCGCGTCTGCGGCCCGCGGTCGCTCTCAGGTCGGAATAACGAGGCCTGGCCATTACCATGGGCCCGTGGGGGCCCACGCGGGCCCCCGCGTCGCGACATGCCGCTGACCGCCGAGAACGCCGCCGCTCTGCCCGGGCCCGACTGGCTCAGGACGCGCCGCGCCCAGGCCTTCGAGCGGTTTGCGGCGACGCCGCTTCCCACCGACGCCGAGGAGGTGTGGCGCTACAGCCGCATCGCCGAGCTCGACCTCGACCGGTTCGGGCCCGCCGCCGCTGGAGACGACACGAGCGCGCCCGCCGAGCTGCAGCCGGTGCTGGACGCGGTTGGTGTTCGAGCCGGGCTGCTCGTCGTCCGCAACGGCACGGTCGTGCACCGCGAGGTGGACGATGCCCTCGCGGCCCAGGGCGTGGTGATCGGCGGGCTCGGAGACGTGTCGGATGGCGCGGAGTTGCTGGGGGCGACGGGCGGTGAACAGGACGCCTTCACGGCGCTGAACGAGGCCCTGCTCCCCGACGCGGCGGTCATCGACATCCCCGCCGGCGTCGTCATCGAGGAACCCATCGTCGTGCTCGAGTGGGTGGACGGTGACGGCGTGGCCGTGCTGTCGCGCACCATCGTGCGCGTGGGGGAAGCGGCTCAGGCCACGGTCGTCGACGTCCTCGCGTCGCCGGACATCGACACCTTCGTCGCGCCCGTCGTCGAGCTGCAGGTCGCCGATGGGGGTGTCCTGAAATGGCTGGGCGTGCAGGACCTGGGCCGGCGGGTGTGGCAGGTCGGCTACCACCTGAGTCGGGTGGGCCGGGACGCCACGCTGTCCACCGCCAACGTGGTGCTCGGTGGGGACTATGCCCGGGTGCGCACCGACTCGCGCCTGGTTGGTCAGGGTGGGAGCAGCAACCTGCTGGCCGTGTACTTCGGTGAGGGCACCCAGATGCACGACTTCCGCACGCTGCAGGACCACGACGCGCCCCGGACGACGAGCGACCTGCTCTTCAAGGGCGCGGTGGAGGACCAGTCCGCGTCCGTCTACAGCGGCCTCATCCGCATCAGGAAGGGCGCGGCGGGCACGAACGCTTACCAGACCAACCGCAACCTGGTGCTGGGCAAGGGCGCGCACGCCGACTCGGTTCCCAACCTCGAGATCGAGGAGAACGACGTCCGCTGCAGCCACGCGTCGGCGGTCGGTCCTATCGACGAGGACCAGCGCTACTACCTCGAGAGCCGCGGTGTCCCCACCGACGTGGCCGAGCGCCTCATCGTCCTCGGGTTCTTCGAGGAGATCTTCGAGCGCACACCCGTTCCGGGTCTGCGCGAGCTGTTGCGGGGCGCGGTCGCCGCCAAGCTCGGGGCGGTTTCCTGATGACGGAGCGGGCGCGGCTGTGCACCGTCGACGAGCTCGACGATTGCTCGGCCAAGCGTTTCGACGTGGGTCGTCATCGCATCGCCCTGGTGCGCATCGGCGACGACTTCTACGCCATCGGTGACACATGCAGCCACGCCGAGATCTCGCTGTCGGAGGGCGACGTGCTGTGCGACGAGTTCGAGATCGAGTGCTGGAAGCACGGCAGCACGTTCGACCTCAAGACGGGTGAACCCCAGTCGCTCCCTGCCACCAAGCCGGTGCCGGTGTACTCGGTGTCGGTCGAGGGCGACGAGGTGTGGGTGACGGTCCCTTGAGCTCGGTACTACGCATCAGCGGCCTGCGGGCTGGCATCCCGGGACGCGAGATCCTTCGAGGTGTCGACCTCGAGGTGAAGAGCGGCGAGGTGCACGCCGTCATGGGCCCCAACGGATCGGGCAAGAGCACGCTGTCCCACGTACTGTCGGGCCGGCCCGGCTACGAGGTGCTCGGCGGCAGCGCCACCCTCGACGACGTCGAGCTGCTGGAGCTGCCCGCCTACGAGCGGGCCCACGCCGGGCTGTTCATCGCCCACCAATACCCCATCGAGGTGCCGGGCGTGAGCCTGGAGGACGCGCTGACCGAGGGCGTCCGGGCCGCCCGTGGGGATACCGGCCGGGTGCGCGAGCTGCTGCGCACCGAGGCAGGCCGCATCGGGTTCGACGAGCGCTTCCTCACCCGTCCCTTGAACGTCGACCTGTCGGGCGGCGAGCGCAAGCGCAACGAGACGCTGCAGCTTGCCGTGCTCCAGCCCAAGATCGCAGTGCTCGACGAGATCGACTCTGGCCTCGACGTCGACGCCCTGCGCGCCGTGTCCCGGCGCATCGAGGCGGCCACGTCGGAGTCGGGCCTGGGCGTGCTCGCCATCACCCACTACACGCGCCTGCTCACCGAGCTGCGTCCCGACGTGGTGCACGTGCTGTCGCGCGGCCGCATCGTCCGCACCGGCGGACCCGAGCTCGCCGACGAGCTCGAGCGCACTGGCTACGCCGGCTACGGCGAGGACGAAGAGATCGAGGCGGCGCCGGCTGACCCCTTCGCCGATCCGCTTTTGTAACCCCGAACGATCAGGGGGTGGTGGTCGACGTGGTCGTCGTGCCCGGGATGATGGTTGTCGTGGGCTTCGTCGTCGTGGGTTTGGTCGTCGTCGGCGGCGTGGTGCTGCTCGGCGGCAGCTGATTGTCGTTCTTGTTGTCCGTCGGCGCCTGCTCGTTGAACGGCACGGGGGCCCGGGCGCCGCCGAGGACGTACACGGGCGTGCCGTTCGGCACCTGACCCGGGAACCAGCCGGCGGCGGCCATCGTGATGCGGACGCAGCCGTGCGAGGCGGGGTAGGCGGGCACCGATCCGGAGCCATGGATGGCGATGCCCCCATTGAAGTAGAGCGGGTTGTACAGCCGGCCCAGCCTGCTGGTGCGCCATCCGCTTATGCGCCGGGTGACCCGGAACGAGCCGCCGGGGGTCACTGCCGTTGCGCACGAGCCGTCCACGCAGTAGCGCTTCCCGGAACCGGTGGACACGTCGAGGATGCGGTAGAGCCCCCCGCCCTTCCAGAGGAAGAGCACCTGGCGCTTGATGTCGATCTCGACGCGCGTGGCCCCACCACCGCCCATCATCGGTGCGGCCTGGCCTGCGGCCATGACCTTGGCGACCACGTCGTCGGTGGCCCGGCTGGTCCTGGCCATGCCGTGCACCTTCTGGAAGGCGAGCACCGCGTGCGACGTCATGCTGTCGTAGACCCCGTCGACTCTGCCCACGTCGTAGTGGAGCTCGGCCAGCTTGGCCTCGAGCGACTGGACGGCGGGACTACTGGCGCCCTGGCCCAACCCCGCGGGCCCGGCCTTCGCCGTCGTCGGCGGGACGGTGGTCGGCGCCACGGTGGTGGTGGTCGACTCGGTGGTCGTCGTCGTCGGCTTGACGACGGCCGCGACGCGCGCCGGCTTGCCCGAGCAGCTGGTCACGACCAGTGCCAAGGCGGCCGTCAGCAGCGTCAATTTCTGGGGAAGTCGCCGCAAGGAAGCCTCCATCACCCGGCTAAGACCCACAAGTATGGAACAAGGTTCCAGCAAAACGTGAAATCCCCGGCTGGGACCGGCCGTCGAGCGGCGACTGAGAAGCGAAAGTACGGTGCGCTCGTGCGCTTCTTCAGCTTCCATCTGATGCCCTACCCCGACCTCCCGGCGGACTACGACGGGCCGGCCTGGGTCACGGTCCCCAACACCCTTTACGACCCGGCCGTGGGCTCGAAGCTCTACAACCGCTACCTCGACGAGCTGATCTACGCCGAGGAGCTGGGCTTCGACGGCGTGTGCATCAACGAGCACCACCAGAACGCCTACGGGATCATGCCGTCACCGAACCTGATGGCGTCGATCCTCGCCCGCCAGACGAGCAGGGTGAAGATCGCGGTGGTCGGCAACGCCTTGCCGCTCTACGACCCCCCGACCAGGGTGGCCGAGGAGTTCGCCATGATCGACAACATCTCCAACGGCCGGCTGATCGCCGGGTTCGTCGTGGGCGGGGGTCCTGAGTACTACAGCTTCTCCATCAACCCGGCCCATGCCAGGGAGCGGTTCCAGGAGGCCCACGACATCATCATGAAGGCGTGGACCGAGGATGGTCCGAGCGAGTTCATCGGTCGCCACTACAAGCTGCGGTTCGTCAACACGTGGCCGAAGCCGGTCCAGCAGCCCCACCCCGAGGTCTGGATTCCTGGGGCGGGTTCGCTCGAGACCCTCGAGTTCGTGGCCCGCAACCGCTACGCCTACATGGGAATCCCCTACTTCCACATCGACGTCTTCGAGCGCCAGTTCCGGTTGTTCCGGGAGGCGTGCGAGAGCGAGGGCTACACCTACGACCCCAAGCAGGCCGGGTGGCTGACACCGATCTACGTGGCCGAGACCGATGAGCAGGCCCGTCGCGAGTACGAGGATCACTGGTGGTACTTCGCCAAGCGCCTGCTCCCCGGGATCGAGATCAGCCCGCCCGGCTACACGTCGCTGCGCTCGGTGGAGAACATCCTCAAGGGCCGGGGCAGCTTCGCCATGAACCTCGAGACGTGGGACCAGGTCGTCGAGGGCCAGTACGCCATCGTCGGCTCCCCCGAGACGGTGTACGAGCAGCTCGAGCGCGACATCGTCCGCCTCGGTACCGGCAACCTGCTCGGGCTGTTCCAGCTCGGTTCGCTCCCCGAGGACCTGACCCGTCGCAACCTCGAGCTCTTCGCATCCGAGGTCATGCCCAAGCTGGCCGAGCGCTTTCCCGAGGGCCAGGCCATCATCGACTCCGCGTCGGCGGTGGCGTGATGGTCACCGCCGAGCTGGTGCAGACCCACGTGGGCAAGGTGCAGGTGCGGCGAGGTGGCAGCGGCGCGCCGGTCGTCTACCTCCACTCGGCGACGGGCGAGGGGGAGGGGCTGGCTCTGCTCGACGAGCTGGCCGCGACATACGACGCCATCGCGCCCATGTTCCCGGGCTACGGCGAGTCCGAGGGCATCGAGCAGATCGACGACATGGAGGACGCGGTCTTCCATCTGCTCGACCTGTTCGACCAGCTCGGCCTCGTCTCGCCCGCAGTGGTCGGGCTGTCGCTCGGCGGATGGATGGCGGCCGAGCTGGCGACCCGGTACCCCGAGCGGGTCTCGAGCCTGGTGCTGGTCAACCCGGCCGGGCTCTACATCAAGGGTGCAGAGATCAAGGACATCTTCGGACGCACGCCCGACGTGATGGCGCTCGATCTGTTCGCCGACCAGAACCAGCCCATGGCGCAGATGATGCACGCCATGGCCGACCTGCAGCCGGAGAGCGTGTCCTTCGAGATGATCAAGCCCTACTACCAGACGATGGCGGCCACGGCCCGGCTGGCGTGGGACCCGTACCTGCACGATCCGAAGCTGCGCAAGCGCCTGCACCGCGTCACTGCGCCGACGCTCGTCATCCGCGGCGCCCACGACACGCTCATCCCTCGCGCCCACGCCGAGGCCTACGTGGCCGAGATTCCGGGGGCGCGGCTCGTCGAGCTGGAGGAATGCGCGCACCTTCTCTCCATCGAGAAGCCGGCCGAGCTGGCGGCTCAGGTGCGCGACCACGTCGGTGTGAAGGCCTGACCTGAGCCGCTACGTCGTCTACGGCGCGGGGGCGGTCGGCGGCACCATCGGCGGCCGGCTGCTTCAAGCCGGGCACGACGTCACCCTCATCGCGCGCGGCGACCACCTGCGCGTCCTGCAGCGAGACGGCCTCAGGCTGCAGACCCCCGACGAGGACGTCGTCCTGCCCGTGGCCGCCGCGGCGGGACCCGACGAGGTCGACTGGCGCGATGGCGATGTCGTCGTGCTGGCCATGAAGACCCAGGACACGGCCGGCGCGCTGGCGGAGCTGGAGGCGGTCGCTCCGCCGGGCGTCGCGGTGGTGTGTGCCCAGAACGGCGTCGAGAACGAGCGGCTGGCGCTGCGCCTGTTCCCGAACGTCTACGGCGTGTGCGTGATGCTGCCCGCGTCCCATCTCGAACCCGGCGTGGTGCAGGCCAACGGGGCGCCGCTTTCCGGGCTGCTCGACATCGGCCGCTACCCGACCGGCATCGACGCCGTCGCCGAGCAGGTGGCGGCTGATCTCTCCGGTGCTCGCTTCAGTTCCGACGCGGTCCCGGCGATCATGCGCCTCAAGTACCGCAAGCTCGTCATGAACCTGGGCAACGCCATCGAGGCGGCGGCTGGTACCGCGGCTCGCCAGAGCGACCTCTACGAGCGGGCCGCGACCGAGGGCGAGGCGGTGCTGGCGGCCGCGGGCATCGACGTGGCGTCGAGCGAGGAGGATGTGGAGCGCCGCGGCGACCTCATGCGCATGCGACCCATCGCCGGCAAGCGTCGGGACGGCGGCTCGTCGTGGCAGAGCCTGGCCCGCGGCACCGGCGCCATTGAGGTCGACTACCTCAACGGGGAGATCGTCCTCCTCGGCCGTCAGTACGGCGTCCCCACCCCGATCAACACCGCCCTGCAACGCATCGCCAACCGCCTCGCTCGCGACCGCATCCCGCCCGGAACCGTCACTCTCGAGGAAATAGGCCGTGAGATTCACGGCCTATTTCCTCGAGACGGCGGTTAGGGCGAGACTTTCGGCATGACAGCGATCGACGAGGCAAAGGTCGAGGAGTTCGCGGGCAAGCTGTTCATGGACTGCCTGGCGGTGATGGAGCTGGCCAACGTCGAGCTCGGCGTGCGCCTCGGGCTGTACGAGGCGTTGGCCGGGGCAGGGGCGGTCACGCCCGGCGAGCTGGCGCGGTCTGCGGACATCGCCGAGCGCTACGCGCGTGAGTGGCTCGAGCAGCAGGCCGCCGCCGGAATCGTCGAAGTCGACGACGTCGCCGCGCCGGCCGTCGAGCGTCGCTTCACCCTGCCCGACGCCCACGCCCACGTGCTCACCGACGACGACAGCGAGGCGTGCATGAAGCCGTGCGCGGCGACCGTGCCGTGGGTCGGCAAGGCGATCGACATCATGGTCGAGGAGTTCCGGCGGGGGACGGGTGCCGCCTTCGGTCTCTTCGACCTGCACGACGTGCAGGCCGCGTTCACTCGTCCAGTGTTCGTGAACCACCTCACCCAGAGCTGGCTCGCCGCCCTGCCTGAGGTGCAGCAGAAGCTGACGTCAGGGCAGCGGGTGCGGATCGCCGAGGTCGGCTGCGGCGAGGGGATGGCGGCCATCGTCGTCGCCAAGGCGTACGAGAACGCCGAGGTCGACGGCTACGACCTCGACGAGGCCTCCATCGCCGCGGCCAAGAAGGACGCGGCGGAAGCAGGCGTGGCCGACCGGGCCCGTTTCGAGGTGCGCGACGCCGCCGACCCGGCCATCGCCGGCGACTACGACCTGGTCATGGCCATCGAGATGCTGCACGACGTTCCCGACCCGGTCGGCATCCTGCGCACGATGAAGCGGCTGGCGGGCGACGCGGGCACGGTGCTGGTCGTCGACGAGCGCACGGCCGACAGGTTCACCCTGCCGGCCAGCGAGATGGAGCGGTTCTTCTACACCTTCAGCACCTTGCACTGTCTGGCGGTGAGCATGCAGGACGGTGGCGCGGGAACGGGCACCGTCATCCGCGCCGACACGGTTCGGCGCTACGCGTCCGAGGCCGGGTTCTCCGACGTGGAGGTGCTCGATGTCGAGCATCCTCAGTTCGTGCTGTACCGCCTGTCCTAAGGCGCGGCCTCGATGGGTTCGACGGCGACGACGTCGTCTGCCGGTTGTTCGAGGACGTGGAGAACTTCGGGGCGGGCGAGGATCAGGTAGCCCATCACCGCGAGGAGGCCGACGGCGCCGGCGGTGGTGACGGTCTGCAACCCGACCCGGTCGGCGGCCCAGCCCTGCAGGACGGTGCCGATGGGGTAGATGGCGCCCAGCGCCACGGTGTGGAAGCTGAGCACGCGGGCGCGGTAGAGGGTGGGCGCGCGCAGCTGCACGACCGTCTGCAGACCGGAGAGGATGCCGATGTAGCAGGCGCCGACGAGGGCCAGTGCCACGACGGCCGACACGGTGGTGTCGGCGGCCGCGTAGACGATGATGGCGACCGGTGTGGCGGTGAGGCTGAACAGCAGCATGCGGCGCCGTCCGAAGCGGTGGGCGAGCGACGCCAGGGTCAGTGCGCCGGTGACGGCGCCCACACCCTGCGCCGTGGTGAGGGCGGCGGTCACGTCCTCCACGCGCGCCCGGCCGACCAGGTCGAGAGCCTTGGCGGGGAGCAGGCCGATGAACGGCGCGACCAGGAAGGCGGCCGCGCCCATGATGCAGATGGCGGCACGGCAGCCGGGTTCGGCCCACGCGACCCGGGCGCCATCACGGATGCGATCGCGGAGGCGCTCGTTGTCGGGTTCGGGGAGGGGCGGCAGGCCGCGCACGAAGGCGAGGGCACCGATCACCGCGAAGAACGAGACCGCATTGAGCGCGAACGCCCAGGTGAAGGACCCGAGGGCAATGACGATGCCGGCCAAGGCGGGACCGAACACCCGACCCAGGTTCCACTGCGCGGCGTTGAGCGAGGCGCCAGCCAGCAGGTCCTCCTTGCCGACGAGGTCGGGGAGCATGGCCTGCAGGAACGGGAGCCGGGTCGCCGTGACGCAGCCCTGCACCGTGACGATGAGCACGATCAACCCGGGGGACTCGCGGCCCGCGGCCACGAGCAGCGCCAACCCAGCGGCGAGGCCGGCTTCGAGCAGGCTGGCGGCCATGAGGAACCGGCGCCGGTCGACGCGGTCGGCGATCGCCCCGCCGATGGGCCCGAAGACGGCGAGGGGCAGGAAGGCGCCCGCCATCACCAGGCCCACCCATCCGGCCTGGCCCGTGAGCTTGCCGACGAGGGCGCCGACGGCCACCGTCTGCATCCACGTGCCCGCGTTCGACACCAGCCCGGCCGCGAACAGCAGGGCGAAGTTGCGGTGGCGCAGGGGCTGGAGGGCGGCGAAGGCCACGGGGCGAGACTAGGAGCAGGCCCGGTCCAACTCCGCCTGCAAAGATGCGCGCATGGCCGAGTGGATCTACTTCCTGCATCCGCCGCGTGACGACTTCGCAGCGACGATGACCGACTCCGAGGCGCTGGTGTTCTCCGCCCACTTCGACCGCCTGCAGATGCTGCTGGAGGAGGGCATCCTCGTCATGGCCGGCCCGACGCTGGGGAAGACCAACACTGGCATCGCGGTGATCGAGGCCGATGACGAGGAGACGGCCCAGCGGGTCATGGCCGCCGACCCCGTCATCGCCACCGGCATCTGCGAAGGCGAGCTCCGCCCCTACAAGGTCTCCCTGTTACGAGGCCGCGACTGACTCAGGCCCAACCCCGAACGACTTTTTCGGGATTCTCCGCGATATGCACAGACAATCGCGAAAATGTCAGCTGGGGTTGGGGGTCAGCTGTAGCGGGCGTCCAGGTCGTAGTGGCGGTCGAGCTCGACGACGGGGCCGAAGTCGTCGAAGGCGATGGTGAGCTCGGGGTGGTCGCGGAGGGTGCCCTCGGACCGCAGCGTCCCGTAGGCATCCTGCAGCGCCTTGGTGGCGGCGAGCAGGCCGGTGAGCGGTGACACGACGAGGTCGTAGCCGAGGTCGTGCAGCTCCTCGGGCGTGAGCAGGGGAGTGCGGCCGCCTTCGATCATGTTGGCGACCCGGATGACGTCGGGCACCGCGTCGGCGATCGCCTCGAGCTCGTCGATCGATTGCGGCGCCTCGACGAATATGGCGTCGACCCCGATCGCGGCCGCGGCTCGGGCCCGTTCGCACGCCTCGTCGATGTCGACGGCAGCGCGGGCGTCGGTGCGGGCCACGACGAAGATCGACCGCCTCGTGTCCACCGCGGCCTGGAGCTTGGCCAGCCACTCCTCGCGGGGGACGACGCGCTTGCCGGCCATGTGCCCGCAGCGCTTGGGCCACACCTGGTCCTCGAGGAAGATGCCCGCCGCGCCCGCATCCTCGTAGAGCTGGATGGTGCGGATGGTGTTGAGGGCGTTGCCGTATCCGGTGTCGCCGTCGACGACGACCGCGGTGTCGGGGATGGCCCGGCACACCCGGCGGGCGACCTCGCTGATCTCGGTCTGGGTGAGGTACCCGAAGTCGGGCAGCCCGAGTTGGGTGCCGGCGGTGGCGTACCCGGAGATGAACACGGTGTCGAAGCCGGCCGCCGCCGCCAACCGGGCCGAGAGCGCGTCCCACACCCCGGGCATGAGCACGGACTGCCCGCCGGCCAGCCGGGCTCGGAGGTCGTCACCGTTCATGGTCCGGACGCTAGCCAGCGGGCTCGGGAGGAAACGGTGCCCGCTCCGCGATGAGCTGCCGGTACTGCATGAGCTTGCGGGGCAGGCTGAACCCGATGGCGCCCACCGTGCGTCCCTCGTGTCCGTACACGGCGACGAACTTGTGCTGGTCGACCGAGCCGTCGGCGATCACGACCTGATCACCGGGAACGCCGACCATCTGGATCTTGGTGTCGTACTGATCCGACCAGAAGTAGGGGATGGGCGCGAACTCCTCGGCGTGCTCCCGACCCTTGAGCAGCGTGTCGACGGCGTGGTCGGCCTGCTCCGAGGCGTTGGTCCAGTGCTCGACGCGCATCTCCCGGGCGAACAGCGTGTTGTACCAGCGGGCCACGTCGCCGGCCGCCACCACGCCGTCGGCCCCTTCGGCCGCGCACGTGCGGTCGAGCACCACGCCATTGTTGATGTCGAGGCCGCAGCCCTCCAGCCACTCCGTGTTCGGTGTGACGCCGATGCCCACGACGACGACGTCGGCCGGCACGACGGTGCCGTCGGTGAGCTCCACGCCCTCCACGCGCTTCTCACCGACGAGGTCGGCCACGCCGTGGCCGAGCCTGAGCTCGACACCGTGCCGGCGATGGAGGTCGGCGCAGATCTCCCCGAGCTCAGGCCCGAGCACGCGGAGCAGCGGCAGGTGCAGCGCTTCGACGATGGTGACGTCGACGTCGAGGGCCTTGCAGGTGGCGGCGACTTCGGAGCCGATGAAGCCCCCGCCGATGACGACGACTCGCGGCTTGGCCTCGAGGGCCGCCTTCAGGGCCACTGCATCGTCGAGGGTGCGGAGCACGAAGACGCCCTGGGGCTGGGTGCCGGGAAAGGTGCGGGGGCGGGCGCCGGTGGCGATCACCAGCCCTTCGAACGGCAGCTCCTCACCGCCGTCGAGGACCAGCTTGCGGTCGGGCAGGTCGAGGCGCTCGGCCCGCCGGCCGAGGCGAAGGTCGAGCCCGAGCTCCTCGACCTCGAGGCGCAGGCTGATGCGGTTGCGGTCCCATGTGCCAGCGAGGAACTGCTTGGACAGCGGTGGCCGGTCGTACGGCGTGTGCACCTCTTCGCCGAGCAGGGTGATCGTGCCGGTGAACCCCTCGCGACGCAGGGCTTCCGCAGCGCGCGTGCCGGCGAGGCCGGCGCCGACGACGGTGACGTTCTGCACGGCTAGTCCTCGAGGGTGATGGCCTGAGTCGGACAGGCTCGCTCCGCGGCCTGGACCTTCTCACGCAGCTCCTCGGGCGGCTCCTCCTGGAGGACGTAGAGGAAGCCGTCGTCGCGCACCTCGAAGACCTCGGGCACCAGCCCCATGCACACCGCGTTGCTCACGCACTTGTCGAAGTCGACCACGACCCGCATGTCCGCACCCTACTGTTCGGCCCGTGCCGACCACCCGGCTCGAGACGTTCGCCGACGGCGTCTTCGCCATCGCCGTCACCCTCCTCGTGCTCGACATCCGCCTGCCCGAGGGCGATGGCTCACTCGCTGACCGCCTGGGCGACGCGTGGCCGGCCTACGTCGCCTACGCGCTGAGCTTCATCACCATCGGGATCATGTGGGCCAATCACCACTCGATCTTCGAGCTCATCGACCGCACGTCGCACGGGCTCATCGTCGCCAACCTGCTCTTGCTGCTCATGGTGGCGTTCCTGCCCTTCCCCACCAAGGTGCTGGGCGACTACCTGCGCGAGGGGGGTCACGACCAGAACGTGGCCGCGGTCTTCTACAGCGGGACGTTCACGGTCACCGCCGCGATCTACAACCTGCTCTGGCAGACCGCCGCCTGGAACAACCGTCTCATCGTCGCTGGCCGCGAGGCCGACGCCGCGGCCGTTACCAAGGCCTACCGCTACGGCGTCCCCGTCTACCTGCTCGCCACCTTGCTCGCGTTCTGGAACGTGCCCCTCAGCCTGGCCGTGAACTTCAGCCTCGCCGCCTTCTACATGCTCCCCCGCCGGGCCTGAGCATCGAACTCGGCCGTAAATCCGGCCGGGTTGCGGCCGGATTTACGGCCGAGTTCGCAAAAGTGGGGGTCAGGCGGAGGCCGTGACCTGGTCCAGGCCCTGCTGCAGGGTGTTCCAGGAGAGGGTGGCGCACTTGATGCGGACGGGGAACTTGACCACGCCCTGCAGGGCCTCGAGGTCGCCCAGCTTGACCTCGGCGTCGGACACATCGGGTTCGGGTGCGCCGTCCTCGCCCTCGCCGTCGAGGCGGCTCTCGTGGATCGACATCATCCCCTTGAAGGCACGGATGAGGGCGCGGGCCTCGTCGAGGGTCTTGCCCTTGACCGCGGCCGACATCATCGACGCCGACGACTGGCTGATGGAGCAGCCCTGGCCGTTGATCTTGATGTCGGCGACCGAGTCGTTGTCGACGTCGACGTAGACCACGATCTCATCGCCGCACAGCGGGTTGAAGCCCTCGACCCTCGTCGCGGGAGGCGCGTCGAGCTCCCCGCGGTTCCGCGGGTTGCGGTAGTGGTCGAGGATGATCTCGCGGTAGAGGTCTTCGAGTCCGGGCATGGCTCTCTATTCCTACAGGAAGAAGGCGGCGGCGGCCGACAGCGCGTCGTTGAGCGCGTCCACATCCGCTTCGTCGTTGTACACGTACAGGGAAGCGCGAGCTGTCGCGCCGACGCCGAGCCGCTTCATGAGCGGCTTGGCGCAGTGGTGCCCGGCGCGCACGCAGACGCCGTGCTCGTCGAGGACCTGGGAGATGTCGTGGGGGTGCAGGCCCTGGAACGAGAACGAGATCACGCCGCCGCGGCCCTCGGCCTCGGCCGGGCCGTAGATGGTGATGGCATCGCCGTGGCGCTCCTGCAGGGTCGCCATGGCGTACCGCGTCAGCTCGATCTCATGGGCGCGGACCGCGTCCATCCCGAGGCCCTCGAGGTAGTCCACCGCCGCGCCGATGCCGACCGCTTCGGCGATGGGCATGGTGCCCGCCTCGAACTTCCACGGCAGCTCGTTGGGCTCGAAACCATCGCGGCGCACGTCGCGGATCATCTCGCCGCCGCCGAGGAAGGGCGGCATGGCCTCGAGCAGCTCCTCCCGTGCCCACAGCGCGCCCAGGCCAGTGGGGCCGAGCATCTTGTGCGAGGTGAAGAAGAAGAAGTCGGCACCCAGGTCGGCCACGTCGGTGGGGAGGTGGGGCACGTATTGGGCGCCGTCCACCATCACGACCGCGCCCGCGGCGTGCGCCGCGTCGGTGATGCGACGGATGGGGTTGAGCGTGCCGAGCACGTTGGACATGGCGGTGACGCCGACGAACTTCACTCCGTCGAGCTTCTGGTCGAGGTCGTCGAGCACCAGCTGGCCCTCGTCGTCCACGTCGAGCCAGCGCAGCTCGATGCCGAGCTGCGGGCCGACGATGTGCCACGGGACGATGTTGGCGTGGTGCTCCATGTCGGTGATGAGCACTGCGTCGCCGGCCTGCAGGTTGGCCCTGCCCCATGACTGCACGACCAGGTTGGCGGCCTCGGTGGCGTTCTTGGTGAACACCACCTCGCGCGTGGAGCCTGCGCCGATGAAGCGGGCCAGCTTGCTGCGCCCCTCTTCGTAGAGGCGGGTGGCCTCCTCGGCGATGGAGTACACGCCCCGATGGATGTTGGCGTTGGTCGTCTCGTAGTAGCGGTCCATGGCCTCGAGCACGGCCCGGGGCTTCTGCGAGGTGTTGGCCGAGTCGAGGTAGACGAGGCGCTTGCCGTGGACCTCGATGTCGAGGATCGGGAAGTCCTTCTTGGTGCGGTCGACGTCTAGCGCCATGTGAACCTCGCTGCTACGCCCGCCATGCGTCGTACCCCTCGGACTCGAGCCGCTTGGCCAGGTCGGGCCCGCCGCTCTCGGCCACGTGGCCGTCGACGAGGATGTGCACCCGGTCGGGCTGCAGCTCGTCGAGGATGCGCTGGTAATGGGTGATCAGCAGGACACCGAGCTCGGGGCGGGTGCTGCGCACCTCCTGCACGCCGCGGGCGACGACCCGCAGGGCGTCGATGTCGAGGCCCGAGTCGGTCTCGTCGAGGATGGCGACCTCGGGCTCGAGGATGGCCATCTGCAGCACCTCGTTGCGCTTCTTCTCCCCGCCCGAGAATCCCTCGTTGAGGTAGCGGTCGCCGAAGCTCGGGTCCATGTCGAGGCGCTTCATCCAGTCCATGATCGACAGCCGCAGCTCCAGGACCGACAGATCGATGCCTTTGCGGGCCGAGAGGGCTTGGCGGAGGAACTGGATCACGGGCACGCCCGGGATCTCCTCGGGGTACTGGAAGGCGAGGAAGATGCCGGCCTTGCCCCGCACGTCGGTGGGCCACGAGGTGATGTCCTCGCCCTTGAAGCAGATGCGGCCGGACGTGACCTCGTAGTCGGGGTTGCCGAGCAGGGTGTTGGCGAGGGTGGACTTGCCAGAGCCGTTCGGCCCCATGAGCGCGTGCACCTCACCGGCGCCGACCTCGAGGTCGACGCCCTTCAGGATCTCGGTGCCCTCAACGGCGACGTGCAGGCCCTCGACGGTGAAGAGAGGCTCACCCACGGGCCGATTCTATTAGCACTACGTGCGTAGGAGAAATTTCTAGGCTCTACCACCCGGGTACGCTCCCGCGGTCATGTCGGAGCCCTGGACCTTCGTGGGCGAGGGTCCCTCCGTGGGCCCCGCCAGCGGCACGATCAGCCTCGTCGAGGGTTCGTCGTTCTGCATCTCTGGCCGTTCGGGCGACATGGCGCCAGGGTCGCCCCAGGGCCTGTTCTTCCGGGACACCCGGTTCCTCTCCCGGTTCGAGCTGCGGGTCAACGGTCAGGCGCCCGAGCCCCTCGCCGCCTCCATCCCCGAGCCCTTCAGCGCCGTGATGGTGAGCCGCACCCGCCCCCGGGTCGGCCACGCCGACAGCACGGCCGTCATCTTCCGCAAGCGCTACATCGGCCGCGGCATGCGCGAGGACCTCGAGATCCGCAACTACGGGCCCGAGCCCGCGTACTGCTCGCTCGAGTTCCTCGTGGAGTCCGACTTCGCCGACCTCTTCGAGGTCAAGGAAGGCCGCGTTGGCGAGGCGGTTGGCGACCTGGAGATGGCATCCGAGGCAACGACCCTGCGGTTCCGTTACCGGCGGGGCTCCACCAGGCGGGGCGTAGACATCAAATTCGGCGACGGCGCGCGGGTGGCGGGCAACGTCGTCACCTTCGAGGTCATCGTGCCCGCCCGCGGCGTCTGGACGACCTGCATGCAGGTCACCACCTACCTCGACGGCGAGGCCATCGAGCCCCGCTACCAGTGCGGCCACCCCGTGGAGCGGGCCACACCCGTGGAGCGCCTGGCCCGGTGGCGGGCGCAGACGCCGCAGCTCGACACCGACCACCAGGGCCTGCGCATGGTGATCGCCCGCAGCGCCGAGGACCTCGGCGCGTTGCGCATCTTCGACCCCGACTACCCGGACCGGGCCGTCATCGCCGCCGGCGCGCCGTGGTTCATGACGCTGTTCGGCCGCGACTCGCTGATCACGGCGTGGATGGCGCTGATCGTCGACCCCGACCTCGCCCTCGGCGTCATCCAGACCCTCGCCCGCTTCCAGGGTGAGAAGGTCGATCCCCGCACCGAGGAGGAGCCGGGCCGCATCCTTCACGAGATGCGCTTCGGCGACGCGGCGTCGTTGTCGCTCGGCGGCGGGAGCATCTACTACGGCACGGCCGACGCCACGCCCCTGTTCGTCATGCTGATGGGCGAGCTGCGGCGTTGGGGCCTGGCGCGCGAGGCCGTCGACCAGTTGCTCCCCAACGTCGACCGGGCCATGGAGTGGATCGAGCACCATGGCGACCGCGACGGCGACGGGTACGTCGAGTACCAGCGGGCGTCCGACCGCGGCCTCGAGAATCAGGGCTGGAAGGACTCGCACGACGGCGTGCGCTTCGCGAGTGGCGAGATCGCCCGACCGCCCATCGCGCTGGCCGAGGTGCAGGGCTACGTGTACGCCGCCTATCTGGCGCGTGCCCACTTCGCCAACGAGGCCGGCGACGTCGAGACCGCGCTCCGGTTCCGCACCAAGGCCCACGATCTCAAGCAGCGGTTCAACGAGGACTTCTGGGTCGACGAGCACAGTTGGTTCGCGGTCGGCCTCGACCAGGACAAGCGCCAGATCGACTCGCTGGCGTCGAACATGGGCCACTGCCTCTGGACTGGCATCGTCGACGAGGACAAGGCCCAGGCCGTGGCTCGCTCGCTCATGTCGCCGGAGATGTTCAGCGGGTGGGGCATCCGCACCCTGGGATCGAACATGGGCGGGTACAACCCGATCAGCTACCACTGCGGCTCGGTGTGGCCGCATGACAACGCCCTCATCGCGGCCGGGCTCATGCGCTACGGGTTCGTGGACGAGGCGTGCAAGGTGATCATGGGGATGATCGACGCCGGCGTGAGTCAGAACGGACGCCTCCCCGAGCTGTTCGCCGGGCTCGACCGGTCGGAGTTCCCCGGCGTGGTCAGCTACCCCACTTCGTGCTCGCCCCAGGCGTGGTCGGCGGCGTCGCCCCTGCTCTTCCTGCGCACACTTCTGCGGCTCGACCCATGGGTGCCTCACGGCAAGGTGTGGATGTGCCCGGTGCTGCCCACCGAGATCGGCGAGCTCAGGGTCGACCGCATCCCCCTGGCGGGCCGCCGGGTCTCGGTGCACGTGCGCGACGGCAACGTCAAGGTCGACGGCCTCCCGCCCGAGCTCGAGCTCATCACCGTCCCCCGCAACCCCCTCACCGCCGAGGACTGACCACGCGTTCGGCGCTGCTCGCCGTGGTCCTGGCCGTCGGTGGCCTGACGGCGTGCAACCGTGGCGCTGAGGACGCGGCCCCGACGCCCACCAGCAAGTCGGCGGCGCGAGCGTCGGACTGCCCTGACGCCGCCACGCTGCCGGCGGGCACGTCGACGCACAAGATGACCTCACACGGGTTCGAGCGCGAGTACCTCGTGTACACGCCCGCGTCCTACACCGGGCGCACCAAGGTGCCGGTCGTGCTCGAGTTCCACGGTTACGGGTCGACCGCCCAGCAGCAGCTGTTGTACGGCAACTTCGGGCCCGCTGCCGACCGGGACGGCTTCCTCGTCGTCGCGCCCCAAGGGCAGGGCCTGACCCGCCATTTCACCCTGCTCGGTCCCGCCGGCGGCGAGCAGGACGACGTGGTGTTCGTCAGCGACCTCATCGACCACCTGCAGCAGACCCTCTGCATCGACCCGGCACGCATCTACTCCACCGGGATGTCGAACGGCGGTGCGATGACCGCGGTGCTCGCGTGCAGGCTGTCCGACAAGATCGCCGCCTTCGCGTCGGTCGCGGCCGTGGTCTGGGGGCCGCAGTGCGAACAGGCCCGCACCGTGCCGATCATCGCCTTCCATGGGAAGCAGGACGGCATCGTCCCCTTCGACGGCGGGCGGGTGACCTGCTGCGGCAACCCCACGATCGCCGCGGTGGGCGACACCATGGCCAACTGGGCGAGGCACGACGGCTGCGGAGACCCGGTCGAGGAGCCGGTGAAGGGCGCGGTGACCGTGCGGCGCTGGGGCGGGTGCAAACCCGGCGGTGTGGTCGAGCTCTACGTCATCGGCGACGGGGGCCACACCTGGCCGGGCGCCACCGTCGGCGGCAGTCTCCTGGGCAAGGTCAGCAAGGACATCGATGCCAGCGCCGTCATCTGGGACTTCCTCGAGTCGAAGCATCTCTAGGCTGCGCCCCATGACGATGACGACCGACGCCGCCGATGTCACGTGGGACCTGGAGCCGCTGCTGGGCGACGCGTCGGTCGACGAGTTGCTCGACAGGGCCGACGCGCTGGCCGGCGTCCTCGAGTCGGAGCGGGGGCTCATCGGTGAGATCTCCGGGCCCGCGTTGGCAGCGTTCATGACGGCGATGGCCGACCTGCGTGAGTTGGTGGGCCGGGCCGGGTCGTACGCGTCGCTTCAGTTCGCCACCGACACCTCGGATCCCGAGCGCGGCGCGCTGATGCAACGGGTGCAGGAGCGGACGACGGCCATCTCCGCCCGGCTCCTGTTCTTCCAGCTCGAGTGGGTCGCCGTCCCCGACACGCGGGCCGACCGCCTGCTCGCCGACCCGCTCCTCGCGTCGTCGGCCCACTACCTGCGTTCCATGCGGCGGTACAAGAACCACGTCCTCACCGAACCCGAGGAGCGCATGCTCACCGAGAAGGCCGTGACTGGTCGCAGCGCGTGGGTGCGGCTGTTCAGCGAGCTCACGTCCGCCATCACCGTCGAGCTGGACGGTGCCGAGGCGACGTTGGAACAGGGTCTGAGCCGGCTGCAATCACCGGACCGCGAGGTGCGGCGGGCCGCGGCCGATGCCGTCACCAAGGGGCTGGCGCCCGGGCTGCGCACGCGCGCCTACCTCTTCAACACGCTGCTGCATGACAAGGCGGTCGACGACCGGCTCCGCCGCTATCCGCACTGGTTGGCCAGCTGGAACCTGGCCCAGGAGGCGAGCGACGAGTCGGTGCAGGCCCTGGTGGACGCGGTGCGGGCCCGCTACGACATTCCCCAGCGGTGGTACGCACTCAAGGCCAGGCTGCTCGGCCTGGATCGGCTGGCCGACTACGACCGCAGTGCGTCGCTCGCCGCCGACGACGAGACCGTGGGCTGGGACGACGCCCGTGCGCTGGTGCTCGACTGCTACCGGTCGTTCTCGCCCGAGTTGGCCGACGTGGCCGAGACGTTCTTCGACGGCTACATCGACGCGCCCGCCCGGCCCGGCAAGCGCCCCGGCGCGTTCTGCTCCTACACCGTCCCGTCCCACCATCCCTATGTCTTCCTCAACTGGACGGGGCGGCGCCGCGACGCGCTCACACTCGCCCACGAGCTCGGGCACGGCGTGCACGGCGCGCTGGCTCGGCCCCAGGGCGTGTTCCACCAGTCGACGCCGCTCACTCTTGCCGAGACCGCGTCGGTCTTCGGCGAGACCGTCGTGTTCGGTCGCCTGCTCGAGGAGGCGTCGACGCCGCAATCTCGGCTCGCGCTGCTGGCTGAGAACCTCGAGGGCGCCATCGCCACCGTCTTCCGGCAGACGGCGATGAATCGCTTCGAGCACCTCGTGCACACGGCCCGGCGGGAGGAGGGCGAGCTGTCGGTCGATCGTTTCGGTGAGCTGTGGGCCGAGAGCCAGACCGAGATGCTCGGCGACGCAGTGGAGGTGACGGACAACTACCGATCCTGGTGGTCCTACATCCCGCACTTCATCGGCACGCCGGGCTACGTGTATGCCTACGCCTACGGCCAGCTCCTCGCCCTCTCCGTCTACCGGCAATACACCGAGCAGGGCGCGGACTTCGTCCCTCGTTACCTCGAGCTGCTCAGCGCGGGCGGTTCGGACCGTCCCGACGTGCTCGCGCACATCGTCGGCTGCGATCTCGCCGATCCCGGCTTCTGGGACGGCGGCCTCGCCATTGTCGAGGGCCAGCTTCGAGCAGCCGAGGAGGCCGCCGCCACCAGCTAGCCGGGCTGGTAGCCGCGGACGAGCTCGACGAGCTGGGTGGGACTGAACGGCTTGCGCAGCCCGACCGTCTCGTCCTCCCAGTCAGCGGACATGACGACGACGGGGATGGCCGCGGTGGCGGGGTTCGCGGCGAGAGCCTCCACGACCTCGGCTCCGGTCATCCCCGGCATGGTGCTGTCGACGAGGATGAGCTGCGGTGCGATCTCGGCCGCAGCGCGCACGCCGGCCGCGCCGTCGTCGGTGACGACGACCTCGACGCCCTCGCGGGACAGGATGCGGCGCACCAGGATGCCGATGACGTCGTCGTCGTCGACGACGAGGACCCTCACGAGTGGGGCAGCACGCCGGCGAGGCGCGCGACGAGCTCGGCGAAGTCAGCACCGATCGGGGCCTCGCCGTCCAGCATCACCTCGAGCTCGTGGGCCAGCTCCGAGCCGGCGGGAAAACCGAACATCCCGAGCGACCCCGCCAGCTTGTGGGCCTCGCCCTCGGCCTCGCGACGCGCAGCATCGTCCAGCTCACCTTCCACGACCGCGGCGGCCGCATCCTGGAGCACGGCGAGCCTCGCCATGATCCGAGGCTGAGCCTCCACCCACGCGGCCGCGGTGGCGGCCGCCATGCGTTCTCGTCGGGCCTCGGCTTCGCTCACGGCTGGACACCCATCTCGCCAGCTCGATGGATGTCCATCGTCATTACATTGGTTCGCTTCGCAGGCTCGCTCACGGCTGATTGTCCCGCAGGTCTTCCTTCCACGACCGGAACCGTGCGTGGCTGGCGCCGCTCGGGCCCGAGCCCTCGCCGGAGCCGTCGGGGAACAGTCGGAACGTGTGGTGACGCGCGGGGTCGTCGAGCGCCACCGCGATGTACCGCGCGTCCGCCTTCTGGGCAGGGCCCGCCCGCCACAGCAGCCAGTCGCCGATGCGCCGCTTGTAGTCCACCTGGGTGCACCCGAAGTCGTCGCCCAGATGGATCACTTCCTGCGGCGCCTCGACCCACGCCGTCGCCACGATCGTGCGGTCGCGCTGCGGTGTCGCCGGTAGGTCCTCGGTGTGCAAGGGAGTGTCGTCGACCGGCCGCAGGTCGTACCGAAACGCCTCAGGCAAGGCCGAGCTCCCTGACACTCGCTCGCTTGCAAGCTGCGCTCGCTGAAAGGCGATGGGGACCGGTTCCCCATCGCGGGCTTCTGCCGGACATCACGCCAGCCCCAGCTCTTTCAATATCTCATCGGTGTGCTCGCCCAGGCCGGGCACCGGGCCGGTGCGCACTGCACCTTCTCGCCCGAAGTCGATGGGCGAGGCGACGGCGCGATGGGCAGGCGCGCCCGCACCTTCGGGGACATCGACGAATGCGCCCGCGGCGATGGCCTGGGGATCCGCGACGACCTCCTCCGGCGTCTGCACGGGCGCCCACCACATGTCGACCTCGTCGAAGCGGTCGAACCACTCCGCGCGCGGCCGCGAGGCGAACTCGGCGTCGAGCAGGGCGATGAGACTCTCGGCGTTCTTGCGCCTGTCCCGCGCCGTCGCGAAGCGTTCGTCAGCTTCGAGCTCTGGCCGGCCGAGGGCGGCGACGAGGCGGGGCCAGTGGCGGTCCGCTTCGAGACCGAGGAGCCAGAACCAGAGGCCGTCTCCGCCCTTGTATGAGTTGACCAGCGGGTTGGTGTTGCCGCTGCGCCCTGTCTGGGGCGCCATCTTCCCGAAGCGGAGCTGGATGCTCAGGTCCCAGCCGATGCTGTAGATGCCGGCGCGTAGCAGCGACGTGGCGACGAGCTGGCCCTTACCGCTGCGCTCGCGCTCGAGCAGGGCGGCGAGGATGCCGGTGACGGCGGTGACGGCGGTGAAGTGGTCGCCCATGCCGGACCGGATGGCGACGGGCTCGCCGTAGGCGACACCGTGGAGATGGGCGACACCGGTGCGGGCGCCGAATGCGCCCAGGTCATAGCCGGGGCGGTCGCGGTCGGGGCCCTCGAGCCCGTACCCCGTGACGCTGGCGTAGACGAGTCTGGGGTTGGCCGCAAGGACGGCCTCGGCGGCCAGGCCGAGGCGCTCGAGCGCGTCGGGTCGCAGGTTGGTGAGCAGGACGTCAGCGGTGGCGAGGAGCTTGTGCAACGCGTCGCGCCCCGTGTCGGAACGGAGGTCGAGCACCACGCTGCGCTTCCCTCGGTTGTCGAGGTCGAAGGGCGGGCTCTGGGGCTGCTTGTGCCCGCCGAGGACGTCGAACAGACGGCGCATGGGATCGCCGGCCTCGGTTTCGACCTTGATGACGTCGGCCCCCCATTCGGCCAGCACGCCACCGGCACCGGGGCCCGCGACCCATGCCCCCAGCTCGACGACTCGGTACCCCTCGAGCAGCGTCATCCGGGCTGGGGCTGCCACTCCTCGACAACACCGTCGAGTACGGGCTCGTGGGGCGGCAGCTCGCGACCTTCGCGGGGCGTGCCCATGTAGATGAAGCCGACGATGGCGTCGAGGTCGGACAGCCCGAGCGCGTGCATGACCTTGTGGTCGTAGGCGGCGGGACCAGTGCGCCACATCGAGTCGTAGCCCAGGGCCTTGCACGCAAGCAGCATGTTCTCGGCCGCGGCGCCCGCGGCCAGCACCTGCTCGACCCAGGGGACCTCGTCGCTGTGCCGGTTGACGGCGCACACGACCACGACCAGGGGCGCCCGACCCAGCTTGGTCCGCTCCTTCTGGAGCTGGCCGTCGGTGGGCTGGCCGCCGACCGCGCTGACCCTCGCCAGGTAGGAGTCCACCAGCACCTGTCCGAAGGCATCCTTGGCCTCGCCCCGCAGCACGACGAACTTCCACGGCCTGAGCTCGAGGTGGTCCGGCGCGGAGACCGCCGCCTCGAAGATGCGACGCAGCTCGTCGTCGTCGGGCGCGGGCTCCGTGAGGCGCCCGATGGAACGGCGGGCGAGCATCAGGTCGATCAGCTCACCACCCACGATCGGCCCACTCCTGGAGGTGGGGCTTCTCGGTGCCGATGGTCGTGTCGTCGCCGTGGCCGGGCATGACGATGTGGTCGTCGGGGACCTCGGAGAACAGCCGCTCCTCGAGCGAGCGCAGGATTGTGGGGAAGTCACCGCCCTCGAAGCTGGTGTTGCCCGGGCCACCGGGGAAGAGCGTGTCGCCGCTGAAGAGCACAGGCGAGCCCTCCAGGCGGAAGCACATCGATCCGGGGGTGTGGCCGGGGGTGTGGATGGTGTGCAGCCGGAGCCGGCCGACCTCGATCACCGAGTCGTCCTCCAGCACGAAGTCGTAGGACGGGAGCATGGCCGAGTCCTGGCTGGTCACGCCGACCTCGTAGCCCGCGTCCCGTACGGCGGGGACGGCCTGGATGTGGTCCCAGTGGCCATGGGTCTCCAGGACCTTCCCCACGTTCAGGCGCTCGCAGAGTTCCAGCAGCTTCTCGTGCTCGTTGGCCGCATCGAGCAGGACCGCCTCGCCCGTCTGCTTGCACCGCAGCACGAACACGTTGTTGTCCATGGGACCCACGACCAGCTTGTGGATCTCGGCCTGGGAGTCCTCGAAATGCATCTTGACCGCCCGGTCTAGTAGAAAGTCTTTCGCTCAGTTTCGCGTGTTCAGCCGCCCCGGGAGGCCGTGCCCATGAACTTCGCCTTCAGCGAAGAGCAGGAAGAGCTCCGCAAGTCCGTCCGCAAGTTCCTCGAGCAGAAGTCCGACTCGCCCGAGGTCCGCCGGCTGATGGAGACCGAGGAGGGCTACGACCCCGACGTCTGGAACCAGATGGCCCAGCAGCTGGGCCTGCAGGGGCTCGCCATCCCCGAGGAGCACGGCGGGTCCGGGTACTCCTACGTCGAGCTCATCGTGGTGCTCGAGGAGATGGGCCGGGCACTGCTGCCCGCCCCGTACTTCTCGACGGTGGCCCTCGCCGCCAACGCCATCCTCGCCTCGGGCGACGACTCGGCCAAGAAAGAGCTCCTTCCCGGCATCGCCTCGGGCGAGACCATCGCCACCCTGGCCTTCACCGAGGACAGCGGCCGCTGGGACGAAGAGGGCATCCAGATGGAGGCCAAGAAGTCCGGTGACGGCTACAGCCTCACCGGCTCGAAGATGTTCGTGATCGACGGCCACACCGCCAACCTGCTGATCGTGGCCGCCCGCACGGGTGCCGGCATCTCGCTGTTCGCGGTCGACGGCGACGCGTCGGGGCTCACCCGCACCGCGCTGCAGACGATGGACCAGACCCGCAAGCAGGCCAAGGTCACCTTCGCCGACACGCCCGCGCGGCTCATCGGCACCGAGGGCGAGGGCGGCGCCGCGCTGGGCAAGACGCTCGACCTGGCCGCCGTCGCCCTGGCCGCCGAGCAGGTGGGCGGGGCCCAGAAGTGCCTGGAGATGGCGGTTGAGTACGCCAAGGTCCGGGTCCAGTTCGGACGGCCCATCGGTTCCTTCCAGGCCATCAAGCACAAGTGTGCCGACATGCTGCTCGAGGTCGAGTCGGCCAAGTCCGCCGCCTATTACGCGGGCTGGGCCGCGGCCGAGGACAGCGACGAGCTGCCCGTCGTTGCCTCCCTCGCCAAGGCCTACTGCTCCGACGCCTACTTCCATGCCGCGGCCGAGAACATCCAGATCCACGGCGGCATCGGCTTCACGTGGGAGCACGACGCCCACCTCTACTTCAAGCGGGCCAAGTCCTCCGAGCTCCTGCTCGGCGACCCGACCTATCACCGCGAGCTGCTCGCGCAGCGCATCGGCATCTAGGCGCTGGGTCGCCTCTAGCCTGAGGCGGCGATGGGGATCATCTACGCCTTCCTGGCGCTGGCGGTCGTGTTCGCCATCGCGGCGGTCGTGATCGGTCGCGAGGCGAGGCGGCTCGACGCGGTGCCGCCCCAGCCGGTGTTCGACCTCGACGAGGCGGTCGACTGGGTGGCCGAGCACCTCCCGTTCGAGGTCAGTGCCGTGCTGAGCCACGACGACGTGCGCAGGATCATCGACTGGAACCTCGAGTACTTCCGGTCCAAGGGCGTATCGGGCAACGGGCACGGGCCCAACGTGGAGGGCCCGGTCGTGGTGGGCGGCGCCGAGACGGTGGACTACGTGCTGCACCGAGCGGAGGCGATGGGCTCGCCGTATACGCCGGCCCAGGTCCACGCCGTCCTCGACGCCCAGATGTCCTACCTCGAGGCCATCGGCGCGGTGGGGCCCGAGGCGCCCCCCGAGGAGGGACTGTGAAATCTGTGCGATGGAGCCCAGAAAAGGCCTGAGTACGCCTCCCAGGTGTGGTTTCATATCCGCACCAGAGAAAGGAGGTGGTCCAACTGAGTTCTGAATGTTGCGGGACCCTGGAGGTGGCTGGCCGCTAGTCGGCCGCTGGACCACCTGGTGGAATACCAACCAGACACCGCCTGACGAACCGATCGGGAGTTGGTCCCACTCGATGCAGTTCGGAGACTCAGGTCCTTTTTCCAGTTCATCTAGGCGAGGGGGCGCTTCGGCGCCCCCTCGCTCGCGTCTCGGCCGCCGTCCTAGATTCACCCCATGGCAGAGCGACCGACCCGCTTCGAGCACAACCGCTGGGTGGGGGACAAGCGCAGCCAGGTCGTCTATGACCTCGACGACCCGGAGCTCCCTCAGGAGATCGTCGACGACCTCATGGCGTCCGAGCAGTTCGCGGCCTTCGGGCCCGACACCCTGCCCGAGGCCCGGAACCGGGGCTACCGCCCGTTCCGTACTCACGACGACGCCTGAACCGGCAAAACCGACACCTTCGCGGCGAATCTGACGGTTAGCTTGTCGGGCATGGAGGTCGTGCTGGACGCGGTGGGGGTCCAACTACGCGCCCACGTGGCTCACCCGGCCGACTCGCCGACCCCTCCCCGGTTCGGGCTCGTGCTGTGCCATGGCTTCCCGTCGGGGCCGCGTGGCGCGGCCAACTCGGCCGAGACCTATCCGGATCTCGCCGACCGGCTCGCCGCCGACGCGGGCTGGATCGTGCTGAGCTTCAACTTCCGCGGCACGGGCGACTCCGAGGGGGACTTCTCGCTCGGCGGTTGGCTGGTCGACCTGCGCACCTCCATCGACCACCTGCTCACCGTCGAGGGCGTCCAAGGCGTCTGGCTGGCCGGCTTCAGCACTGGCGGGGCGCTGGCGATCTGCGCGGCAGCGGAGGACGAGCGCGTCGCGGGTGTGGCCACCATGGCTGCCCCCTCCGACTTCGACGAGTGGGCCGACGATCCCGATCGCTTCCTCGCCTACGCGCGCGAGGTAGGGGTCATCCGGTCGAAGGACTTCCCGCCTGACCCGGTCAAGTGGGCCACCGAGCTGCGCGAGACGCGCGCCTCGTCGGCCGCGGGCAAGATCCCGCCCCGCCCGTTGCTGATCGTGCACGGCAGTGAGGACGACATCGTGCCCGTCCTCGATGCGCGCCAGTTGGCCGACGCTGCGGACGGCGACGTCGAGTTGCGCGTCCTCACGGGTGCGGGCCACCGCCTGCGCCACGACCCGCGTGCGGTCGCCGTGCTGCTCGGCTGGCTCGACCGCCAGACCCTCTAGCTCCCGACGGCGCGGTCGATGGCGTCGCGCAACGCGCGGGCGTTGGCTTTCGCGTCGGCCGCCTCGGTGAGCCAGCGCACCACGACGAACCGTTGGGCGCCGGCCGCGGCGATGGCGGGCACGGTGTCGGGCGTGACGCCGCCCGTGACGTAGAAGGGGCGGGTTGCGTTTTCGCGAGCGTAGGTGACATAGGCCAGCCCGGTGCCGGGTCGCCCTGGCTTGGTCGGCGTGGCCTCGATGGGCCCGGCCGAGACGTAGTCGACGGGCTCGGCTTCGGCAGCGTCGAGCTCGGCCGGCGCGTGGGTCGATAGCCCGACGATCGCGTCCGGACCGAGAAGCCGCCTGGCCAGCGCCGCGGGCGCGTCGTCCTGGCCCACGTGCACTCCGTCGGCCTCGACCTCGACGGCGAGGTCGGGCCGGTCGTTGAGGATGAACGGGACGCCGTGGTCACCGCAGATCTGGCGGACGACGCGGGCCCGTTCGAGCAACGGGCGCGCGTCGAGGTGCTTCTCCCGCAGTTGCACGAGGTCGACCCCGCCAGCGATGCACGCGGCGACGAAGGAAGCCAAATCGGGGCGGTCGGGCGTGCAGAGGTACAGGCGCCGACCGGCCAGGGCATCAGCCACCAGCGACTGCCCGCACGAGCTCGAGGCGGTCCCCGGGTTCGAGCACCGTCGTCGCGGTGTTGCGGCGGTTGACCGGCTCGCCGTTGCGCTCGACCAGCACCCATTTGGTTCCCAGGCCGAGTTGCTGCAGGAGATCGTCGACGGTGCACCCGTCGGGCACGTCGAGCGGCCTCCCGTTGGACACGACCTGCATGGCCCGACCGTACCGTCCTACGCGGCCAGCGCAGCCAGGAGTACCCCGCCGGCCGGGAGGTCCGGCAGCCGCAGGTGGAACTGCTCGTGCCGCTCCGCGTCCCACCCGCCGATCCCACCGGCCTGGAAGAAGAGGAATCGCCCCGAGGGGTCCCACGTCGGGGTGTTCTCGAGCCGAGTGACCGGTACGTGTTCGACGCGACGGGATGCTACGTCGACCACCACGAGGCCGCGCTCGCTGCCCAGCGCCAGCAGGCGTCGGTCGGGCGAGAATGCGCCGACGTGGCCCCAGAGCGGGACGGCGGCCGCGTCGGTGCCGTCCGACAGGTCGGTCACGTGGGTCATGAGCGCCGGTCCGTTCTCGACCCACGCAACCAGGTCACCCGCGACGGCGACGGCCGGGCCCGGAAGGGTTCGCACCACCCGTCGCTGCTCCGGGTCCCACACCTCGGTGGTCCTCGGGTCCGCTTGACGAACGATCACGATGCCTGACGTGGCGACGCCCGCGACGCGGTACGACTCCAGCGTCCCATCGACGGGCAGGAAGTACGGGCCGGCCACTACGTCCCCGGTGGTGGCGTCGACCTCCCGCACCGAGTGCAGGTTGGTGGCCCACATGTGCAACGTGTCGCGGCGGTCGGACGGGAACGGCACGCCGGTGCCGAGAGCGGCAAGGGGCTCGTCCAGCCGCTCGGCGATCGTCCACCCCTGGAGGCCGCGGTCGGACCCCGCGAGCCAACCGTCGCCCGCCACCATCCGGGTCACCGGCGCGTCGGTGCCGAGACCCGGGCCGCGGTGCTCACGCAGGTTGCTCCGGTCGAGGTCCAGGGTCGTGAACCCGTCCGGGCCGCCGATCACCAGGCGCACGCCCGTGGCCCGGTCCACGTATCGCCGCAGGGCGGCCACGTCGGCGTCGATCGAGTGGAGGCCGTCTGCGTCGGGCGTGGGCTTGGCGAGGTGCCAGCGCTCCCGCAGCGAGCGGGCGCGGTACTCGGCTTCCGAGGCGATGGCAGGATCGCCCACGGGGGGCTCGAGGGTGCGCTGCACGGCGGCACGGAAGCGGTCGGTCTGGCTGTCGAGGCGCAGGCGCCAGTCTCGTCGCAGCGACCGGCGGAGCTCGGCGTGGCGATCCCGCAGCTCCTCCCGGAGCCTGTCCTCGGCCCGTCGCATCGGTGTCGTGTCAGTGGTCCCGCTACGGCTCAACAGGACGCCGAGGAGGCGCTGCTGCTGGAGGGAAAGGGAGTGGCCGATGACGAAGATCCGGTCGGCGTGGCGGAACCCTGCCTTGGCCAGCTCAGTGCGGGCAGGGAGTGCCACAACTGCTCCGAGGACCACGGCGAGGACAACGAGGGCTGCGATCCATGCACGAGAGAGCCGGCGTCGACGCGGCGCCGCGGGCGGGGCGACGGGCTCGACGTCGATGTGCTCGAGCTCGTCCCTCGCCAGGTACTGCATGTGGCCTACTTCTCGGTGTTGGCCGCCTTTTCTGCTTTCGCAGCCGCCTTCTTGGACTGCTTGTACTGACGAACGCGGCCCAGGCTCGGTTCGTCGACGATGTCGGCGACGGACATGTAGCTGCCGGCCTTGCCGTACTCGCCGGCCGCCGCCTGCCAGCCCCGGGGGCGCACGCCGAGCTGCTTGCCGAGCAGAGCCACGAAGATGCGCGCCTTCTGCTCGCCGAATCCGGGCAGGTTGCGGATGCCCTTGTAGAGCTGCTCGCCGGTGGGTGCCGTCGTCCACACCGCGGCAGGATCACCGTCGTACTTCTCGACGATGCGGGTGCAGAGCTCGTGGACGCGCCTGGCCATGGAGCCGGGATAGCGGTGCAGGGCAGGCCGCTCGGCGAACACCTTGGCCAGGGCCTCGGGGTCGCGCCCTGCGATGTCGGCCGCGTCGAGCTCGCCGATGCGTTCCTGCAGCATGAGCGGACCTTTGAATGCCCATTCGAGCGGGATCTGCTGGTCGAGCACCATGCCGATGAGGAGGGCGAGCGGGTTGGTCGAGAGCAACTCGTCGGACGGCGGGTCTTGGGCGAGGGTGAGAGTGCCCATCATGGGCCCAGCGTAGGGCCACCGGCCCCGGCGAACCCCGGCGTAGGCTCGAATTCCATGCCGTTGTACATGGACCGCCACGAGATCCCCGACGACGCAGCGACTCCGATGGAGGTCGCCCAGGCGCATGCCGCTGATGTCGAGGTGCAGGCCAAGTACGGCGTCGACTACATCACGTACTGGTTCGATCACCAGAGTGGTGCGGGGTTCTGCCTGGTCGAGGGCCCGTCGGTGGAGGTCGTCGAGGAGGTCCACCGCGAAGCGCACGGCCTGATGCCGAGCAAGGTCATCGAGGTCGATCGGGCTGTCGTCGAGTCGTTCCTCGGGCAGCTCGACAGGCCGGTCACCGGCGAGCCGTTCGTGGCCACCGCGTTCCGGGCGATCATGTTCACCGACCTGGTGGGCTCCACCGAGCTCACGCAGCGCCTCGGCGACGCCGAGGCGATGCGGGTCATCCGGGCCCACGACGCGATCGTCGGCGACGCCATCCGGGCCAGCCACGGCCGCCGGGTGAAGCACATGGGTGACGGTGTGATGGCGTCGTTCACCTCGGTGAGCCGCGCCGTCGAGGCTGCGATCGGGATGCAGCGGGCGGTCGCCGAGCGCAACGGCGCCGCGGCGACGCCGTTCGATGTGAAGGTCTCGATCAGTGTCGGGGAGCCGATCACGGAGGACGACGACCTCTTCGGCGCCGCCGTGCAGCTCGCGGCCCGGGTGTGCGGGACGTGCGAGGGCGGCCGGATCCTCGTCACGAGTGCGGTTCGTGAGCTCTGCCTCGGCAAGGGCTTCCGCTTCGGGGACAAGGGCCACGTCGAGCTCAAGGGCTTCGACGAGCCGGTGCGCGTCTACGAGGTGGACTGGGGCTAGCTCTACGCCGACTTCGGGTCGACGGAGTCGGGGTCGATCTCGTAGCGCTTGATGGCATCGGCCACCTGGTCGGCCTTGCCGAGGGCGTGGAGCACGGCAACGACGATGTGGGCCGCGTCCACCTCGAAGTGGCGGCGCAGGGCGGAGCGGGTGTCCGACCGGCCGTAGCCGTCGGTGCCCAGGCTGGTGAGCGGACCGGGCACCCACTTGGCCACCTCGTCGGGGAGCGACTTCATGAAGTCGGTCACGGCCACGAAGGGCCCGTCGGATTGGGCCAGGGCGTCGGTGATGTACGGCGCCTCGGGCGGGCGGCTGGGATGGAGGCGGTTCTCCCGCTCGATGGCGAGGGCGTTCTCGCGCAGCGCCTTGTACGACGTGACGCTGAACGCGTCCGCAGCCACGTCCCACTCGTCGGCCAGCAGCTTCTGCGCTTCCATGGCGGCGAGCCACGCGGTGCCGCTGAAGAGGATGGTGGCCCGCCTGCTCGGCCCCTCGGGCGCCTCCGCGAACTTGTAGATGCCGCGGATGATGCCCTGGTCGACGCCTTCGGCTTTCGCCGGCTGCACGTAGTTCTCGTTGTAGAGCGTCAGGTAATAGAAGACATCCTCGGGTGTCTCGCCGTACATGCGCCTGATGCCGTCCTGCACGATCGTCGCGACCTCATACGCGAACGCGGGGTCGTAGGCGGCGATGTTGGGGACGGTGGACGCGAGCACGTGGCTGTGGCCGTCCTCGTGCTGCAGGCCCTCGCCGTTGAGGGTGGTGCGCCCGGCCGTGGCGCCGAGCAGGAACCCGCGGGCGCGGGCGTCACCCGCGGCCCAGATGAGGTCGCCGGTGCGCTGGAACCCGAACATCGAATAGAAGATGTAGAAGGGGATCATGGGCTGGCCCCATGTTGCGTACGCGGTGCCCGCGGCGGTGAAGCTGCTCATCGAGCCCGCCTCGGTGATGCCCTCCTCCAGCACCTGGCCGTCCTTGTCCTCCGTGTAGGAGAGGAGCAGCTTGGCGTCGACCGGCTCGTACTTCTGACCGAGGGCGGCGTAGATCTCGAACTCCTTGAACAAGGCGTCCATGCCGAAGGTGCGGGCCTCGTCCGGGATGATGGGCACGACGCGGGGCCCGATGCTCTTGTCTCGCATGAGGTTGCGGATGAGCCGGGCGAAGCCCATCGTCGTCGACACCGAGTTCTTGCCCGAGCCGCCGAGGAACTCGTCGAAGACCTTCTGGTCGGGCTGGGGGAGCGACTGCTTGCGGACGACCCGCTTGGGGATGGAGCCGTCGAGGGCCTGGCGGCGCTCCATGAGGTACTCGTACTCCGGGTCGCCCTCGGCCGGCCGGTAGTAGGGCGGGAACCTCTGGTCGAGCGCCTCTTCCGGAATCTGGTCCTGCAGGTACAGCCGATCGCGCAGCAGCAGCAGCTGCTTCTTGTTCATCTTCTTGATCTGGTGGGTGGCGTTGCGGGCCTCGATCTCGGGCCCCAGGGTCCAGCCCTTCACGGTGTGGGCGAGGATGGCGGTGGGCATGCCTTCGTGCTCGACCGCGGCCTTGTACGCGGCGTAGAGCTTGCGGTAGTCGTGACCGCCGCGGGGGAGCTGCTGGAGCTCCTCGTCGCTCAGGTGCTCGACGAGCTTGCGCAGGCGGGGGTCCGGGCCGAAGAAGTGCTCCCGGATGTAGGCACCCGACTCCGTCGTGTATTTCTGGAACTCACCGTCGACGGTGGTGTTCATCTGGTTGAGCAGCACGCCGTCGACGTCGCGGGCCAGCAGCTCGTCCCACTTGCTGCCCCAGATGACCTTGATCACGTTCCATCCCGCGCCGCGGAAGACGGCCTCGAGCTCTTGGATGATCTTCCCGTTGCCGCGGACGGGGCCGTCGAGGCGCTGCAGGTTGCAGTTGACGACGAAGATGAGGTTGTCGAGCTGCTCGCGTGCCGCGAGGGAGAGGGCGCCGAGGCTCTCCGGTTCGTCGGACTCGCCGTCGCCCATGAAGCACCACACCTTGCCGCGGCTGGTATCGGCGATGCGGCGGTTGAGCAGGTAGCGGTTGAAGCGAGCCTGGTAGATGGCGTTGATGGGGCCGAGGCCCATCGACACCGTCGGGAACTCCCAGAAGTCCGGCATGAGCCGGGGGTGGGGATAGCTCGACAGTCCGCCGCCGCCGACTTCCATGCGGAAGTGGTCGAGCTGGTCCTCGGTGAACCGCCCTTCGAGGAACGCCCGCGCGTAGATGCCCGGCGCGGCGTGGCCCTGGTAGTAGATCTGGTCGCCGAACTGCCCGTCGTCCTTGCCGCGGAAGAAATGGTTGAAGCCCACCTCGTAGAGCGAGGCGCTGCTCGCGTAGGTGCTGAGGTGGCCGCCGATGCCCTCGCTCAAGGTGTTGGCCCTCGTCACCATCACCGCCGCGTTCCAGCGGATGTAGGCGCGGATGCGGCGCTCGATGTGCTCGTCGCCCGGGAACCACGGCTCGAGGTCGGGCGGGATGGTGTTGAGGTACGGCGTG
>JBEEFQ010000064.1:0-4857 GCA_041166245.1 Actinomycetota bacterium | reverse complement strand
TGGGGCGGTGACCGCGCCGAGGAAGCCGCTGCCGCGCATGTGCTCCACCTCGAGGTTGGTGCACACGGTGAACCCGGAACGGGCGTCCGCTGCGTCGAAGACCCGGTCGAGGCGCCGCCCGTCGTTCGGCTCGTCGTGGGAGTACGAAACCATGAAGCCGTCGATGCCCGAGCTCGCCGCGAGATCGACGGACTGGCGCACGGCGGCGGGATCTTCGGTGTCGTAGGGCGCCACTGGCTTGTCGACCCAGTTGCCGGAGTCGAAGCTCTCTGGCGTGTACCACGGGTAATAGAACGCCATGACCCTGCGGGTCGGGTCGATGGGCTGGGGCCACGCGACGGGCCCGGCGAGCGTGGCACGGCTGACGGAGGTGGACACACACTGCGGCCCGACCGCCGGGTGGTGCATGTCGACGAGCGTCTCGGTCGAGCTCGTGCGGCGCTCCACGTGCACCGCCACGCTGCCGGAGTTGCCGCCGCAGAGCGACAACGCGTCCGATGGCTCGCTGCCAAGGGCGTAGACGAGGTCGAGGACCACACGAGACGAGCCAGCCTGGGGCTGGCCGAACATGCCGCGCTTGGGTGTGATCGAGAACCCGTTCGGCCGCCACGCTATTTCCGCGCCTGCACCGTTGATGGCCACCCGGCTCCGAACGAGCCGGGTGCCGAGATCGAAGGTCATCCACGACGAGGACGTATCGGCGACGACGTTCAGGCGTGTGAAGCGAGCCGCTCCGCTCGTGACCCCACCGCCACCGCTGGGCGGCGGCGGCGGAGGAGGAGGAGGCGGCGGCTGCTTCGGCCCGAGAATGAGCCCGATCAGGCCACCGTCGGCCGCTTGCACCTCGGTCGGGCTGTCGGCGCTGGAGTGGGAGATGTCGTCGATGACGCCGTGGCTCGGCCTGGACCGCTCCATGGTGAGGCGGGCGTCGACCTTCGCGGCCGAGCACGCCGCGCCCACGAGCGCGAGCGCGATGGACGCCGCCACCAGTCGAGGGCGCGTCGCGATGGTCATCGATCCTCCGAGCCGGTTGTCAACCTGCGAGTACCTCGGCGTGGAGGCGCACGGTGGCGTCGGCGGTGCGCGACCACGTGTAGCGCGAGGCCTGGCGGGATCCCGCCTCGACGAGCCGCGACCGTATGGAGGGGTCGTCGAGGGACCGGATCGCCGAGGCCCACCCGTCCACGTCGTCCGGATCGACGATCAGGCCGGCGTCACCCACGACCTCGGGCAGCGCGCCGCCGCGCGAGACGACGACCGGGGTTCCCATAGCCATAGCTTCGAGCGGGGTGAAGCCGAATCCTTCATAGGTGGCGGGATGACACAGTCCGGACGAGCCCGCCATGAGCGCTGGAAGCTCCCCCTCCGCCACGAAACCCATGAAACGCACTCTATTGCCGAGGCCCAGCCGCTGGACCTCGGCGCGGATCCCAGCTGCTCCCAGGCCGTCGGGTCCTGCGACGACCAAGGGCCCCGCGCCGGCCACCTCGAGGGCCCGCACGAGCGTCGGGAGATTCTTGCGCACCGACACCGTGCCCACGTAGAGCAGATAGCCCTGGGGCTGCAGGCCGTGACGACGGAGCACCTCGCTGACGGCGCCGGCCGCCACTCCGTCGGTGAAAGGACTGCCGATGCCGGACGGGATGGCGCGCACCCGGTCGGGCTCGACGTCGAGGAGCTCGATGACGTCGCGTCGGACCGTCTCCGACACCGTGACGATCATGCGGGCATGGTCTCTTGCGTGGCGGACCGCGCGGCCGAGGGCCCAGCGGGGCCCACGTTCGAACCACTCGGGGTGCTGGAGGGGCATGAGATCGTGCACAGTGCAGATGAACGGGGCGTGGCTCGGCACGAGCACCCCTGGGTCGAGGGCGTGGACGAGGTCGGCCCGCCCCGCGAGCCGTTCGACGTTTGGACGCTGCATCGCGGTCCAGGCCAGGTTCACGATCCGGCGGGGACCTCTCGCCCGGCGCACCTCGATGCGACGAGGAGTCCACGGCAGCGGCCATGGCTCCGGGAGCGACGAGAGGACGTACGCGTGCTCTGATCCGGCGCGCACGTCGAGGGCGGCCGCCAGCTCGTTGGCGTAGCGCACGACCCCGGTGCGCGACGGGTGGCTGAGGCGGTGGGCGAAGAGCAGGACCCGAGGCGTCACCAGAAGCGGATCCGGTACGACACGTTGCTGCGAACGACCCAATAGACCCGGGAGACGCAGATGGCCGGCGCGAGGAGGATGAGCTCAGCCCACTCGCGCGGTCGGGTACGCCCTCGCGACGCCGCCATCGGGAGGACGGCTGCGGACGCGGCGGCTTCAGTCGCCAGCGCCAGCCCGGCGGTCACTCGTGGGGCGCGGGCGAGTGCCGCGACGGCGGTGAGGGCCAGCAGGGTCGTGCAGATGTAGCCCCGGCGCATCTCGCGTCGGGGCTGCAGCTGCCGCGCCTGCTCCGGGAACTTCGAGCGCAGGCGGGCGTCGGCCACGATCTTGCTGCCGTGGTGGAGAAGGCTCTTCACCGGCCGCCGGTAGTACGGATGGAACACCACGAGATCGGACGCGGTGGTGGTGCGCGCGCCTTGGGCGACGAGCCGCCATCCGAAGTCGGTGTCCTCGCGCCAAGGCGCTGGATAGCCCTCGTCGAATCCGCCGACCTTGTCGAACGACGAGCGACGCACCCAGAGGTTGGCGGTCACGAACACCCCATCGCCGTCGGTGAGCGCCCAGTGCCGCACGAGCCCGTCGGTGTCACCTCCTCGACGCTGCACGACGCCCTCGACGACGTCGACATCGTCAGTGGCGGCGGCGAGGCCGCGCTCGAGCCAGTCCTCCGGCAGTCGCACGTCGGCGTCGATGAACGCCAGCCACGGAGCCTCGGCGGCGCGCCCGCCCACGTTGCGGGCCGCGGCCGGCCCGACCGCGGGACCGTCGATCACGCGGATCGGCAAGGCGTCGGCTCTTGCCCGTGCCATCGCCGCCGTCTCGTCGGTCGACCCGTCGTCGACGACGAGGATCTCGGCGCGCTCGAGGGTCATGCCGGCGAGGTCGTCGAGCAGGGAGCCGAGGGTTCCGGCCGCGTTCTTGGCGGGAACGATGATGGAGACGAGGGGCGTCATCAGAGGTCGGGAGCGGACGATTGTACGCACGCGGCTGCGGTTCGAGCGGCGGTCGATAGCATCACCGAGTGGTCTCGGCTCCCGCCACTTCGGTGCTGCGAAGCGGCCTGCGGCTGGCCGGGGACCTGACCGCGCAACGGGTACTCGTCGCAATGTTGGCGTTCCTGCCGATCGCGTGCTTCCTCTCCGTACGACGCCTCCCCGAGAGCCTGCTCATCCTCGGGATCGGTGGTGCGCTCGCGGTCGGAGGTCTGGTGCTGGTGATGCGGTGGCCCGAGCGGTCGATGATCGTGCTGATCTGCGTGGTGCCGTTCCAGACCGTGGCCCTTGCGCTTCTGTACCGGTTCGGTGCGCCGGGACCGCTGGTGCGCGGGCTGGCCGCGTATCGCGACCTGATCGTCATCGGCCTGGCGGTGGTGGCCCTCAGGAACTTCAGGCGGACGAACAGTCGAGCCGACGCCCTCGACCGAGTAGCGATCGCCTTCCTCGTGCTCCTGGCGGCGTACCTGCTCGTGCCGGCCCTGTTCGTGCGCCCGGACCTGTGGACGCCCGGTCTGCGCAAGAGCTTCAACGTGCGACTGCTGGCCTTTCGGCTCGACGGCGGCTTCGTGCTCCTCTTTCTCGCGGCGCGTCACGCCGGCTTTCCGTCCGCGTTCAGCAGGCGGCTGCTCAACCTCATGCTGATCGTGGGCGCCATCGCAGCGGCGACCATCGTCTTCGAGTTCCTCTGGTCGACGGCGTGGAACACGTTTGCGGTCAACACCGTCCAGCTGCCGAGGTACGAGCGTGAGGTGTTGCAGATCTTCGACCGCGGTCTGTTCGACATCCGCAGCAGCATGTCCCTGGGCGGCCGCGAGGTCGTGCGGCCGGGCGGGAGCTTCTTCGACCCGCTTCAGGCCGGGTTCTTCCCGCTGGTGGCACTGGCGGCGGGGGTGGAACTCGTCGTTCGGCGCGCCCGCGAGGGGGCGTATCTGCTGCTGCCACTGGTCTCGGTGGCGATCATCCTCACCTTCGTCCGCAGTGCCGTGCTCGCCGCCGCCGTGCTCATCGGAATGGCCATGGCTCGCGCCGGCCGCGGCCGCGTGCGGTTCTCGCTCGTGCTGGCGCCGGGCATCATCGCCCTGCTCCTGGTGGCGGTGTCGAGTGGATTCGTCACGCGCGTCACCGGATCGGACGAGTCCAACTCGTTCCACGTGTCGGGTTTCCAGCAGGGCATGAAGGGCCTCGCCCTCGACCCGATGGGGCGGGGCCTCGGTTCCGCGGCGGGCATCGGTGATCGCTTCGCTGTCGCGACCAAGCTCACGACCGAGAGCGCCTACTTCCAGGTGGGCACCGAGGTCGGCGTCATCGGCATGGCGATGTTCATCGTCATGATCGTGCTCTTGCTCCGGAAGCTGGCGTGGGCGGCGCGAGCCGATCCGGACAACTGGATGGCAGGCGCCGCGCTGCCACTCGGAGTGGCCCTCGCCGTGGGGGGCGTGTTCCTTCACATCTGGCTCGGGCTCGCCCTCGGCCTGTCCTTCTGGGGCGCCGCGGGTCTGGCCCTCGCTGGGAGCGAGCAACGGATGCGCCTACAGGGACGCTCAGGCTGCGAGCGCGTCCACGTAGACCTGCACCGTGCGGCGGGCCGTCTCGACCCACGAGAAGGTCGCCGCTCGGGCCAGGCCGCGTGCCCGTAGGTCGCCGCGCAGGGCGGGGTCGGCCAGCACTGATTCGATCGCACGCGCGATCGAATCCGGGTCGAGCGGG
>JBEEFQ010000063.1:0-3971 GCA_041166245.1 Actinomycetota bacterium | reverse complement strand
TCTTTGGCGCGTAGGCCCGATATATCGGGGGCTACGCGCCAAAGAACGAATGGGGTGACGGAATTCATGTTGAGCGCGTGTTCACTTTGTCCGTAACGTCCGGGTTGTGGGGAGCCTGCTGACGCTGACGGGGGTCAAGAAGTCGTTCCAACGGGGGCGGGAGACGGTCGTCGCCTTGGACGGCGTCACCCTGGAGGTGGCCAAGGGCGAGTTCGTCGCCATGATCGGACCGAGCGGGTCGGGCAAGTCGACGCTGCTGCACCTGGCGGGCGGCCTCGACCAGCCCGAGGCGGGCACGGTGCTGCTGGGTGAGCGCGACCTCGGCGCGCTGTCGGCCGGCGAGCGAGCCAAGATCCGCCGCCGCGAGATCGGCTTCGTGTTCCAGTTCTTCCACCTCATCCCCACTCTCACCGTCGCCGAGAACGTGGAGCTTCCGCTGCTGCTCGACGGCGTCCGCGACAAGGCCGGCTCCGTCCTCGCCATGCTCGAGCGCGTCGACCTGGCTGACCGCGCCGATCACCTGCCCGGCGAGCTGTCGGGAGGCGAGATGCAACGGGCCGCCATCGCCCGTGCCCTCGTTGCCGGCCCCGAGCTCATCCTGGCCGACGAGCCGACCGGCAATCTCGACTCGGCCAACGGCGCCGTCGTCCTCGACGTGCTCGCGGCCCAGGTGGCGGAGGCCGGTGCCGCGCTGCTCATGGTCACCCACGACGAGTCGGCGGCCAGCCGGGCCGACCGCCTGCTGCACCTGCGCGACGGCCACCTCGAGTGATGCGGGCCATCCGCCTGCTCAACCTGCGGCGCCTCGTCCGGCAGCCCCTGCGCGCTGTCATCGCCGTCGTCGCTGTCACGGCCGGCGTGTCGCTCGCGGTCTCGGTGCTCGTCGTCATGAGCAGCATCAACTCCGCGGTCGTGACGTTCTCGCGCGCCGTCGCCGGCCCGACGCCCCTGCGTGTGGTCGGTGCCGCGGTGCGGGGCGGGCTGGAGGAGTCCGTTGTGGCCAAGGTCGAGGCCACGCCGGGCGTGACGGGCGCCGTGCCGATGGTCCAGACGGTGGCCATGGCCGAGGACGCACGAGGCGCGCAGCTGCCGGTCGTCGCCTTCGGCGTCGACTGCCGGGTCGAGAAGCTGTTCGGCGCCCTCGGCTGCGACCCTGCCGCCCTCGCCGCCAGCGCGTCGTCGCCGACGACGGCCGCACCGTTGATCTCCGCCAGCCTGGCCCGCCGTCTCGGGTCCGATGCCCATCTGCGCACCGATCTCGGACGCGTTCCGCTCAGCGGCGCGCCTGCCCCGGACGCGCTCGACCGGCTCAACGACGGCCGAGTCGTCGTGTTCCCCCTGCCCATCGCGCAGCTCGAGTTCGTGCGGCCCGGACGGATCGACGTCATCTACGTCACGACCGCGCCTGGCGCCCACCTCGAGGACGTGCAGCGGCGCCTCGAGCGCGCCGTGGGCCCTCACAACGGGGTCCTCCGCGCTACTGACGCGCCCGCTCAGGCAGGAGTGGTGACCCAGATCTTCATCCCGCTGCTGGGGATGGTGAGCCTCTTCTCGCTCGGTGTCGGCGCAGTGCTCGTCTACAACACCGTGGCCCTTTCCCTCGAGGAGCGGCGCCGCCAGCTGGCCATCGTCGGCGCATTGGGCGGCTCACCGCGACGCCTCCTCCTCGGCACGCTCGTCGAGGCGGGTGTGCTCGGTCTGATCGGCGGGCTACTGGGGACGGTGGCCGGAGCCCTTGTCGCCCGTCCCATCACCGCCGGACTGAACGACTTCACCCAGAAGGGGCTCGGGCTGCGGGTGCCGGTGCACGTCTCGCCCAGCGCCGTCGTGATCGGCGCCGCCCTCGGCGTGCTCGTGAGCGTCGTCGCGTCGATCGTGCCCGCCCGACGGGCGCTGCGCATGGACGTGGCCGCCGAGCTGTCGAACCGGGAGCTGCGCTCGGAGTCCGCGCCCGCCCTGCGCTGGCGCCGGGCAGCCATCGCCCTCGTCGTGCTCGTGGCCGGGCTCGTCCTCGGAATGGTGGCGGCTCGAGGCGGCGGTCTCGAGAAGTGGCAGGCGGTAGCGGGTCCCCTCGCCTTCCTGGTCGCGACCCTTGCATCTGTCATCGCCGCCGGCGCGCTGGCGCCCGCCCTCGTGCGCCTCGTGGCCCGGCTCCTTCCCCGCGCGGCTGCGCCGACCCGGCTCGGGCTCTCCAACCTCATTCGCGAACCGGGCCGCACCGGGGTCATGGCCGTGGCCGTGAGCTCGGCGGTCGGCATCTCCTTCGTGCTGTCGAGCTTCAGCCAGTCGGTACGCACGGCCATCGAGTCCTCCCTCGACCGAGCCGACAACGACTGGGTCTGGGTGTCGACCCTCGAGCCCAACAACACGGTCAACATCGACAGCCGTGTGTCGCCCGATCTCGTCGCGCGCGTTCGGGCCGTGCCCGGCGTGGCGAGCGTCGAGGGCGGCAGCGGACTCATCACCGGCCACACCGCGGGCCAGCTCATCGGCATCGAGGGCCGCGAGCGGCTGTACGGCGACGTCGACGTCATCGACGGCACGGCCGACACCACCCGCTTCCAGGCCGGCGAGGTGCTCATCGGGCCCAGCCTGGCTCGCGCCACCGGCGCCCGCGCCGGCGACCGCGTCACCATCGACACGCCCACCGGGCGCACCACCGTCCCCGTGATGGGGGTGTGGCAGGACGGCGACTACGGCGGTCGCAACGTCACCATGACCCTGCGGCTGCTCGAGCGCCTCTACGGCCCCCAGCCGAGCTTCGCCGCGCTCGCCCGCCCCGCTCCCGGCCTGACGGTCGACCAGCTCGCCCGACGCATCACCGCGGCGGGCCTCGACCCGTTCCTCCAGGTGCGAACGCCCCAACAGCTCTCCGACGACGCGGCCGACGACATCGCCCAGCAGCTGGCCTCGTTCTGGGCCATCCAGCGCTCGCTGCTGCTGGTTGCCTTCGTCGCGGTGCTGTCGACCCTGCTCCTGGTCGGTGCCCAGCGCCGCCGGGAGCTGGCCCTGCTGGCCGCGGTCGGCATGCAGCCTGGTGAGATGGCGCGCATGGTGGTGTCGGAGGCAGGGACGGTTGCCGCCGCCGGAGTCGCTCTGGGTGTGGCGGCCGGCGCGGCGATGTCCATCGGGCTCATCTCGGCCACGATCATCCTCATCGGCTACGAGGACCCGCTGACCTTCGACGTGTTCTCCATCCCCGCGGCCGCGGCCATCGCGGTGGCCGTCGTCATCCTCGCGTCGGGCATCCCCGCGTGGCGCACGTCGCGCCTCGAGGTCGTCGAGGCCCTGCAGTACGAGTAGTCAGGGCAGCAGCATGCGACCGAGGCGGCGGGCCGCGATGCGGACGCCGATGGCGCCCATCACCAGCAAGTAGATGGCGTGGCCGACGAGCGCCCAGCTGATGTCGCCGAGCACCAGGCCCCGCTCGAGGGCGACGCCCTGGTAGAGGGGCGTGGCCCGCACCACCCACTGCAGCGCCTCGGGATAGCGGGTGATGGGGAAGAAGGTGGCGGAGAAGAGAAACAGCGGGATCATGGCCAGGTTGATGTAGTCGAACTGCACGAACGACCGCATGTAAGTGGTGGCGGCCATGCCCACCCCCGCGAACGTCATCCCGATCAGCGTTGCTGCCGGAAGTGCGAGCAGGCCCCACCAGCTCTCAACCAAGCCGAAGGCGGTCATGATCGCCAGGAACGACGCGGCGTAGAGCGTGCTGCGGGCCAGCGACCATCCCATCTCGCCGAGAGCGACGTCGCCCACACCAAGGGGTGTGGCGAGCATGGCGTCGAAGGTGTGGGCGTACTTGATCTTGTAGAAGAAGTTGAAGGTGGAGTCGAACACCGCGCCGTTCATGGCCGACGAGGCGAGGAGGGCGGGCGCCACGAACGTCTCGTAGGAGATGTCCCGACCGCTCACCTCCACGGTGCCCACCAGCGCGCCGACGCCGACGCCGATCGAGAGTAGGTAGA
>JBEEFQ010000062.1:0-2520 GCA_041166245.1 Actinomycetota bacterium | reverse complement strand
GGGATGATCCTGCACGGCGAGCAGGAGTTCACCTACCACCGACCCCTCTCGGTCGGCGACGTCCTCGTCGGTGAGGGCACCGTCGTCGACCTCTACGAGAAGGAGTCGAAGGGCAAGACGATGACGTTCCTCGTCACCGAGAACGCCTTCAAGGACGAGAAGACGGGCGAGCCGGTCGTCACCGCCCGCATGAACCTCATCCACCGCGCCTGACCCCGCGTTCTCGAGGCAATACGTGTCGGATTCCGACACGTATTGCCTCGAGATCAGGACTCGAGCACGCGGCGCGGGTGGCGGCCGTCGACGTAGCCCATGAACGGCGGATAGATGTTGTACCCGAGCAGCTCTTGGAGCCGTTCGGGAAGGGTGGCGGCGACGTCGCGCGGCACCGCCAGCAGGTGGTTCTCCTGGGCGCGTAGCCACGACACGATGTACTCGAGGATGACGCCGAGGCGAGGCCGGTCGGTGCGGTTGGCGCCCCCGCCGTGCCACACGCTGCCCAGGTAGAACATCACCGAGCCCGCGGGCATCTCCATTCCGACGGTGTCGGCCGGCGTCGGCGTGCGCCCCGCTTCCCAGAGGTGTGAGCCGGGCACCATGCGGGTGGCACCGTTCTCCTCGACGAAGTCGTCGAAGGCCCACATGGTGTTGAGGACGACCTCCTGGTGGGGCTGGGGGAGGGGATAGATGGAGTCGTCGTGGTGCAGGATCTGGTCGGGCTCACCCGGGCCGATCTGGATGCCGGTCGGCGCGCTGAGCTGGAACCACGGACCGAGCACCTTGGCGGTGACGTCCCACACCAGGGGGTCGATGGCGAGATCGTCGAAGCAGCGGGTCTTGCGGAACAGGGCGTAGATGCGCTTGGTCGACCAGCCCTCGAAGTCGTTGCGGCCGGTGGGGGTGCCGTCGAGTACGCGCCCGAGGTCGGCCTTCATGGCCGCCACCCGGTCGGCGTCGAGGAAGCGCTCGACGACGAAATAGCCGTCCGCTGCCAGGCCCTTCACAACCTCCTCGACTGTGCTGTCCAAAGGCGGAGCCATCGGGAGGCAAACCTAGGCCCTGCGGCGAATTCCTGTCTTCGTGGGGCTGACCAGACGGGACTTCATCAAGGCGGGCGCGGCGACGGGCGCGGCCCTGCTCGTGGCCCGGCCGTCCAGCGTGTTCGGGGCGACGGGCCCGCAGGCGTTCCCGACCAGCCGGACGTCCCGGCTCTTCCCGGGCAGTGGGACGTTCGTGGCCCACTCCGACCTGCACAACCACACGCTCCTGTCGGACGGGGCCACGACGCCGCAGCAGGCCTTCGACCTCATGCGCTCGGTGCAGCTGGACGCCGCCGCGCTCACGGACCATGCCGTGCTCGGCAAGATCGTCGGCCACGCGTGTGGGAGCGGCGACTGCACCAAGTTCGTCGGCATCAACGAAGCCAGCTGGGAGGAGATGGCCAAGGTCGCCGACGCCAACCTGGCCGACGGGTCCTTCGTCGCCATGCGGGGCTTCGAGTGGACGACGGGCACCATCGGCCACGTCAACGTCTGGTTCAGTGAGCTCTGGACCGACTCGATGGTGAACCTGGCCCAGTCCCCGAAGGGCATCAAGGAGCTCCTCGCCATCCTGCCGTCGCCTGGCCCCGAGCTCTCGGCCCAGGTCGCGCCGGTGCTCGACGAGCTGCCGGAGTCGGCGACCATGTCGCTGTTCTACGAATGGCTCAAGTCCGAGCCCGACCGGCCCGTGCTGGGCGGCGGGTCCGACGCCCTCGCCGGTTTCAACCACCCCAACGAGTACGGCAACTTCGAGGCGTTCCGCGTCGTGCCCGAGCTCGTCGAGCGCATGGTCAGCTGTGAGGTCCTCAACATGGACCGCGACTTCCTGTTCTGGGGCATGGACAAGGGCGAGAGCTCGCCCATCAACGCCTGCCTCAACGCGGGGTGGCGGGTGGGCATGCTCGGAGTGAGCGACGAGCACTTCGACAAGTGGGGACCGAACCGGGCGCGCGGCGGGCTGTGGGTGCGCGAATTGACGCGCGCCGGCGTGCGCGAGGCCATGGAGCAGCGGCGCATGTTCGCCACCTTCGAGCCCGGCCTCCGTCTCGACGCGGCGGCCAACGGCGTGCAGATGGGCCAGCCCGTGCCCCACACCAGCGGCCCGGTGCGCTTCCAGCTCGACCTCGATCGCGGCCCGTCGTGGCACGGGCGCACGCTGCGGCTGCAGGTGCTGCGGCCCGGCGAGACCAAGCCCGTCATCGCCCACGAACAGGACGTGCGCCTGCCGACCCCGAGCGAGCCGGTGATCGAGGTGACGGTGCCGGTCGACATCGACGACGGCACGTGGGCCCTCCTGCGCGTCACCGATCCCGCCCAGCCCGCCGACCCGTGGGCGCCCGCGGCGTTCAAGGGCGCGGGCCGTGCCATTGCCTACGCCAGCCCCTTCTTCTTCGTGCCTGGCAGCTCCGGCGTGCGTACCGAGGTCCAGGGCGCGTCGGCGGCGCAGGGCGCGGGGACGCTCGCGGCCACGGGTGGTGAC
>JBEEFQ010000061.1:0-12030 GCA_041166245.1 Actinomycetota bacterium | reverse complement strand
CTCGCGCCCATGCGCTTGAAGCGCCGGGCCAGGTCATCAGGCAGCACGTCGGCGCCCGAGACCCAGAGCCGCACCGAGCGCAGGTCGCGCGTCTCCGCCCCCGCGTCGAGCATGAGCCGGTACATGGCGGGCACGCCGAGGAAGACGGTCGACCGCCGGTGCTCGATGGCGTCGAGCACCTCGGTCGCGTCGAAGGTCGGCACCAGGTAGACGGGGATGCCGGCCACGGCCAGGCCGAGCAGGGCCAGGAAGCCCATGATGTGGGCGACGGGCAGGCCCACCACCGCCTCGTCGCGCCGGAGCCACACCGGCCACATCGCCCCGGCCGCCACCTGGGCGAGGAGGGCCCGATGGGTCAGCTCGGCCCCCTTGGGCAGGCCGGTGGTGCCCGACGTGTACAGGATGGCGGCCACGTCCCCCGGGTCGGCGATGACCGCCCGACCCAGCGGCTCGGCCAGCACCTCGTCGGCCCGCCGGACGACGAGCGCCGCGCCCGAGTCGGCCACCACGTGGTCGATCTCGACCCGCCGCATGCGGCTGTTGACCGGCACCGCCACCCCGCCCGCCCGGCAGGCGGCGAGGGACAGCAGGAAGGTGTCGTACCCGTTGGGAACGGCCACGACGACCCGGTCGCCGGGGCGGATCCGTCGTGCGATCCCGCCCGCCAGCCGATCCACCCGATCGGCCGCCTCGCGGAAGGACAGGGGCTCGGAACCGGCCTCGGTGACCAGCCGGCGGTCGCCCGACGCCTGGGCCAGGCGGTCCATGACCAGCCCGAGGGTGAGGCCACGACGGCCCAGGAACAGGCCGGTCCGATGTAGGGATGACAGCAACCGTCACCTTTCGGGTGTACAACTGGTGGCGATGAGGGTAACGCCACTGGCAGTGGCTGACCGGCACCCGTCAAAACTCGGGGTTCTACGGAGAGCGTTCACGCGACCGGAGACCTATACCGGCACCCTCCGCGAGCTCACCAGTACGGCCGCATGCGTCATCCGCTACCCGCTCGGGATCATCGAGGGGGCGATCAGCACGGGCCGCCCCTGCGGCCAGGCCGAACTGGATACGCCTGTCCTCCTCGTGCACGGGTACGGCCACAACCGCTCCGGATGGACCGCCCTCTCCCGAGCCTTGCGGCGGGCCGGGTTCACCAGCGTGCACACGTGGAACTACAACCCGCTGCGTCACGACGTGCCGACCCTGGCCGCCCACCTCGGTGAGCGGGTGGAGCTGCTGCGGGCCATCACCGGTTCGCAGAAGGTGCACGTCGTCGGCCACTCCCTCGGCGGCGTGCTGCTGCGCTGGTACATCCAGGAGATGGGCGGCGACCAGACGGTCGAGGTGGCCATCACCATCGCCTCACCCCACGAGGGCACCGAGCTGGCCCGCCTGGTGGTCGGTCCTCGCACCCGCACGATCCGCCAGATCGCCCCGGGCTCCGCGATCATGCGGCGCATCGCCGCCGGCGCTCGCCCCTCCCCCGTGCGCTGGATCGCCTATTACTCCAACCTGGACGGCCTGGTCATGCCCGCCACCTCGGCGATGATCAGCTCCCCCGCCCTCCGGGCCGTCAACGTGTTCGTGAAGGACCAGGGCCACCTGTCGATCCTGCTCGCCCCCGCGGTCACCGGGTCGATCGTCGAGCAGTTGCTGGCAGCCGAGCGCGCCGCCGGGCTCGCCCCGGTGGAGCCCATCGAACCGGCCGAACCGGCCGAACCGGGCCCCAGCCAGGCTCAGCGCCCGCCGCGGGCCTCCGCTTCGGCCTGACGCCGGGCGTCGCGCACGCCGCGACCGCCGCCGAACACGAAGCCGGGCACGCTGCCGGCCACCGCGCCAACCGCCAGGCAGATCCAGAACAGCGTGGTGTCCTTCGACGCCTGGCCGTTGCTGGGAAAACCGAAGAGGACGAGGGCGACGACGAAGCCGATGGCGGCGCCCACCACCAGGCCCATGGCCGCGCCGCTCAGGCTGCGCTCGGCGACCTCCGAAGTGACCACCGCCGGCTCTGAGGTCGGGATGCTCTCGTCGTCGTGGAGGAGCTCGTCACGTTGTGCCATGCGCGAGTCGTACCCCCTCATCGACTTTTGGACACTGAGGTGCGCATTGCGCACCTCGTTGTCCAAAAGTCGTGGGATCAGGTGACCTCGAGGCTCTCGACTTCGTCCAGGTCGGCGATCGGGGCCAGCTGGGTCTCGAGGTCGATGCCCCGTTCTCCCGCCACGTCGACCTGCACGATGCACTCGTCGTCGACGTCACGCACCGAGAAGGACCGCACTTCGATCGCCTCGATCTCGCCGAGCGCCCGCAGCACGGCCGCCGAGTCCGCCCCCTTCTGGACGTGGATGATCACGGTCTCACGGGCCCGCACCCGCCGGTTGAGCCACTGGCTGGGCCGGCGCAGGACGACGAGAGTGATCAGCATCAGGGCGGTGGACAGCAGCGCCGGCTTGTAGGCACCGAGGGCGCAGGCCAGGCCGACCGCGGCGGTGACCCAGAGGCTGGCCGCGGTGGTGAGACCCCGCACCGTCGCACCGTGTTTGAGAATGGCGCCGCCGCCGAGGAACCCGACGCCGGTGACGATGTTGGACGCGACCCGCGTGGGGTCCACCTGGTAGTTGGTCTGCGACCGGCTGGCGTCGAAACCGACGAAGCCGTAGCCGGACACGACCCCGAACAAGGCAGCGCCCATGCACACGCCGATGTGCGTCCGCAGCCCGGCTGGGTGGTCGGACAGCTCCCGCTCCAGCCCGATGAGCCCGCCGAGCACGAGCGCCAGCACCAACCGGAGCGCGATCTCACCGTCGGACGGGAAGCTCATGCGCCGGATGTCTACCCGGCGTTGGGCGGTTCTGCCATCACGCCTTCTTCGTCACGCCTTCTTGAGGGGCGTCCACGAGAGCAGCAGGCGCTTCTCGCCCACGCTGGGAAACCGCACGATGGCCTCGGCCTTGTCGCCCGCGCCCATGACCTCGAGCACCACGCCTTCGCCCCACTTGCCGTGCACCACGTCGTCGCCCGTCTTGATGCCGAGGGCCTCTGCGCCCGTCGTGCGGGCTGGCGACGCCGAGCCCCGGATGGCGGCGTCGACGATTCCCTCCCGGCCACCCCGTCGAGGCTTGCCTCCCTCGACGACGGCGGTGAGGTGCTCGGGGATCTCCTTCAGGAACCGGCTCGGCGGGTTGTACTGCGTCGACCCCCACAGAGTGCGGCACCAGGCGTGGGTGAGGTACAGGCGCTGGCGGGCGCGGGTGATGCCCACGTAGCAGAGGCGGCGCTCCTCCTCGAGCTCGTCGGGCTCGCCGATCGACCGCAGGTGGGGGAACACGCCGTCCTCCAGACCGACGACGAACACGGCGGGGAACTCGAGGCCCTTGGCGGTGTGCAGCGTCATGAGCACGGCCTTGCTCTCGTCCCCATCGAGCTCGTCGCTGTCGGACACGAGGCTCACCGCTTCGAGGAACTCGTCGAGTGAGTCGTAGTCGGTGGCGACACCGACCAGCTCGGCAACGTTCTCGAGCCGGCCCGCAGCCTCGATGCTCCGTTCTGCCTCCAGCTCGGCCACGTACCCGGTCTTGTCGAGGATCAGCTCGAGCAGGCGGGCGGGCCCCGCGCCGTCGGCGACAGCGGCGCGCGCCTCGGCCAACAGCTCGTTCAGGGCCCGCAGCCCGCCCAGCGCCTTGCCGCCCACGCCCGCGACCTCGGCCTCGGCGAGGGCGTCGGCGAAGGGGCGGCCGTGCGACCGCGCCCACGCGTCGAGCTTGCCGACACTCGTGTCGCCCACGCCGCGCTTGGGCACGTTGACGATGCGCTTGATCGACACCTCGTCGGACGGGTTCACGACGGCGCGCAGATACGCGAGCACGTCCTTCACCTCGCGCCGGTCGTAGAACTTGGTGCCACCGACCACCTTGTAGGGCACGCCCTGCTTGACGAGGTGCTCCTCGAACACGCGGCTCTGGGCGTTGGTGCGGTAGAAGATCGCCATCTCGCCCCAGGTGAGGTGCTCGTATGTGTGGAGGCGGGACATCTCGCTCACGACCCAGCTGGCCTCGTCGTGCTCGTCCTCGGCGTGGTACCGGGTGATGAGCTCGCCGCCCACCTGCTCGGTCCACAGTGCCTTGGGCTTGCGCATGGCGTTGTTGGCGATGACGGCGTTGGCCGCGTCGAGGATGGTCTGCGTCGAGCGGTAGTTCTGCTCCAGCACGATCACGGTGGCGTCAGGGAACGCGTCCTCGAACTCGAGGATGTTCGTGATGTCGGCCCCGCGAAAGCGGTAGACGGACTGATCGCTGTCCCCGACCACCGACACGTTGCGGTGGCCGCTGGCCAGCAGCTTGACCAGCTCGTTCTGGGCCTTGTTGGTGTCCTGGTACTCGTCGACCAGGACGTGCAGGAAGCGGTTGCGGTAGTGGTCGAGCACCTCGGGTTGCGACTGCAGCAGGTTGACAGTGACCATGAGCAGGTCGTCGAAGTCCATGGCGCTCGCCGCGTGCAGGCGGCGTTGGTACTCGCGGTACACCTCCGCGATGCGGCGCTCGTACACCGACCGGGCCCGGTCGTGGTACGTCTCGAAGTCGACCAGCTCGTTCTTGGCCGCGCTGATGACGCCGCCGACGGTGCGGGGCGGGAACTTCTTGGCGTCGATGTTGAGGTCGCGCAGGATGTAGCCGATGAGCCGGGTCGAATCGGCCTGGTCGTAGATGGTGAAGGACGACCGGTAGCCGAGACGGGACGCGTCGCGTCGCAGGATGCGTACGCACGCGGAGTGGAACGTCGACACCCACATCTTCTGGGCAACGGGGCCGACCAGGCCCGCCACCCGGTGCTTCATCTCGTCCGCCGCCTTGTTGGTGAAGGTGATGGCGAGGATCTGGAACGGCGAGACGCCCCGGTCGCGGATGAGCCAGGCGATGCGGTGGGTGAGGACCCGGGTCTTCCCCGAGCCTGCGCCAGCGAGGATGAGCAGCGGACCCTCGGTGTGGGTGACGGCCTCCCGCTGTACCGGGTTCAGCCCGGCGAGCAGGTCGAAACCATCGAACGGACCGGGCGGGGCGTCGGACATCGCCCCGCTCAATCTACCAATGGGGTGCGACAGCAAACGCGCTGGTCAGCGCTTCTTCGTCCTGGCCTTCTGGACCCGTCCCACCTTGCCGTTGCCGCTCGGCTCACTCAGGCGAGGGGGCAGCAACGGCAACCGGAGGTCCGGGCGTTTCCCGACATCGGGGCCGACGGCGCGGTGGCGCTTGAGGGCCCGCATGACGAGGTCGATGGCCTTGTCCATCTGCGGGTCGCGGCCCGCGACGTGATCCTGGGGCTTGATGTCGACGTCGTAGTCCGGATCGGTGCCGTAGTTCTCGACGCCCCAGCCCACGTCCTGGAACCAGAAGGAGTACTCGGGCTGCGTGGTCACGCTGCCGTCCACCAATGGATAGGTCGGGTTGATGCCGATGACGCCGCCCCAGGTGCGCTTGCCGACCACCGGTCCGAGTCCGAAGAGCTTGAAGGAGTGGGTGAAGATGTCGCCGTCGGATCCCGCCTGCTCGTTGGTGATGGTGACGAGCGGCCCGGCCGGAGACTCCTCCGGGTACGGCTCCGGCTGCCCCCAGCGGGCGACGGCGTAGCCGATGCGGCGCCGGGCCAGCTTCTCGAGCAGGAGGCTCGACACGTGGCCTCCGCCGTTGAAGCGCACGTCGACGATCAGCGCATCGTGCGCTACCTCCGAGAGATACGAGCGGTGGAACTCGGCGTACCCGCTGGGCCCCATGTCAGGCACGTGCACGTAGCCGACGCGGCCACCTGTCTCTTTGTGTACCCGCCGCCGGTTGGCGGTGACCCATTCGCGGTACCGAGCGGGCCGCTCGTCCCCGACCGTCTGTACCACCACGGTGCGGGGCTTGCGGCCCGAGCGGTCGCCGACCGTCAGCTCCACCGCCAGCCCGGCCTGGTTGACCAGCAGCGTCGCCGGGTGCAGGTCCCGGCCCACAGCACGACCGCCGACCGCGAGCAGGGTGTCGCCGACCTCCACGTTCACCCCCGGCGCCCGCAGCGGGGAATTGTGGTCAGGGTCGCCGGCCTCGCCTTCGACGACATGGGCGAAGACCCAGCGCCCGCGCCGGTCGAGACTGAGGTCGGCGCCCAGAAAGCCGAGGGCATAGTGCGGGGGCCGGCGGTGGTCGCCCCCGAGCTCGTACGCGTGCGACGTCCCGAGCTCGCCCTGCATCTCCCACATCAGGTCGGAGAACTCGACCCGCGTCGCGATCTTGTCCGTCAAAGGGCGGTAGCGCGTCCGCACCTCGTCCCAGTCGACGCCCGACAGGTCCGCCACCCAGAAGTGGTCGCGTTGCAGGCGCCAGGCCTCGTCGAGCATCTGGGCCCATTCGCGGCCCGGATCGACCGAGACGCGCACGCGTTCGAGGTCGATCCAGCCACTCTTGCGCCCGGGCGGCTCGTGGTCGGTGTGCTCCGGCGGCTTCTCCCCCGCCTTCAGGGCCCGCAGCCGGGAGCCAGCGGCGTACACGAGCGTCGTCCCGTCCTGGGACAGGGTGAACGACGACACCCCACCGACGAGCGTGTCGTGCTTCTGCTCGGTCAGGTCGTAGACCTCGAGCGAGCCGGCGGGGTCCGCGTGCAGCTTCGGCCAGTCCCCGCCCAGGCTCCCCTCCACCGGCCACGACAGGAGCAGGACCTTGCCCGCGATGCCGGCGATCTGGGAGTAGCGCCCGTCGGGCACGGGGAACGGGACGATGCGCGCGCCGATGCCATCGAGATCGATGCGAACTTCGGCGTTCTTGTCACTCTTCTGGTCCGGCTCGCTGTCAGGCGCGGGCGGGGCGCCGAGGCCGCGGGGCTTGGGCACGAACGGCGAGGCCAGGTCGGCCCGCAGTGCCATGGCGTAGGGCCGGATGGCCCGCGGGAAGCCGAGGTCGAAGAAGAGGCTGTCGTAGACGGGGTCGAAGCGGCGATACGACAGGAACCACAGGTAGTCGCCGCTCGGATCGAAGCTCGGCGCAAGGTCGCGGTACTGCGGCTCGGTGAGCGTGTGCAGGGAGCCGGTTGCCACCTCGCACAGCTTCAACGAAACAGTCGGGCGGGTGAGGGCGCACGAGTAGGCGAGCCAACGCCCGTCGGGTGACCACGCCGGATCGCCCAGGTGGCCGTACTCGCTGCGATCGACCAGCGTGGCGCGCCCTTCGTCGAGGTCAACCACGAACAACTCGCGTCGGTGCGAGACGACCGCCGCCTGCCGAGCCGTGGGTGAGAGTTCGATCGTCACCACCCGCCCGAGATCGAGACCCTCCAGTCGGCGGGCCTCGTCCTCGGAGGCAGCGCGTACCTCGATCGCGTCCTCGCCACCTTCGTCGCTGACCGTCACGACGGACGCTCCGTCATGCGTCCAGCGCGAATGCTTGTACCGCACGCCGTCAGGCCAGCCCTGCTGACGCACCGCCTGCTCCCACAAGGGGAACGTGAACAGCTTCCCCCGCGTCTCCACCGCGAGCGCGTGGCCGTCGGGATGCAGGGCGTACCCCGACATGAACGCCTCGGCGGGCACGAACCGGCGGTTGCGCTGCACCCGTGGGCTGCGGAAGTCGACCTCGACCACGCGCGCCTCGTCGGTCTCGGGATCGAAGAGCCAGACCTCGCCCGCGTGCTGGTAGACGACCCGCCGGCCGTCGGTGACCGCGAAGCGTGCGTAGTAGTGATCGTGGTCGCTGTGGCGCTGCAGGCCCTTGCCGTCCGGCCGTACGGAATAGACGTTGCCGACGCCCTCGTGGTCGGAGATGAAGTAGACGCGCCGGCCGATCCACATCGGCGATGCCAGATTGCCGTCGAGATCGAGGAACGGCTTGAACTGACCCGTGCCTCGCTGGTCGATCCACAACCGGCCCGCGGTCCCGCCCCGGTATCGCTTCCACCGGGCAGGGTCGGCGGTGTTGCGGCCGAGCACCACGCCACCGTCCGGACCGAACGCGACCTCCCGCACCGGCCCGAACGGAAGACGCTCGGGCGTGCCTCCGTCCGGGGAGACCGCATAGGCATGGAGCTGCGACGCGAACGGCTGTCCCGCGTCGCTGACGAACAAGATCCGTCCGTCGGGGAGGAAGAGTCGAGGGATCGATTGATTGGCTCCCAACCACGTGACACGGCGGGCGGGGCCCCCGCCGCCGGCCATCACCCACACCTCGGCGTGGTGCTCCTCCCGGCTCATGAACGCGAGCAGCGACCCGTCGGGCGAGAGCACGGGACGGCTCTCCTCGCTCAGCCCCGCCGTCAACCGGTTGGCCACGCCACCTTCGGCGGCGACGGTCCACATGTCGTCCTCGCTGACGAAGGCGATCGTGTCGCCTGCGATGGTCGGGTAGCGGAAGTAGCCGGCGTTGACGGACATGCCGGCGAGCCTATTGATCATTCCGTGATGCCGAGGGGCGAGAGAACTCGCCCCTGGCGTACACGGAACGGGGGGTCAGCTGAACCAGCGCTTCCCGGTGCCGGTGAGGATGCGGCCGACCTGCAGGCCAGGGAAGTGGGCGGCGCCCACTTGCGCGTCCGTGCCCTCGAGCTCGCGCCACATGGCCTCGCGCGTGCGCTTGGCTTGGGCCGGGTCGACGTCGGAGAAGGCGTGGAACTCGTCCTCGGTCACCTGCAGCGGGCACTCGACGGCGTCGCCGAGCAGGAAGAGGCGCTCGTCGCCCGAGGACACCACGAGCGAGTAGTGCCCGTCGGTGTGTCCCGGCGTGTACCGCGCCGTCAGGCCGGGGGCGAGGGCCACCATGTCGCCCTCGATGGGATCAAGGCGGCCCGCGTTCCCCAAAAGGCGCATCCCCTCGGCGATGTGGTCGTCGGGGTCGGCGTCGGTCACGAAGTGCTTCCAGTCGCCCGCGCCGTACCGCACCGTCGCCCGCGAGAAGAAGGGGGCTCCGTCGTGCACGAGCCACCCGGCGTGATCGACGTGCAGATGGGTGCAGACCACCAGGTCGATGTCGTCGGGCGACACGCCCACCGCCCGCAGCTGCTCGGGCAGCGCTCCGCCGTGGCCCCATTGATTCTCGTGCGGGCCCATGCCCGCGTCGAGCAGCACCGTGGTGTCGCCGGTGCGGACCAGGTAGCAGCCGATGGGGAGGTGCAACTTGCCGTCGGCGGCAAGCACGTCGGGGTGGCGCTCGTAGTCGAAGCCCACCCAGAACTCCTTGGGCAGGATGGCGGTGCCGTCATTGAGGGCGACGACGTCGATGCTCCCCACCTTCACGGGAGCATCGTCCGCTCCAGGGTGTCGCGCACCCACGCCTCGTACCGCTCCACGGACCACCCCTTGTCCCTTGTGAATTGCATGAAGACGTCCGGGCTGAAGATCACCCAGAGCACGTCGGCCGCCTCGTCGACCGGAATGCGCAAGCCATCATCGCCCGCAAGACCTCGGGCCGCCTCCGCCATGCCCATGCGGCGCTGCTCCTTCCCGAGCGCCCAGAACGCCGCCACCTCGGGGTCGGCGGCGGCCGCGTCACGCGCCACCAGACTCATCGGTGCCGCGCGCTGCTGGATCTCGCGGATCGCTCGTGCCTGCATTCGGGCCCGCTCGTGCTGGTCGGGCTCGGCATAGATCGAGAGGATGTCGTCGCGCTCCATCAACGGGATGGGCTCGTCGTCGCCCACGATCGAGACCTCGAGCGCCTCCTTGAGGACGGCGAACTTGGTCTTGAACGCGGCGTACACGGTCTGCGGCGCGACCCCCGCCTCATCCGCGATGGCCTGGATCGTGGTGGCCGCGTAGCCCCGATCGAGGAACAGCAGGGTCGCAGCGTCACGAATGGCAGCGCGGGTGGAGCGGGCCTGGGCCTGGCGCTTGGTGGAGTCGTAGGAGCGCTTGGCCGCAACCCCCTTGACAGCTCTCGACATATCGTTAGAGTACCACTCTATCCAATAGAGTTCCACTCTAACGAATAGAGGATCCGATGACGATCGCAGTTGTGCAGGACATCGCCGGGGCGGACTTCGAGACGTACCAGCGCATCATGAAGGAGGTCGGCGACGAGCGGCCGGCCGGGCTGGTGACGCACGTCGCCGGCGCCACGGCAGACGGCATGCGCATCATCGACGTGTGGGAGTCGGACGACGCGCAGCAGCGCTTCCTGGGCGAGCGGCTGCTCCCCGCCCGCCAGCGCGTGCTCGACGGGATCGGGGTCGAGCCGGTGATGCCGCGCATCGACGTGCTCGACGTCCAGCATCAGTGGTAGCGGGCTACTCCCATTCGATGGTGCCGGGTGGCTTCGACGTCACGTCGAACGCCACCCGATTCACGCCCGGGACCTCGTTGATGATGCGGCTCGAGAGGCGCTCGAGCACGTCGTAGGGCAGCCGGGCCCAGTCCGCAGTCATGGCGTCGTCGCTCGTGACGGCCCGGATGACGATGGGGTACGCGTAGGTGCGCTCGTCGCCCATGACGCCGACGGTGCGGACGGCCGGGAGCACGGCGAAGGACTGCCACAGCTCGCGGTAGAGCCCGGCCCGCTTGATCTCCTCGGTGACGATCGCATCGGCGGCCCGAAGGATCTCGATCCGCTCCTGGGTGACGGTGCCGATGATCCGCACCGCCAGGCCGGGGCCGGGGAAGGGCTGGCGCCACACGATCTCCTCGGGCAGGCCGAGCTGCTCCCCCACCGCCCGCACCTCGTCCTTGAACAGGTTGCGCAGCGGCTCGACCAGCTCGAACTGCATGTCGTCGGGCAGGCCGCCCACGTTGTGGTGCGACTTGATCTTGGCCGCGTCCTTGGTGCCCGACTCGATGATGTCGGGGTAGAGCGTGCCCTGCACGAGGAACCGGGCGTCCTCGAAGTCGCTCGCCACCTCCTCGAAGACGCGGATGAACGTCTCGCCGATGATCTTGCGCTTGCGCTCGGGGTCCTGGATGTCGTCAAGCTGCTCGAGGAAGCGATCGGCGGCTTTGGTGTGCACGAGGTGCACGTTGAACTGGCGGCGGAACGTCTCCTCCACTTGGTCGGCCTCGCCGGCGCGCATCATGCCGGTGTCCACGAAGACGCACGTGAGCTGGTCCCCCACCGCCTTGTGGACGAGGGCGGCGGCGACGGCCGAGTCCACCCCGCCGGACAGGCCGCAGATGACCTGCTCGTCGCCGACCTGTTCGCGGATCGCCTCCACCGACTGCTCGATGATCGACGCCATCGTCCAGCTCGGACGGCAGCCGCACACGTCGTAGAGGAAGTGCTTGAGCACCTCCTGACCCCGCTCGGTGTGCACCACCTCGGGATGGAACTGCACGCCGTAGACCGCCCGCTCGGAGTCCTCGAGGGCGGCGACGGGCACGGCGTCGGTCCGCGCCGTGACCTTGAAGCCGGGCGGGGCGGCGACGATCGAGTCGCCGTGGCTCATCCACACGTTCTGCTGCTTCGGTAGGTCCTCGAAGAGCGGCGACGAGCCCGTGACCTCGAGCCCGGTGCGGCCGTACTCACCCTGGTCGGTGCGGGCCACCTCACCGCCGAGCTGCATGGCGACGAGCTGGGCGCCGTAACAGATGCCGAGCACAGGGACACCGGTGCCGTACACGGCAGGGTCGATGGTGGGCGCGCCCGCCACGTGCACCGACTTCGGACCGCCGCTGAAGATGATGCCGGCCGGCCGCTTGGCCAGCATCTCGGCGATCGGCATCGTGTGAGGCACGATCTCGCTGTAGACGTGCGCCTCGCGGACCCGACGGGCGATGAGCTGCGCGTACTGGGCGCCGAAGTCGACGACGAGGACGGTGTCGAACGCTTCGGTCTCAGGCATGGTGCGCCTCAGTGGGCCATGCCGATGCCCTGGGCCCGCTGGAGGTTCTTGCCCTCCGTCTGGAGCGCAGGGGCGACCATGACCTCGGCCTTCTGGAACTCCTTCACCGTCTGGTAGCCGCACGTGGCCATCGAGGTGCGGAGGGCGCCGAAGAGGTTGAGGCGGCCGTCGTTCTCATGGGCGGGACCGACGAGCACCTCCTTGAGGGTGCCGCGGATCGCCGTCTTCACCCGTGCCCCGCGGGGCAGC
>JBEEFQ010000060.1:0-3652 GCA_041166245.1 Actinomycetota bacterium | reverse complement strand
GCTGAACCTGGTCGCCAACACGATGGCGTGGGCAGGACCGCTCGAGGTGAAATCGGGCGACCGCGTCGTGATCACCGAGATGGAGCACCACTCCAACATCGTGCCGTGGCAGCTGCTGACCGAGCGCAAGGGCGCCGAGCTGCGCTGGTTCGGCCTCACCGACGACGGCCACCTTGACCTCTCGAACATCGACGAGCTGATCACCGAGCAGACCAAGGTGGTCTCGCTGACGTGGGTCTCGAACATGCTCGGCACCGTCAACCCGGTCGCCGAGGTCGCGCGGCGTGCCCACGAGGTGGGCGCCGTCGTGGTCCTCGACGCCTCCCAGGCGGCACCCCAGCTGCCCGTGGACGTGCAGGCGGTGGACGCCGACTTCCTGGCCTTCACCGGCCACAAGGTCACCGGTCCGACCGGAATCGGCGTGCTCTGGGGCAAGACTGAGCTGCTCGACCAGCTGCCGCCCTTCCTCGGTGGTGGCGAGATGATCGCCACCGTGACGATGGAGCGGTCGACGTACGCCGGGATCCCGCACAAGTTCGAGGCAGGCACCCCGCCGATCGTGGAAGCGGTCGGCCTGGGCGCGGCGATCGACTACCTCAGCCACATCGGCCTGGACAACATCCACCGCCACGAGCAGGCGGTCACCGGCCTGCTGCTCGACGGGCTCGCCACGATCGGTGGCGTCACGGTGCTGGGCCCGCTCGACCCGACCATGCGCGGGGGAGCGGTGTCCTTCGAGGTGGCGGGCGTGCACCCGCACGACGTCGCCCAGACGCTCGACAGCCGCGGGATCGCCGTACGGGCAGGGCACCACTGCGCCAAGCCGGCGCACAAGAGGTACGGCGTGCAGAGCTCCACGCGCGCATCGTCGTACCTCTACACGACCCCGGAGGAGATTGACGCCCTGATCGAGGGAATCAACTACACCAAGAGCTACTTCAAGGTGAAGTGATGGACCTCGACAGCCTGTACCAGGAGATCATCCTCGACCACTACCGCAGCCCGCACCATGCGGGGCTGCGGGAGCCGTTCGAGGCTGAGGTGCACCACGTCAACCCCACGTGCGGCGACGAGGTCACCCTGCGCGTCCACCTCGAGGGTGAGCCGGGGCACGAGACCGTCAGCGACGTCTCGTACGACGCGGAGGGCTGCTCGATCAGCCAGGCCGCGACCTCGGTGATGGCCGACCTCGTCATCGGCCAGCCGGTCAGCCGGGCGCTGAAGACCCACGAGGCGTTCGTCGAGCTGATGCACGGCCGTGGCAAGGTCGAGCCCGACGAGGAGATACTTGAAGACGGCATCGCCTTCGCCGGCGTCGCCAAGTTCCCAGCCCGCATCAAGTGCGCACTGCTTTCCTGGATGGCGTTCAAGGACGCCACCGCTCAGGTCATCACCAAGGAGGACACATGACCGACACCCAGCACACGAACCACGACGACCTCCCCGAGGTGCCCGAGGCAACCGGTGGCGGCACCGCCACCGCGACCAAGGACGACGTGTTCGAGGCGATGAAGGACGTGGTCGACCCCGAGCTCGGCATCAACGTGGTCGACCTCGGCCTGGTGTACGACGTGCACCTCGACGAGCACTCCAACGCGGTGCTGGACATGACGCTCACCTCGGCGGCCTGCCCGCTGACCGACGTCATCCAGGACCAGACCAACTCCGCCCTGGAGGGGATCGTCGGCGACGTCACCATCAACTGGGTCTGGATGCCGCCGTGGGGTCCGGACAAGATCAGCGACGACGGTCGTGAGCAGCTGCGCGCACTCGGTTTCAACGTCTAGACAATGGCCGAACGCAGAGGATTCTTCGGGCGCAGGGCTGATCGCCGGGCTATGGACGCCGAGCTCGCCGTTGACGTCGACCTCGATTTCTCCGAGTGCATGGAGGGCATCCGCAACGCCCTGGCCGGGTTCGTCTCCCACGCCCGCAAGGCCGGCTTGGACGCCCCGGTCCCGACCGCCCCGGAGTGGACGGTCCGCGACCTCGTCGTACACCAGGGCATGGTGCACCGCTGGGCCACCGCGCACGTCCTGGGCAAGCAAGGCAACCCGCAGCCGTTCCACGACGAGGGCATGGCTTCACCTGACCCGGTGATCTGGCTGCACGACGGCGGGCTCGACCTGATCAGGGCCCTGCAGAGCGCGCCGCCCGATCTCGAGGCGATGGTCTTCCTGAAGAACGCCCCCGCTCCGCGCCAGTTCTGGGCCAGGCGCCAGTGCCACGAGACCACCATCCACTCCGTGGATGCCCAGGGAGCGGCACTCGGTCGGTTCCCCCGGGCAGCGGACACCGAGGTCACCCGCCAGATCGCGCTAGACGGCATCGACGAGCTGCTCAACGGGTTCCTCACCCGCGGCAGGTCGAGCCTGAGGAGTGAGAAGCCCCTCCGCCTGGCCATCCGGCCGAACGACGTCAACCGTTCGTGGCTGGTGCACGTCAGCAGTGAGCCGCCCGTCGTCGAGCAGGACAGCAACGAGCAAGCCGACCTGGTGCTCGAGGGCTCCGCGGAGACCCTCTACCTCGCGCTGTGGAACAGGACCGACGAGGTCGGGGGCAAGGCCTACGACTTCTGGCGTCGTACCGCCAAGGTGAGCTGGAGCTGAGCGACGCTCGACCGGCTCTCGCGTACGTTCGTCGGCATGCCATCAGACACGATCGCAGTCCAGACCCCTGACGGGAGCATGCCCGCGCACGTATGGCGGCCGGCCTCGGGCAGCGGCCCCGGGATCCTGCTGCTGCAGGAGATCTTCGGGGTCAGCGACTACATCATCAGTCGCGCACAGGACCTGGCCGGCCTCGGCTACGTGGTGCTCGCTCCCGAGATCTACTGGCGCATCGGCGCATCCCGGGTCGAGGACGGCCCGGACGCGCTCGGGGAGGCGTTCGCCCTGGCCCAGCAGGTCGACTGGGATGCCGCGGTGACCGACAGCGCAGCGGCACTCGAGGAGCTCGGCCGTCTCCCTGGCGTCGGCGGCGGCACCGGCATCGTGGGCTTCTGCTTCGGCGGCGCACTCGCGTTCAACGTCGCCGCGGTCACCGACCCCGACGTGCTGGTCAGCTACTACGGCTCGTCGCTGCCGAGCATGCTGGACCTCGCGCCCGAGGTGACAGCTCCCTCGCTGCACCACTTCGGACTGGCCGACAGCTACATCGACTCCGAGACGGTGGAGCTGGTCAGGAAGGCACTCACCGCCCGCCCGGACGTCACATTCGAGACCTACGAGGGCGCCGACCACGCCTTCGACAACCCTGACTTCCCGATGTACCACGCACAGGCGTCTGCGTTGGCCTGGGAGCGCACGGTCGCGTTCCTGGCCCGGCACCTGCCACCGGGATGACCGCCCGGGAGGTCCTCGTCGTACCGGCGCGATTGGAGCGCTGGGTGGACAACTTCGTCGCCAGGCACGGCGAGGCCGAGCTGGCCGTCGTCGTCGGGCGCCTGACGGGTCGCGCAGCGGACGGCTCCACGTTCGAGGCGGCACCACCCTTCGCCGCGTCGTACGACGGGCCGGCTGATCCTGCGGCGTTCGCGGCGTCGTGCAAACCACCTGCCCGCTGGGGAGTCTTGCTCGTCCGCAAGGGCGGGTTCGCCATCGCCCGGCTGAAGGGGGAGCAGATCGTCGAGTCGAAGGTCGGGCAACGCCAC
>JBEEFQ010000059.1:0-6160 GCA_041166245.1 Actinomycetota bacterium | reverse complement strand
CGTCCGCCGGGCCAACACCGTGTGCCGCACGACCGTCGCCAAGCTCCGCGCGCCTGACCGCAAGGCCCCGAGCACGACCGAGCTGAAGCCCGCCACGATCGACGCCACGGCCGACGGGCTGGCGGCGGTCGCAGCCGAGCTGCGCACCCTGGAGGTGCGGGCCGCGGACCAGAGCAAGGTGCGGGCGTGGCTGGCCGACTGGGACCGGTTCATCGCCGTCGGCCATCGTTACGCGGCGGCGGTGAAGGCCGGTGACGAGGATCTCTACACGAAGATCGACGACGAGGCGGTGGACCTGGCCCAGCGCATCGGGCGCTTCGCCAGGGGCAACCGCATCGACGAGTGCATCCTCTAGCTCACCATCACATTGGCTCGCTCGCTAGCGGTCGCTCACTAACGTCGGCCGGCGTGGAGGTGCTCTCCAGCCGTGTCCTGATCCGTCCCCTCGAACCCGAGCGGTCGCACCGGTTCTACGGCGAGACGCTCGGGCTTGCCGTCTACCGCGAGTTCGGCGAGGGTCCCGAGCGCGGCGTCGTCTACTTCCTGGGTGGCGGCTTCGTCGAGGTGTCCGGTCGAGGCCAAGGGCTGACTTCGGATGCGATCCGGCTCTGGCTCCAGGTCCGCGACCTCGACGCCGCCCACAAGGAGCTGCGGGACGCGGGCGTGGAGATCGTCCGCGAGCCCCGCCGCGAGCCGTGGGGGCTCGCGGAGATGTGGATCGCCGATCCCGACGGGCTTCCGATCGTCGTGGTGGAGGTTCCGGAGGACCACCCGATCAGGCGCCGGTAGGCGGGTGTTCGCCGACCTGCTGGCCCAGCCGGGGGTCGTCGAGACACTCGAGCTGCGGTCGCGCTTCGGCTTCCTCGCGTTCCACGGCGGCTCGCTGGAGCAGGTGACCGACACGATTGCCACCGCGGCCGCGGCGCGATCCGGCGCCTCGCTCTACGTCGTCGCCCAGCCCCCCGAGCTGCGCTGGCACATCCCGTCCCGCCTGATCACCGCCGACGCCTCGCCCAAGCTGCGCGCCTTCCTCGACCACGTCGAGGTGGCCGTCGCGCTGCACGGCTACGGACGGGAAGGCCGATGGACCGACATCCTCGTCGGCGGCGGCAACCGCGAGCTCGCGGCGGTGGTGGCCGCCGCGATCGGGGCCGCCCTCCCCGACTACACCATCGTCCAGGAGCTGCACCAGGTCCCTGCAGAGCTGCGGGGGCTGCACCCCGACAACCCGGTGAACCAGCTGCGGGGCGGCGGGGTGCAGCTCGAGCTGCCGCCCCGCGCCCGAGGACTGGGCCCCATGTGGGCGGACTGGAAGGGGCCGGGTCTGCCTCCTCCGACGCAGGCGCTGATCGACGCCCTCGCGTCCGTCGCGCTCGACGTTGGAGTTGACACCACCTAAATTCGGATAGTAAATATCCGGATAATGAAGATCAGCGATGGCGTCGAGTGGTCGATCCACTGCTGCACGGTGCTGGCCCTGCTGCCGAAGGGCATCGCCCTTCCCGCAGCCCGGCTGGCCGAGTTCCACGGCGTGCCGGCGGCCTACCTGGCCAAGCACCTCCAGGCCCTGGCCCGGGCCGGCATCGTGGAATCGACCCAGGGCCCCAAAGGTGGGTACCGGCTGGCCCGACCCGCGGCGGACGTGAGCCTGCTCGACATCGTCATCGCGGTCGAGGGCGGCGAGCCCGCCTTCCGCTGCACGGAGATCCGCCAGCGGGGCCCGGCGGGCATGGACCCCAAGCACTACAAGATCCCCTGCGGGATCGCCCGGGCCATGTGGCGGGCCGAAGACGCGTGGCGGGCGTCGCTGCAGGAGCAGACCCTGGCCGACATCCTGGGCGGACTCGCCCGCGACGTCGACCCCCGACAGGCCGTCAAGGCGGCCACCTGGATGCAGGAGGTACTGACATGAAGGTGTTCGTCGCCGGCGCGACCGGTGTGCTGGGCAAGCGGGCGGTCGGCCGATTGGTGGAGGCGGGCCACGACGTCACCGCGGTGGCCCGGAGCGAGGAGAAGGCCGCGCTGGTGCGCTCCCTCGGGGCCACGCCCGTCACCGTCGACCTCTTCGACCCTGCCGCAGTCAAGGCCGCGGTGGACGGCCACGAGGTCGTGATGAACCTGGCAACTCACATCCCGCCGTTCTCGAAGGCGGCACTGCCCGGCGTGTGGTCCGAGAACGACCGGCTCCGGTCCGAGGCGTCGAAGAACCTTGTCGACGCCGCCCTCGCCACGGGAGCGTCGCGCTACGTGCAGGAGGCCGTCTCGTTCATGTACCGCGACGGCGGCGCGGACTGGATCGACGAGGACGCGCCCCTCGATCTCCCGTCGCTCGGCGGCTCCATGCTGGACGCCGAGAAGGAGACGCGACGCTTCACCGACGGAGGTGGCACCGGCGTCGTGCTGCGGTTCGGGCAGTTCTACGCGCCGGAGGCCATCCATACGGAGATGATGGCCAAGCTGGTGAAGCGCCGGCTGTCGCCCGCGGTCGGCCCCGACGACGGCTATGTGACCACCATCCACGCCGACGACGCGGGCGCCGCGGTCGTCGCCGCCCTGAATGCTCCGGCGGGTACCTACAACGTCACCGATGACGAGCCCCTGACCCGCAAGGTCTTCGGCGAGACAGTGGCCGCCGCTCTCGGCAAGAAGCCGCCCCGCAAGATCCCCGAGGTGGTCGCCAAGGTGAGCGGCGAGAAGGGCCGCTTCTACATGCGCTCCATGCGGGTCAGCAACAAGCGCTTCAAGGACGCGACAGGATGGGCGCCGGCGTACCCGAGCGTCCGCGAGGGTTGGCCGGTCGTGGCCGCCGCCATGAAGGAGGGCTGATGCCCCAGACCGTGAGCCGCGTCATCCTCGCTCTGTTGGCGTTCTCCGCGCTGCTCGTCGGCGTGTGGGCCGAGTTCGCGCCGCGGTCGTTCTACGAGGACTTCCCCGGCGGCGGACGGCACTGGGTCTCGGTCGACGGACCCTACAACGAGCATCTGGTGCGCGACTTCGGCGCCCTGAACCTCGCGCTCGCCTTCCTGCTCATCGTGGCGCTGGTGCACCTGACGCCGGTGTTGGTGCGCACCGCCGCCATCGCGTCGCTGCTCTACAGCGTGCCGCACTTCGTGTACCACGCCCGCCACCTCGACGTGTACAGCTCGTCGGACAAGCTCGCCAACATGGTGGCGCTCGGGCTCGCGGTCGGCGGTCCCGTGGTGTTGCTGCTCCTCGACTCGGCCCTCGTGCGAACCGCTCCTCAGTCGACCTCGAACGTGCCGCCGGCGCGCCAGTAGAAGTTGTCGCGTCGCTCCATGAACTCGTCGTCGACGAGGGCTCGTCGGATCGACGCGGTGTCGTCCGAGAAGCGCTTGAGGATCGCGTTCAGGTCGCGCTCGTAGTACACCTTGCCCGGCTCGAACTGGGCGGCGAAGAAGTCGAGCAGGGCCATACGCGACGCCCGTTTCATCGGAAGCGACACGAGCTGGCCGTTCTTCATGTGGCGTCCGAGCACATCCGCGACCTCGCCGGTGGCGCCCAGCTTCTCGGCCTCGGCCCGCCGCCGTTCCGCGCCAGTGGGACGGCGCGGCGGATCAGGCGGCGAGGAGCGGGGCACAGGGCAACAGGGTAGAGTCCGAGGACCGCCCCTCATTCTGAGAAAAGGGAGCTGCCCGTGACCCTGTCCGAGGTGATCGACGACCACTTCCTCGCGAAGTACCGGGCCCTGTTGGACGCAGAGGACTGCGCGTTCGACGAGTTGGAGCACGCGTACGAGGAGGGTGATCGCGCCCATTTCGAGAAGGACCTGGCCGAATGGCAGACGGCCATCGAGAAGAAGCTGGCCTATCTCGGCCGCTTGGGCATCGAGATCCGGGTCGCCCAGCCCACCTGATCCCGTTCTCGAGGCAATGCGTCGCGGATTCCGCGACGTATTGCCTCGAGTACAGGCTCTGAGCTCCTAGACGAGGCCCTCGACGTCGGCCTGCTTGGCGCGGACGGCGTCGGCGGCGGTACGCAGGGCCGCGACCTCGTCGGGGGTGAGGTCGAGCTCGACGACCTCGAGGACACCGGCGCGGCCCAGCTTGGCGGGCACGCCCAGGTAGACGTCCTTGATGCCGTACTGGCCCTCGACCCAGGCGCAGACGGGCATGACCTCGCCCGTGTCCTTGACGATGGCCTCCACCATCTTGGCCGCGGCCGACGAGGGCGCGTAGTAGGCGGAACCGGTCTTCAGCAGGCCCACGATCTCGGCCCCACCGTCCCGGGTCTTCTGCACGACCTCGTCGATGGCGGCCTGGTCGAGCGCCTCATTGAGGGGCTTGCCGTCGACCGTGACCTGGGAGGGAACGGGCACCATGGTCTCGCCGTGCGACCCGAGGGTCATGGCCTCGATGCGCAGGGGGGACACGCCCGTCTTCTCCGACACGAAGTGCTTGAACCGGGCCGTGTCGAGCATGCCCGCCTGGCCCATGACCCGCGCCGTGGGGACGGCCGCAACCTTGGCGCACAGCGCCGTCATCTCGTCGAGCGGGTTGGACACGACCACGAAGACCGCGTCGGGTGACGTCGCGACCAGCTGGCGCGTCACGTCACCGACGATCTTGGCGTTGACCTCGAGCAGGTCCATGCGGCTCATGCCCGGCTTGCGGGGCAGGCCGGCGGTGATCACGCACACGTCCGATCCCGCCGTCGGTGCGTAGTCGTTGCTCCCGACGATCCGCGTCTCGAACCCCTCGATGGGCCGGCTCTGCATCATGTCGAGCGCCAGTCCCTGGGGCTTGCCCTCGATGATGTCGACCATCACGACCTCGTCGGCGTAGCCCGCCTCCGCGATGCGCTGGACGGTGGTCGAGCCGTAGAAGCCCGCGCCCACGACGGTGACCTTCACGTGTTCCTCCTTGTCGCCGGGAAAGCCGTCCAAACCTACCCGCACCCGTAGGCTCCCCCACCATGAGGCCATGGGCGTCGTAATCGTCTGCAGCCTGCTCGTGGTCTTCGGCGTCGTGGCCATCGTCAGGTGGGGCGGCCTGGCCTTCCAACCGCCCTGGACGGCGGACGGCGAGCCGATCGCGCCCGTCCACGTGGCCCGCCGCTACCTCTGGTTCGTCGCTGTGACGACGGCTGCTGGCGCGGGTGCGGGCATGCTGATGGCCGGACCCGGCGGGCGCCTGGCCATGCGCCTCCTCGCCGCAACCGCCGGGGATTCGGCCCAGGGCCGCCTCACGGAGGCAGAGGAGACGGTCGGACGCATATCTGTCGGCGGATCGGTCGGGCTCGTCCTCTTCACCGCGCTCTTCTTCGGGCTGGCCTCCGGCCTGCTCTACATGCTGATCCGGCGCTGGCTGCCAGCTGGCCGCCTCGGCGGCTTGCTGTGCGGCGCGCTGCTCGTCGTCCTGTTCTCGCCTGCCATCGACCCGCTACGCAAGGCCAACCCCGACTTCGACATCGTCGGCCCGGGGTGGCTGTCGGTGGCGACCTTCATCGCGCTCGGCCTGGGCCAGGGGATGCTCGTTGCCGCTGTCGCAGGCCGCTTCAGCCGATCGTTGCCAATGGTGCGCGCCGAGGCCCCGGTGCTGGCCCGCTACGGCGTCGTGCTGCCGCTTTTCCTGTTCGTGGCTCCGGCCGTCGTCGCGATCGCGCTCGGCGCGGTGATCGTCGGCCTCAATCAGATCCGCGACCTGGGCGAGCTGGCCCGCCGACGCCAGGTGGTGCTGGCAGGCCGAGCGGTGCTGATCGTCGCGACGCTCGCCACGCTCCCGAGGTTCCTCGGCGCCGTCGTCGACATCGCGGGCCGAGGCCCGTAGGTCGTCCTAGAGCCGGTCGACGATCGCCGACGCGAACTCCGACGTCTTGACCTCGGTGGCGCCCTCGGTCAGGCGGGCGAAGTCGTAGGTGACGATCCGGTCGGCGATGGTGGCCTCCAGGGCCCGGATGACGTCGTCGGCGGCGTCCTCCCAGCCCAGGTGCTCGAACATCATCACGCCGGAGAGCAGCACCGAGCCGGGGTTGACCTTGTCCTGGCCGGCGTACTTGGGCGCCGTGCCGTGGGTGGCCTCGAAGATGCCGTGGCCGGTCACGTAGTTGATGTTGGCGCCCGGGGCGATGCCGATGCCCCCCACCTGGGCGGCCAGGGCGTCGGACGCGTAGTCGCCGTTCAGGTTGGTGGTGGCGATGACGT
>JBEEFQ010000058.1:0-8313 GCA_041166245.1 Actinomycetota bacterium | reverse complement strand
GGGACGGCTCGAGCGAGGGTCCCGGGCGCCGTGGCGTGACGGGTGGCCACGTGGGCGCGCCCGCAACCGTGGGTTCGCCTTTGCGGCGCTGCAGCACCTTGGCCACCGTATAGCCCGCCGCTGCGAGCAGCCCGAGCCGCACGCCGATGCGGAACATCCGCCTGATCACCCGCCGAGCGTAGTCCCGAGGGGTTGACGGTTCGGGGCTCTGCTGTACGATGACGAGACCATGTCTGTCCAGGTTCTGCGCGCCAGCCTGCTCCTCCTTACCTGAGGCGAGCACGCGCGCGTGCTCGCCCCCACCACCTGCGCCGAAAGGCCAGGAGGTTTTTTGTTGCCCGTCACACGACCTGAAAGAAGCGAGAGATGCCTCCGGAGAACGTCACGCCGAAGAAGATGCCGTTCGAGAAGTACACGCCCTTCCGGCCGCTCCCGCTCCGCCTGCCCGACCGCGAGTGGCCCAACCGTCAGATCGAGAAGGCGCCGCTGTGGTGCTCCGTCGACCTGCGTGACGGCAACCAGGCGCTCATCGACCCCATGGACCCGGCCCGCAAGCTGCGGATGTTCCAGACGCTCGTGCAGATGGGCTTCAAGGAGATCGAGGTCGGGTTCCCCTCCGCGTCGCAGCCCGACTACGACTTCGTGCGCCAGCTCATCGAAGAAGACCTGATTCCCGATGACGTGACGATCCAGGTGCTGGTGCAGTGCCGGCCCGAGCTCATCGAGCGCACCTACGAGTGCCTGGTGGGGGCGCCGAAGGCGATCGTGCACTTCTACAACTCCACGTCGGTGCTGCAGCGCCGGGTCGTCTTCAACATGGACAAGGAGGGCATCACCCAGATCGCGGTCGACGCCGCCCGCCTGTGCCGCAAGCTGGAGAAGGACGTCCTGGGCGACACCGACGTCTTCTACGAGTACTCCCCCGAGAGCTTCACCGGCACCGAGATCGACTACGTCATCGAGATCTGCTCGGCGGTCATGGACGTCATCGAGCCGACGACGACCAAGAAGCTCATCCTCAACCTGCCGGCGACCATCGAGATGTACACGCCCAACATCTACGGCGACGTCATCGAGTACTTCCACCGCAACATGCCCAACCGCGACAAGGTCGTGCTGTCGCTGCATCCTCACAACGACCGGGGCTGCGCGGTGGCCGCCGCCGAGTTCGGTGTCATGGCCGGCGCCGACCGCGTCGAGGGCACACTGTTCGGCAACGGCGAGCGCACGGGCAACGTCGACGTGATCACCTTGGCCATGAACCTGTTCAGCCAGGGCGTCGACCCCGAGCTCGACATGAGCGACATCGACGCGCTGCGCCGGGTCGCCGAGTACGCCAACCGCCTGCCGGTGCACCTGCGCCACCCGTATGTGGGCGACCTCGTTTACACGTCGTTCTCGGGTTCGCACCAGGACGCCATCAAGAAGGGCTTCGAGGCCCTGCCCGAGGATTACGACACGTGGGGCGTGCCGTACCTGCCCATCGACCCCAAGCACGTGGGCCGCACCTACGAGGCCGTCATCCGCGTCAACAGCCAGTCGGGTAAGGGCGGCGTCGCCTACATCATGAAGGCGGAGCACGGGCTCGAACTGCCCCGGCGACTCCAGATCGAGTTCTCCAGCGCCATCCAGACCATCGCCGAGGACACGGGTACCGAGATCATGCCCGCCGAGATGTGGGACACCTTCAATCGGGAGTACCTCCCGACCGAGCCGCGCATCAGCCTGCTGTCCTACGAGACGACCACCAGCGAGCACAACGCCACCGTCACCGCCCAGCTCCTCGTCGCCGGCGAGCACCGCACCGTCAACGCCGAGGGCAACGGCCCCATCGCCGCCTTCGTGCATGCGTTGCGCAGCGGCCTCGGCATCGACGTCGAGGTGCTCGACTACGCCGAGCACGCGGTCAGCGCCGGCAGCGAGGCCACCGCCGCCGCCTACGTCGAGGCCCGCGACGCCGACGGCAACGTCCGCTGGGGCGTCGGCCTCGACGAATCCATCCTCACCGCGTCGCTCCGCGCCGTGCTGGGCGCTGTCAACCGCCTGGGCCTGGGGATGTAACGCTGGATTCGGGTGCACTGACGGTCGACTATGCCGTGAGTGCGCCAGAAACCGGGGGATCAGACGCTGACGGCGGTGAGCTCGGACTCGAAGTGGTCGGCGAGGGCTCGCAGGGAGGCGCCGGCCTCGGGGCCGTTGTAGGACGCGCCGTGCATGAGGCCGAGGGTGGTGGGTTCGAGGTCGGCCAGGCGGCGCATTGTCGGGGCGGTGAGTGGGGTCACCGAGGTGTCGTGGAAGATGGCCTCGGCGTCGATGGCGGGGGTGAGGATGTCGTCAGCGACCAGGGCGGGCGTGTCTCCCACGCGGGTGAACAGGTCACCGCAGAGCAGCGTGCCAGTGGTCTCCTCGTAGACGAGCCCCGCGTCCCAGCCGTGGGGGACATGGGGCGTGTCGATCCAGCGCACCCGCTTGCCACCCAGGTCGAGCACCTCGCCGTCGCCGAGCATGCGGGGAGCACGGTCGGCGAAGTCGTTGAGCGACACGAGCACGCCGGTCGCGCCCTGGGCCGCCGTTGCGCCAGGCGCCACGTGCAACCACTGGTTGAGCGCCCCGCACTCGTCGGATTCGAAGTGCCCGTAGGAGATCCAGCGCAGCGAAGCAGGGTCGAGCACGGTGCGCACCGCCTCACTCACCAGTGGGAACAGCTGGCGGTGCCCGGTGTGGAACAGCATGGGCTCCTCCGCGTCGATGACGAACTGGTTGAAGTTCATGCCCGCGTCGGGGATGAACGTGGACACGCGGTAGATGCCGTCGTTGATCTCGGTGATCGTGGTTTCCATCAGAATGCAACCCCCTGGGTCAGCAGGCCGGAGCCGGTGCCCCGGCCTGAAAGGATCCGGCAGAACTCGACGGCGTCGAGCGTGATCCGCTCGCCACCGTCCCCCTGACTCCATGTGCCGCCGGCCGGTCCGGTCAGCACCAGGGTGAACGGCTGTCCGTGGGCCCGGGCCCACTCCTCGACCACGTCGGCGACGAGGACGCCGTCGTGGTCGGCGGTCAGCACCAGCTCCTTGTCTGTCGCCCGGCACAGGTCGACGCGGTGCATCCAGGTGTCCCGGGTGTAGATGATGTCGATCACGTAGCCGAGCTTCCACCGGCCCGGGAACGGCGGCCCCGGTGTGATGGAGATGGCCCGCACGAACACCGGCGTGTTCTTGCGACCCCTGAGCGCGCGTGGCGCCATCGCGTGCAGGGAGGTCACGACCTCCTCCGGCGAGCGCTTCGCGTGCTTCTCGACCTGCAAGGCGGTGGTCGCATCCACCGGGAAGCCGCCAACTGCCTTGGCCTCGCGGGCCGCGGCCCGCTGCTGGCGGAGGCTCTCGCGGATGCTGGCGTTGGCATCCATGGTGCCGAGCACGTGCCCGAGCATGGCTCGCACGTCCCACAGGTCGTTGTCGGTCTGTTTGGCCCAGTCGTGGGGCTCGAGTTGGTCGACGACGGCGAGCAGCCGGTCGTACTCCGTGCGCGCCAGCGCCATTGCCTCCGCGTGGTTCACTTCCGCCTCCGCTTCTTGGTGTCGAGGTGATCGAGGAGCATGTCAACGGCCTCGTCGACGAGCTGCAGCCAGCGGTCGCCGCCCGGGTCGTTGGAGATCTGCTGGTCCGTGAGACCGGTGATGAGCGCCGTCCAGAGATCGAGATTGGCGGGCTCGGTCAGCCCCGCTTTGCCGAGCTCGGTGCGTGTGTAGGTGAGTGATTCGACGGCGAGGGCGTAGGACTCGGACGAGGGTTCGAAGCCGGGGATGGTGCGCTGGAACAGCAGCTGGTACCGGGCCGGGTCCTCGACACAGAAGTCGATGAACAGACGGGCCCGCCGCTTGAGCTTGGCGCGTGTGTCCTTGTCGGTGTCGTCCCACACCATCCGCTCGAGGAGCTCGCGGTAGCCCTGGGCGAACATGGCGTCGTAGATCGCGTGCTTCGAGTCGAAGTACTGGTACAGCGACGGTGCCTGCATGCCCACCGTGCGGGCCACATCCCGCAGCGACAGCGCGGCCAGACCCTCCGCCCGCACGAGCTCCCACGCCGCCTCGAGGATCTCGGCCTTGGTTGCTTCATGCCGCTTCGAGCGCCTATCAGTGATCGGTTGCTCTAACACTGTTAGGGATCCTGAATCATGTTCGGGAAGCCGTCAACCCCTAATCTCCCCGACCTGCGAAACCGCATCCTCATCTGGCTCTGCATCGGCATGGGCGTGGTGGTGGTCGGCTTCGGCGCGGCCATCGTCTACGGGGCGGTGCAACTCGGGAACATCCCCCGCATCGCCTGCCGCTCGTGCGACCAGCGGGCGTCCGATGGGGCCATGAACGTGCTCGTCGTCGGATCCGACAGCCGTGCGCCGGTCACGGCCGAGTCCGATGAGTTCGGGACCCCGGACATGGTGAGCGGGCAGCGAAGCGACACGATGTTGGTGCTGCTCATCGAGCCCGACCGCGAGCTGGCGTCGGTGCTCTCAATCCCTCGCGACCTCTGGGTTCCGATCGCATCCGGCGGTGAGAACCGCATCAACACCGCCTTCGAGCGCGGTCCCGACAACCTGGTCCGCACCATCAGGGCCGCGCTGGGCGTCCCCATCCACCACTACGTCGAGGTGGACTTCGCCGGCTTCCGTGACATCGTCCACGCCGTCGGCGGGGTCTCGGTGTACTTCACCACGCCCGCACGCGACACCGTCACGGGCCTGCAGGTCGACAAGGCAGGGTGCACCGAGCTCGACGGCGACCAGGCCCTGGCCTACGTCCGCAGTCGCAACTACGAGATGCTCGTCGGTGGGGAATGGCAGACCGGCGGTGCCGGCGACCTCGACCGCATCAGCCGCCAGCAGGACTTCATCCGCCGCGTGCTGGCCAAGGTCCGCTCGGTGCGGAACCCCCTCACCATCCACCGTCTGGTTACAACCGGTACCGCCAACGTGCGCCTCGACAAGGAGCTGTCGGCGGGCGAGATCGAGGGATTGGCCCGGCGCTTCCGCACATTGGTGCCGACAGCCCTGCACATGGAGACGGTTCCGGCGGTCTTCGACCACGTCGCGGTGGATGGACGGCGCGCGTCCATTCTGCGCGTGCGCCAACCGCAGACGCGTGAACTGGTGGATCGCTTCCTCGGACGGGCGCCGCCGCCGCCTCCGCCGAGCGAGGCGACGTCGGCCGTGACCCGTCCCCCGGCCGGTCTTGTCACGACGACCACGGCCCCCGCTCGCACGTGCTGACGCGTCGCATCGTTGTCGCCGACAACGACCCAGAGTTCACCGACCTGCTGACCGTGGACCTGCAGGCCGAGGGTCATCGCGTGGTGGCCAGCGCCGCCGGCGGCGAGGACGCATACCGGCTGTGTGTGCAGCATCAGCCCGACGTGCTCGTCATCGACTACCGCATGCCGCCCGGGCCGACCGGCCTCGAGATCGCGGCGCGTGTGCGCGACGAGCTCCCCGACGTCGGGATCGTGCTCTACACCAACTACCGGGCGGCGGACATCCGCGATGAAGCGGATCGTCTCGGGGTCCGCTATCAGTTGAAGGGCAACATCCGCGCCCTGCGCCGGCTGGTGGCCGAGCTCTAGTGACTCAGGTCGCTAGGCCACCGGCGTGGCGGGCGCCGCCACCAGCGGCAGCGTGAAGGTGAAGGTGGCACCGGCGCCGCCGTTGGTGCTGGCGACGATGCGGCCGTGGTGGGCGGTCATGATCTCCCGCGCGAGGTAGAGCCCGAGACCCGTGCCCCGGATCGTGCTGCGACCGCGCACGAACTTCTCGAAGACGCGCTCGAGGTCGCCCTCCGACAGACCGGGGCCGTGGTCGACGACGGCCACCTCGACCTCGCCGCCCGCGGTGCGCAGCTCCACCTCGATCTCCGTCTCCGCCGGTGCGTTGGTGGCCGCGTTCTCCAGCAGGTTGATGAGGACCTGGTGGATGCGGTCGGGGTCGGCCCTGACCCAGGCCGCGTCGTCGCCGGTGCGCAGCGTGATCGTGCGTTCAGGGCGGAGGTCGCGTGCACTGTTGACCGCGGCCTCGACCTCGCTGCGGAGGTCGACGATGTCCCAGCTGTAGGACAGGCCACCGGCTTCGGCCACGCTCGTGTCCAGCACGTCACGCGTGAGCGACTGCAGGCGCTGGGCGTTGGCGCACGCCCGCTCGGCCGCGTGGCGGCGGCTGGCGTCGTCGAGCTGGTCCCAGTGGTCGATGGCCGACTGCAGGAACCCGAGCACGCCCGCCACCGGGGTGCGCAGCTCGTGGGAGACGATGCTGACGAACTCCTCGCGTGCTGCCGTCATCTCCTCGGCACGCTGCCGCTCACGCCGCTCGGCTCGCAGCCTGCGGGCCAGCACGACGATGAGCAGGGCGCCGAAGACGATGGAGCCGAAGGCGATGAGGGTCGTGGCCTGCGCGACCCGGCGACCGAGACCCGACTCGAAGTCGTTGGCATCCTGGGTGAACACGAGGCGCCAGTCCGCGGTGGGCACGTCGGCGGTGGCGACGACCAGCCCGCCGGTGCGATGAAGGCGAGGACTGCCCTTGGCCACATCGGGGTCAGGGAGGGGACGGGCCAGCCGGTCGGGGTTGCTCGATACCACCACGACGCCGTTGCTGTCGATGAAGGAGTACTCGCCCCCGGCCTCGGCGAGGGCGGTGATCTCCTTGCTGAAGTCGGAATCGGCCGACACGTCGGACTCGAACAGGAAGACGCCGCGCGCTGCCCCGCTGCGGTCGGGGATCGGGAAGGCGAGCCCGATGGTGGGGAGCGTCGTCGTGAGGCCGGGGCCGGCGGGCAGGAAGGTCGGCTTGCCCGTCTGGAGCACTCGGCGCAGCCCGGGCCGGTCATAGGGCCTGCCGACGACCGCAGGGTCCCGCAGCAGGGTGCCGTTGGTCAGCACCAGCTCCTTGTTCAGGAGCACGAAGCCGGTGCGGGCCTCTGGGATCAGCTGCAGGAGCTGCTGCAGCTGCGCCTGGTCCCCGGGACTGGCGACCTCGAGGGTGTAGCCCGGCGACGCGATGCCGCCGATGGACGACAGCGCCGACTTGAGGCGCGACTCCATACTCGCTGCGAACTGCGTGACGGCAGTGCGCTGGTTGTCCTCGAGCGCGGTGCGGGCCCGGTTCTGGGCGTCGAACACCGTCTGCACGACGAGACCCATGAGCAGCACCATCACTGCGATGGTCACTGCAGGCAGCCAGTTCTCTCTGGACTTCATGGCGTTCTCCCTTGTCCAGCGTGTTTGGGCGACGCGGGTTCGTGCTTGTAGACGGGCAGGACGACGGTGAACCGGGCGCCGCCTGTGGGCGCGGCGCCGACCGAGACGTGGCCCTCCATGCGCTCGACCAGGTCCTTGACCACGGCGAGCCCGATGCCCGCGCCCCTCGTCCCGACCGCGGCCGGCGAGCTGCCGCGGTAGAAGCGGTGGAACACATGCGGCGCGTCGGCCTCGGAAACGCCGGCGCCGGCGTCATCGACCGTGATCCTCGCCTCGTCGCCGTTATGGCTGAGCGTGACGTTGATGGCGGTGCCGGTCGGCGAGTACTTGGCCGCGTTGCTCAACAGATTCGCCACCACCCGCTCGACGGCCTGGGTGTCGGCCACCGCCCAGATGCCCGCCGGCGCGTCGAGCACGATGCGGTGGCGTTCCACCAGCCCCGCGAACTGGTCCACGACGCTCGCCAGCAGCTCCGACAGGTCGACCGCATGCGGGTTGAGCGCGAACTGGCGACCCCCCAGCCGCGAGAAGTCGAGCAGCTCGCGCACGAGCCGGCTCAACGACGTGGCATTGCGCGCCACCCGCCCGACGAAGTCCCGCCGCTCCTCGGGGCTGAGATCGTCGTACTGCTCGTCGAGCATGGAGCTGAAGCCGAGAATGGCGGTGATGGGCGTCTGCAGCTCGTGTGAGACGGTGCCCAGGAACTCGTTCTGCAGTCGGTCCAACTCGGTGAGACGACGGACGGCCTCGCGCTCGCGCTCGAACTGCCTGGCGTTGGCCACGGCCGTGCCGACCCGTTCGGCAACCGAGACGAAGGTTCGAGTGCGCTGCGGGGTCAGGTCGACCCGCGCCAATGCGTGGAGCGCACCGATCACCCGTCCGCCTCGCAGCAGGGGGACCGCGGCCACCTGCCCCGCCTGCAGCAGCACCGGAGGCGATCGCAGCTCGGCCGAGTGGTGGGGAATCCCTTCGATCCTGCGGCCGAGGGTGAAGGCCTCGAGCAGATCGCCGTGGTCATCCGCGTAGGCGATGCTCACGCCCTCGAGCTCGAAGTTGTCGGCGAGGAACGAGC
>JBEEFQ010000057.1:0-5873 GCA_041166245.1 Actinomycetota bacterium | reverse complement strand
CCGGCCGGTTTTACGGCCCGGTTCGAAGAAGGAGGTCGACAGTGGCGGACGGGCCGCCGTCCCAGCGGACGACGAGGACGCCGGCGGCGGAGCCGCTGGCGAGCTCGGCGGCCCGCGACTCGAGGGTGGGGTCGGGGGGCATGCGCCAGCTGCGCAGCACACCGGCGACGAAGGAGCCGGGGTCCTGCGCAGTGGGCAGGGCCATGCGGGCCTCGCGGGGTGGAGCAGGGGGGAGGTCGCGGCCGGGGACGGGGTCATCGGCCGGCAGGGGGAGGGGGACCTCGTAGCCCGCGGGCAGGCCGGTGGCCTGACGGAGCCGGGCGTCGGGGTCGGTGAGCGCGTCGGGGGGAACCCGCACCACGAGCACGGCGACGTCGTCGGTGACGTTGCCGCACGCGAACCCGTAGGCAGCGTCGAGCATGCGGTCGGCCAAGGCCGACGCGGTGTCGTCGGCGACCGCGCCCTCGAGCAGGACCGACAGCAGGCGATCGTCGCCGAACATCTCGCCCGCGGGTGACCGCGCCTCGGTGATGCCGTCAGTGCAGAACACGATGGCGTCACCCGGGCCCAGGCCGACCGTGTCCTCCTGCAACCCGAGCACCGACTCCGGGAAGAGCCCGAGCAGCATGCCCGGTTGCGCGCGCACGTCCACCCAGCCCGCGCGCCGCACCACGATCGGACGAGGGTGCCCGGCCGAGCACATCGTCACCCACGCGCCGCACCGATCGAGCTCGAGCCTGCCGAACACCGCCGAGCAGAAGCGCTCGCCCGTCCCTTCGGCCAGCACCGCCTGGTTCACCTCCACGAGCACGTCGGCCGGCCCGCGGTTGTGCACGGCCGCGGCCCGCAGCGTGTACCGCACCAGCGTGGTCAGCGCCGCCGCCTGGGCCCCCTTGCCGCACACGTCGCCGATGGCCAGTCCCCAGTCGTTGGCGCTGAGCCGGAACACGTCGTAGAAGTCGCCGCCCACGCTCACGTCGTGTTCACCGGCGCGGAAGCGCGCCGCCAGGTCCATCTCCGGCACCTCGGGGGGACGGGGCGGCAGCAGGCTGGCCTGCAAGGTGTGGGCGACGGCGGCCCGGTCGGTGAACAGCCGGGCATTCTCGATCGACACGGCCGCCCGCGCCGCCAGGTCCTCGGCCAGCGCCATCTCCTCGACGGTGAACGCCCGCCCGACCAGGTTGGCGAAGGCGATGACCCCGAACGCATGCCCCCGAGCCACGAGGGGAACCACACCCCCGGCGCCGAACCCGAGGCTCCGCAGCAGATCCATACCCGCCTCGGCGGTGCCGGCTCGGCGCAGCAGATCGTCGTCCACCTCGTGGTACCACTCGGTCTCGCCGGTGAGCAGCACCGCGCCGATGCCGGCCTGCGTCTTGCGGGTCGGGATGTCGTCGCCCAGCAGGTGGAGCAGTGACGACTCGACAGCATCGACGTGAGCCAGGGCGATTCGCTCGGCCGACCCCGGCGCGGCCGAGCCCACCACGATCACCGCGCACAGGTCCGCGAGACGGGGGACGGCGAGATCGGCCACCCGTTGCAGCGTCTCGTCGTAGTCGAGCGACGACGCCATCTCGGCCGCCGCCGTCGCGAGGAAGCGCTGGTGCTCGGCCGCCTCCTCCGCGACCTCGAGCAGCACAGCGCGGTGCAACGCCTGCGCGCACATGGCCGCCAGCGAGCGGAACACCGTCTGCTCGGCCTCACCGAAGGCACCCGCCTCGGGAAATCCGATGGACAGCACCCCGAGCGTCGTCTCGTCGCCGACCACGAGGGGCAGGAGGACGAAGGAGCCCGCGTCGGTGGGTGTGCCCGCGAGGACGGGGTAGCGCTCGTCTCGCTCGGCGACCGACGACAGCACCAGGGGTTGGCCCGATCGCACCGCATCGCCCGCCGGGAGGGGAGCGGCCACTGGGAAGCGGTGCCACGCTGCGTCGAGGGCCTCGTCGTAGGGCTCACGCACGAGCTCGAAGTGCTCGCCGTCGTCGCTCACCAGGCACAGCGTGCTGCTCACCGCCCCGAAGGCGACGGCCGTTCCCCGCACGATGGCATCGACGACCTCGTCAGGCGTGCGGGCGCGCGCCAGCTCGGCGCTCACCTGCTCCAAGCTCTCGAGCCGGGCCTCGGGCTGGCCCGCACTGCTCATGTCACGAGCGATCGCCACCGTCCCCCGTCGCCCCCTCCTGCCGTTCGCTCCATTGTGGCGCGTTCAGGCGGACGGCGGGCGACGGCGGGGCGCCGGGCGGTCATCATCGACCGGCCACTCGGTGACCGCACTGCACTCCGTGCACTCGATGTACCGACGTCCGCCGCGCTGCACGACGCTGCGCAACGGCAGCTGCGCGCCGCACTCCGGACACCCGATTGTCGGACCACTCGTCATCCGCCGCCTCCCACCTGGCTGCTGCGCCCAGTCTAAGGGGCGAAACCGGCGAAACGACCGTTAACAGTGCGCGCAGCGGCGGCCCGAACGCGCGCCGCGGCGCGCGCACACATTTTTGTCAACTCTTTCTGGCCTTAACTGACTAGTCCGGGTTATACGAACAGCGGAGGGTTCCAAGGACCTGCATCTCCGCCGGTCCTGGCGAGCAAGAAGGAGGGCCCCCACATGCAGAAGATTCGTAATCGCGGAAACAAGTGGCTCATCGCGAGCGCAACGCTCCTCACGCTTCTCCAGGTCACCGGCGCCGGGCAGAAGTGGGGCTAGCGCCGTAGGCTGTAAACCGTAAGAAGGGGGTCCGAGGGGCGGTTCCCCCAGCAGCTTGAGACCATCAGGCAGACTCCTAACCTCTGACAGCTGGGGGTTGACGTGCGAAGCATCGACGGAAGACTCCGGCGCTACGTCGCCGCGGTCTCGATCGTCGGTGGGGCTGGGTTGGCCGCCGTGCTGGTGCGCGGCGAGCCTTCACTCCCTCGCGAGCCGAGCGCCGCGTTCTGGACGCTCGCCGTCCTGGTCGTGGTGGGCGAGATCCTCCCGGTGCCCGTCGTGCCCCGCAATCGGGGGGGCTTCGCCACCACCTCCACCAGCTTCGCCTTCGCCGTCCTGCTCGGCTGGGGCCTGCCGGCCGGCGTGCTGGTGCAGGTGGTGGCGTCGCTCCTCGCCGACGCCATCCAGCGCAAGCCCTGGTTCAAGGCGACGTTCAACGCCGGTCAGCTGTGCCTCGCGATCACCGCTGCCGGCCTCGTGGTCGAGGTCTTCGGGGGACACCCGCTCATCACCGACGGCATGGCCACCACGTCCGACGTGCTCGTGCTCATCCCCGCGGGCCTCGCCTTCTTCATCGTCAACAACGTGCTGACGGGTGGGGTTGTCGCCCTGTCCCAGGACGCGCGTGTCCCTGGCCACATCGTCGCCGCCTTCCGGGCCATGTCGGTCACCGAGCCGGTGCTCATCGCCTTGGCCCCGGTGTTCGTCATCGTGGGCCAGACGTCCCCGGCTGTTCTGCCCCTGCTGCTGCTCCCGGTCGTCGGTGTGTACGTGAGCGCCAACCTCTCGCTGCAGAAGGAGTTCCAGGCTCTCCACGATTCGCTCACAGGCCTGCCCAACCGCACGCTCTTCCGGTCGCAGGTGTCGGACAGCCTGGCCGCCGCCCGACCCGAGGACAGCTCCGCGCTGCTGCTCATCGACCTCGACCGGTTCAAGGAGGTCAACGACACGCTCGGCCATGCCACCGGCGATCGCATGCTCCAGGCCCTCGGCCCCATGCTCGAGGCGGCCGTGCGGGAGGGTGACATCGTGGCCCGACTCGGCGGCGACGAGTTCGCGGCCTTCCTGCCCCGCATCGAGGACGACGGCGTTGCCCTCGAGGTGGCGCGACGTATCCGCGCCGCTGCCGCTCAACCCTTCGTCATCGAGAACGTGCCGCTGTTCATCGAGGCCAGCGTCGGCATCGCCATTGGTCCCGAGGACGGCGCTGACGTTGGCACCTTGCTGCGCCGGGCCGACGTCGCCATGTACCTGGCCAAGGAGCACCGCTCCGGGTACGAGCGCTACTCGACGGAGCGCGACCTGCACAGCCTGTCCCGCCTGTCGGTGCTGGGCGAGCTGCGGTCCGCCATCGACATCGGCGAGCTCATCCTGCACTACCAGCCCAAGGTGGAGGCGGCGACGGGGGAGCTGGTCGGCGTCGAGGCGCTGGTGCGGTGGCGCCATCCCACGCGTGGGCTGCTCTACCCCGCCGACTTCCTGCTGCTGGCCGAGCGCTCGGGCCTCATCCTGGATCTCACCGACCGCGTGCTCGAGGAGGGTGTGCACCAGTCGATGGAGTGGAAGCGCAAGGGCATGGTCGTGCCGGTCGCCGCCAACCTGTCAGTGCGCAGCCTCGACGACGAGACCCTGCCCGCTCGCATCATGGGCCTGCTCAGCCATTGCGGCGCCAAGCCCGACTCGCTCAGCCTCGAGATCACCGAGTCCACGGTCATGGCCGACCCCGAAGGGGCCCTGCGAGTGCTCACGCCACTGTCGGAGATGGGCGTGCGCATCTCCATCGACGACTTCGGCACCGGCTACTCCTCGCTCGCGTACCTCACCCAACTGCCGATCAGCGAGATCAAGATCGACAAGTCGTTCATGACCAACATCCTCGACAGCGCCACTGACGCCATCGTCGTGCGCAGCACCATCGACCTGGCCCATGACCTCGGGCTCGAGGTCGTGGCCGAAGGCGTGGAGTCGGCGGCGGTGTGCGAGCTGCTGGCCGAGTACGGCTGCGACGTCGTGCAGGGCTTCTACGTGCAGCGACCGGTGCCCGAGGGCGAGTTCACCAGCTGGTTCAACGCCCTCGCCGGCGCGTCGGGCGGCGCCGGCATCTGGTACGGCTGACCGGGGGTCAGTCCCGCAGGTCGAGGTCCCAGATCTCGACGGCATGACAGCGCTGGCAGAACAGGCTGCGCCGGCGGCCGGCGACGACGATGGCATCGAGGGGGATACGCAGCCCGCACGTCGGGCACGCCACCCGCGGTCGGCTCCGACCGCCGACCAACGCCCGCCGTGTGCCACGAACCATTTCCTCCCTTTCGACGGGGAAGGGCCGGGTTCCTGCTGGCTCTTACTCGGGAGCGGCCACCACGTGGAACTCGCGGTCGAGCCCGGTGACCTCGAGGGTCTGGGCCACCCGCCCCGTCGGGCCGAACAGGATGAGGAGGCCGCCGAGGTCTGACAGCTGCGTCCGCAGGTCGAGCAGGGCGCCCACCCCGTTTGAGTCGATGAACTCCATGCCCCGGCAGTCGATGAGCACCTCGAGGGCGCCCTTGGCGAGGGCCCGTTCGACCTCCTCGCACAGCGCGGGCGTGGTCGCGACGTCGAGCTCGCCGTGGATGATCACGCGCAAGAAGCGCCCCTGCTGCTGCGCGTCGAGGGAGAAGGCGCCGGGCATCCAATGCGATTTGTGCCCACTGCGGGGGTCGCCGAACCGGGAATCGGCCCTGGCGGTTTCTGGGAACTCACGGCCGGGTAATGCGCTCGTAGTGCTGGGCCTGCTCCTCCATCTGGCGTTCTTCACGGTGGCTGCCGTGGGCGTCTGGGTGTGCGGCCGGGCCCTACTCGAGATCGACCGTCGGTACGCCGAGGTCGACGCCCCGGACGCGGTTTCCGCCACGGCTCCGGCTCCAGTCCCCCCACCCTCCACGGAGCCGGAGCCGGCGGCGCCCACGCCCGAGCCTGAGCCGAGCCGGGTCGACCCGCTCGTGGCCTAGCGCCCTGTATGCACCCGCGCCACGGACAGGAACGAGCAGACGTAGAAGTCCAGCGCCAGACCGGGGGCGGGGAAGAGCACTGACTGCATCCCGCCGGCCGTGTCGGCGCGGGCCAGCTCGTCGCCCGTCGCGATGTCGAGGATGACGACATCCGCGTGGTCGCCGGTGACGAGCTCGCCGGT
>JBEEFQ010000056.1:0-9541 GCA_041166245.1 Actinomycetota bacterium | reverse complement strand
GCTGTCATCGCGCTCGTCGCTGCGCTGTTGGGCGGGGCAGAGCCCGCGGACGCTGCCCCCGAGAGCTGCGTCGGACCTCGCTGTGTCGACGTGCAGGTGCCCGTGCCGGCCGGGCTGAAGGTGCCAGAGAGCCGTGTGCGCGTCATCCTGCCCGAGGGTTACGCCGACCACCCGTGCCGCACCTATCCGGTGCTCTATCTCCTGCACGGGGTGGGTGACACCTACCGCACGTGGGTCGAGAACACCGACGTGGTCGAGTTCACAAGTCACCTTCCCGTGATCGTCGTCATGCCCGACAGCGGCAAGAACGCGGACGCGGGCTGGTACTCGGACTGGGCCGACGGCTCGCGGCAGTGGGAGACGTTCCACATGGACGTGCTCCCGAAGTACATGGACGCGACGTTCCGCACCGGAGGCGCGGGCCACCGTCTCATCGCCGGCCTGTCGATGGGCGGCTTCGGCACCATGTCCTACGCGGCCCGGCAACCGGGCATGATCAAGGCAGCCGCGAGCTTCTCCGGCGCGGTGGACACCATGTTCGGGTTCCCGCTGTCAGGACCGGGGTTTTCCGCCCTGCACGCCCAGTTCGGCACACCCGACGATCGCGTCTGGGGCAATCAGCTCACCGACGAGGCCAACTGGCGGGCCCACAACCCGACCGATCTGGTCGCCAGCCTGAAGGGCACCGCCCTCTTCATCGCCACCGGAACCGGAACGCCCGGCGGACCGGCCGGCGACGTCCCCGACAACCCCGACGGCTACGGGATCGAGGCGTTCATCTTCCAGCTGAACCTGTCCTTTGCCCGAGCGCTCACCCTCGCCGGCGTGCCGTTCACGTCGGACTTCTATCCAGGCGGCTACCACGGCTGGCCCTATTGGGAGCGGGAGCTGCATTGGGCTGTGCCGCAGATGGTGCCGATGGCGACGACGGGCCGCGAGACCGCCGGCTGCCCACCGATCGGCACCGCGTCGGCCGCCGGTACGAACGTGCTGGCCGCCAGCAACGCTCGGGGCCAGACGCTGCCCTCGACCGGCGGGGCCGGGGCCGCCCTCGGACCCGGTCTGCTGCTCGCCGCGGTCGCGCTCGTCAGCCGCCGCGCTCGACGATGTGCTTGATGCGGTCCAGGCTGGTCGAGATGTTGCGTCGGGTGTCCTTGTCGGACTGCTTGGCCCCGCCCAACTTGCGAAGCAGCCACACCCACCGGGGCGCCGACACGGCCTGATACGTCTCGGTGAGCACGGTGCCACCGTCGGGCGTGGGCTCGACGGTGTAGCGCCAGCGGGTGGACTCCTCACCGTCGACTTCGGTGTGGAAGGCGAAGGACCGGGCGGGCTCGGCCTCGTCGATCACGCACTCGCGTGACCAGCGGAACATCCGCAGCTTGTTGTGGCCCTTGAACCGTGCGCCGATCTCGATCCCGCTCGACGGGGGCAGCCAGTCGACGGTGTGGCACACCGGGCTCCACTCGGGCGTGCGCGTCACATCCGACACGACGTTCCACACCTGGGCGGGCGGTGCCTCGATCTCGATGCGGTGCTCGTCCCCGAAGTCGACCTCGGGCATGGTGCCTACTTGAAGACCTTGAGCAGGGCGCTGATCTCGTCGTTGGTGCCGGCGGGCACGGTGTAGCCGTCCTCGCTGCGGATCTTGTCGAAGTTGTCGCGCACGCCCTCGAGCGTCAGCTCGGGGTCGTAGTGACCCTCGGTCAGGCCGATGAACATGCGGGCGATGCGCCCACCCGCCGCGCTGTAGATCTCGCCGGTGACGGGGCAGTCCTCGTGCACGAGCCAGGCGACGATGGGGGCGACCAGCTTGGGATCGAGGCGCTCGGCCAGCGGCCCGAGCAGCTCCTGGGTCATCCGGGTCCCGGCGATCGGGGCGATGACATTGGCTTTGATGTTGTACTTGGCGCCCTCCTGCGCCCACACCCGGGCCAGGCCGACCAGGCCCATCTTGGCCGCGCCGTAGTTCGTCTGGCCGAAGTTGCCGAGGATGCCGGCGTTGGACGCGGTGTTGACGATGCGGCCGTATCCGTTCTCGCGCATGTTCACCCACGCGGGGCGGGTGACGTAGAACGCGCCTTTGAGGTGTACGTCGATCACCGGGTCGAGGAACTCGGGCGTCATGTTCTGGAACGTCTTGTCGCGGAGGATGCCCGCGTTGTTGATCACGATGTCGACCTTGCCGAAGGCGTCGAGCGCCGTCTTCACGATGGCCTCGCCGCCCTCGACGGTGGCCACGCTGTTGGTATCGGCGACGGCCACGCCGCCGAGGTCCTCGATCTCCTTGGCCGTGGTGTGGGCCGGGCCTTCCGAACCTGCGCCGTCACCGCTCACCGAGCCGCCGAGGTCGTTGATGACGACCTGGGCACCTCGGGAGGCCAAAAGCAGGGCGTGCTCGCGACCCAGCCCGCCGCCCGCGCCGGTGATGATCGCAACTCTTCCTTCGTATCCGAGATCAGCCATGGCGTGGGACGATACCGCCCGCCTCCGGACCCGGACGAACCGGGGTATGACTTGCGGATGATCGATGACATGTTCCACCTGTCTGTGCCCGTCGCGGAGAAGGTGCTCAGGGCCGGCATCGTCTACGTCTTCCTGATCCTTGCCCTCCGGGTCGCGGGCAAGCGGGAGCTGGCGCAGCTCAACACCGTCGACTTCGTCGTGCTCCTGGCCGTCGCCAACGCGGTGCAGAACGCCATCATCGGCAACGACGACTCGGTGACCGGCGGCCTCGTCGGGGCGGTGACGCTGTTCTGCCTGAACGGTGTCGTCGCCGTGCTGCTCTGGCGGTCAGCCGCCGCCCGCAAGGTCATCGAGGGCACGGAGACCGTGCTCGTCAAGGACGGCCAGCTCCAGATGGAGAACCTCAGACGCGAGCACATCACTGCAGAGGAGCTCCTGGTCGCGGTGCAGCGTCAGAACGCCGACGGCCTCGACGAAGTGGAGACGGCAGTGCTCGAGCCCGGCGGGGCCATCGTGGTCAAGACCCGACGCGACCGCGCTCAGGACGCGCTCGATGAGCTCAACCGCAAGGTCGACGAGCTGCTCGCTCGTCTGCCCTCGACTTAGGTTGCGCTGACGCGGTCGATGGCCTCGTTGCGGAGGCGCTTGTAGTCGACCTTGCCGTTGGCGGCGCGCCCGATGGTGCCGACGGGCAGGACCCGCTTGGGGGCCTTGAACCCGGCCAAGTGGGACTTGACGTGGGCGATCACGTCGTCCTCGGCGAGGTCGACCCCTTCGTGGGGCTCGACCATGGCGCAGATGGCCTCGCCCCACTTCTCGTCGGGCACGCCGACGGCGACGGCGTCTCGCACGCCGGGATGGGTCTTGAGGATCTCCTCGACCTCCTCCGGGTACACCTTCTCGCCGCCGGTGTTGATGCACACCGAGCCGCGGCCGAGGAGCTTGAGGGTGCCGTCGGCCTCGACGGTGGCGTAGTCGCCCGGCACCGAATAGCGGTCGCCATCGATGGCGAGGAAGGTGGCGGCCGACTTCTCCGGGTCCTTGTAGTACCCGACGGGGGTGATGCCCTTGACCGCGACCCGGCCGATCACGCCAGAGCCGGGCTCGACGTCCTTGCCGTCCTCGTCGATGACGCGAGCGTTGTCGCCCAGCGCGAACTTCGCCGTCTTGGCCGCCCCACCCGCGCTCGAGACGGACTGACCCATGCCCAACGCCTCCGATGACGAGAACGCATCGACCAGCAGCATGCCGGCGTGGTGGCGGAGCAGACCCTGCTTGGTCTCCTCGCTCCACATCACGCCGGAGGAGATGATGGCGAGGAGGCTGGAGATGTCCCAGCGGTCGGGTTCGGCGTCGAGGGCCCGCAGCAGGGGCTTGGCGAACGCGTCGCCGACGATGGCGGTGACGTTGACCTTCTCGGCCTGAACGGTGTCGAGGTACTCGACGGGGTCGAAGGTGCGGCCGACGAGCGTGACAACGCTGCCGCCGCTGTTCAGCGTGCCCATGGCTGTGAACATGCCCGTGCCGTGCATCAGCGGGCAGCCCGGGAGCTGCACCGGCCCCGGCGCGACAACGGCGGCGCGCACGGCGTCGAGGTCGGGCTCGTCCGGGTAGCGAACGCCGAGTGAGCTGTTGTTGAACGACGTGAACAGATCGGCCTGGCGCCACATGACGCCCTTGGGCATGCCGGTGGTGCCGCCCGTGTAGAGCATGTTGAGGTCGTCGCCATCGCGGCCCCACGGCGCGACAACCCGCTCGGCGCTGGACTTGGCTGCATCCTCATAGGGCGTGGCCCACGGCGGACAGGGGCCGGAGCCGTCGTCGACCCAGAGCCAGCCCTTGACCTTGGGCAGCTTGTTCCGCAGGATCTCGATGCGCTCGGCGAAGGTGCCGTGGAAGACGACGGCGACCGCATCCGCGTTGTCCCAGAGGTAGAGGAGCTCCTCCTCGGCGTAGCGGTAGTTGGTGTTCACCGGCGCCAGCCCCGCCTTGAATATGGCGAACATCGACTCCATGTACTCGGGGCAGTTCCACAGGTACTGGGCGACCTTGTCCTGGTGCACCACGCCGAGGTCGAGGAGCCAGCGGGCCACGCCGTCGGCTCGGCGGTCGAGCTCGCCCCACGTGAAGCGCCGGTCACCCTGGACCTGCGCGGTCGCGTCGGGCAGGGATTCGGCGACGGCTTCCCACACTTCTGCAAAGTTCCATCCGGGCATGGGCCCGAGTGTAGGTATTGCGAGCGGTATGCGAGGCTGGTCCGATGCGGGTGTGGATCGACCAGGACCTGTGCACGGGCGACGGCCTGTGCATCGACCACTGTCCTGAGGTCTTCGTCCTGCTCGAGGACGGCATCTCCTACGTCAAGGAGGGCGACCGCGTCCTCAACGACCCCGGGCAGTGGGACAGCATCGCAATGGTGCCTCCCAAGAAGGAGCTCGCCGTCGTCCTCGCCGCCGAGGACTGCCCCGGCGAGTGCATCTTCATCGAGACGGAGTAACCCCATGGATTTTGAATTGCCCGATGAGGACGACCCCCGGCGCAAGGAGGTGCGGTCCTGGCTCGAGTCGCACCCGAACCCGTCGGGCCGTCAGCTGGCCGAGGCCGGTTACGTCGTGCCCCACTGGCCCAAGCCGTGGGGACTCGACGCCGACCCCATCCACCAGATCATCATCGACGACGAGCTGCGCCGGGCCCGGGTGCAGCGGCCCATGAACATCATCGGCATCGGATGGGCGGGCCCGACGATCGTGCACGGCGGCACCGAGGCCCAGAAGGACCGCTACCTCATGCCGCTGCTGTCGGGCGAGGAGATCTGGTGCCAGCTGTTCAGCGAGCCGGGCGCCGGCTCCGACCTGGCCAACCTCGGCACGCGGGCCATCCGTGACGGCGACACCTATGTCGTCAACGGCCAGAAGATCTGGACGTCGATGGGCCACTTTGCCAAGTTCGGCATCCTCATCGCCCGCACCAACCCGGACGCGCCGAAGCACAAGGGCGTGTCGTACTTCATCTGTCCGATGGACACGCCGGGCATCACCGTGCGGCCCATCATCGAGATGACTGGTGTGCACACGTTCAACGAGGTGTTCTTCGACGACGTGCGCATCCCCGCCGAGAACCTGGTCGGTGACGAGAACGAGGGCTGGGGCCTGGCCAAGGTCACGCTGGGCAACGAGCGGGTGTCGCTCTCGGGTGAGGGCGCGCTCTGGGGCCGGGGACCGACGGCCACCGACCTCGTCAACCTGGTCCGCGAGCGTGGCGGCGTCGAGGACCCGCTGCTCCGGCAGCGGCTGGCCGCGGTGTGGATGGAGGGCGAGGTGCTGCGCCTGATCCGGCTGCGCACCGTCACCGCCGCCATCAAGGGAAAGCAGCCCGGGCCCGAGGCGTCGGTGCGCAAGGCGCTGGCCGATGAGCACGGCCAGCACATCATGCAGTTGGCCAAGGACCTGGCCGGTCCCGCCGGCATGCTGTCCGGCCGCGGGCCACTCGGCGCGCCGGGCGGGGAGTGGGACTTCGGGTTCCTGTTCGCCCCTGCGCTCACGATCGGCGGCGGCACCTCCGAGGTGCAGCGCAACATCATCGCCGAGCGTGTCCTCGGCCTCCCCCATGACATCGACGTCGAGCTGGGCAAGACCTGGTCCGAGGCGCGGACGGCGGCCACCCGCTAGCTAGTGCTCGATCGGCGGCCCCATCGTGCGCTCGGCGAGGGCGACGACCTCGCCCGGCTTGGGGTGGCGCCCGAGGGCAGCCTTGGAGAAGATCAGTTCACCATCGAGGGTGACCTCGAAGCGGCCCTTGGAGCTCGGGACGAGGTCCATCGTCTCGATGATCGGCGCCCATCTTGTCAGCAGCTCGTCCGTCAGACCGACGGCTCTCGGGACGTAGTTTCAGGGGACGCAGAACTCGATGCTGATGCGGTGTCGGGGGTCGAGCACGGTCGTGAAGCTACCCGCCCCTTTCCGGGTGCTAGCCCCCCGCCGAGACACTGGATCGCGCCCTTCATGCTGAACGTGAACATTCGTACCCTCCCATCAGACGAAGATCCTCTGCGCGGGTGGGAGCGGGGCCGATGAGGGAGGACCGATGGGCGACGCGAACGGAAACGAAGCGGAACGCAACAAGGCAGTGGTGCGGCGCTTCATCGAGGAGGTCCAGAACAAGAAGGACCCGGCGGCCTACGACGAGCTCAACGGGGCCGACTTCGTCAACCTGAGCAGCCCGCCGGGGGTGCCGGCCGACCGCGAGGGCGGCAAGGCCTACCTGTGGACCCTGTTCGACGCCTTCCCCGACTCGCAGTGGACGGTCGACGACATGATTGCTGAGGGCGACCGGGTCGTGACCAAGAAGACGATGCGCGGCACCCACACGGGTGACTTCGCCGGCATCCCGGCCACGGGTCGGTCAGTGGAGCTGCAGTACGTCGACATCCTGCGGGTGCGCGACGGGCAGATCGTCGAGCACTGGCTGAGCATGGACCAACTCAGCTTCATGCAGCAGCTCGGTGTCATCCCGCCGTCGGCCTGAGCGGCGCTACCGGTAGGCGCCGTCGCCGGTGAGCATGCGACGGTGCCAGCGGTGGGGCGTGGCCAGCACGGCGCGGGGGTAGTCCTCGAAGAGCCAACGGCCGAAGTTGCGACGGGTCCAGTCGGAGACACCAGCGATCCGGATGGCACCGCGAACACCCTTGCGGTGGGCCAAGCCCTTGGTCGAGAGCCAGGCGGCCAGCCGGTTGTCGACGGCGATGCCGCGGTGAACGCCCCGTTCGTAGCGCGCCGCCGCGGCCGCGGGCTGCAGGGCGCCGGCGGCGAGGATGGCGTCAGCGGCCATCATCGCGGTCTCGAGGGCCTGGCCGATGCCCTCGCCCGTCATGGGGTCGGGGGATCGCGCCGCGTCGCCGACGAACAGGGCTCGGCCTCCGGCGGCGGAAAGGGAGGTGCGTTCGACGCGTGCAGGGATGGGCCACGCCTTGTGCGGCCCTTCGGGCCTGGCGTCGGGGCCGAGGACGTCGGCGATGGCGGGGCGGGCCAGCAGCTCGGGCCAGCGGTCCTTCATGGTGTGGGTCGGTTCACCCGGCCGCCGCTGGATCCCGAAGCCCACGTTGGCGCCGCCGTCGGGCAGCGGGAACGACCACGCGTAGCCCGGCAGCAGGTCGGCTTCGAACCACACCCACAGGTCGCGGGCTCGCGGCCCCGTCTCGGTGAAGTACTGGCGGAAGGCGTGCCACTCGCCCAGATAGCCGGCCTCGTCGGCCGCGCCGAGGGCCTTGCGGAGGGGCGACCACATGCCGTCGGCGCCGATGGCGTAGCGGGCTAGGACTGGCCCGAGGCCGTCCACCTCGAGCTCGACCGCTCCGTCATCTGTCGGCTCCGCCGACACCAGCCCATGACCCTCATGCACCTTGGCGCCGGCGGCACGCGCCACGTCGAGAAAGGCGGCGTCGAGGTCGTTGCGGCGGGCGACCGCGGCGTAGGTGCCCGCGCCGCGCGGGAGCGGGAACCGCACGGTGCGGCCCGAGGGCGAGCGCACCATCACGTCGTCCACCACCTGCCAGGAAGGCACCGACTCGGGCCGAAGGCCGAGGGCCTCATACCGGCGCAGCGCGCCGGTGGTGAGGCCGTCGCCGCAGCACTTGTCGCGGGGGAAATGCGCCTTGTCGACCACCACGACCTCGCGTCCGGCGCGTGCGAGCACGATGGCGGCGGCCGCCCCCGCCGGGCCGCCGCCCACGACGACGACGTCGGCGGTGAGCACGAACCGACGCTACCTGCGCCTCCCATCGGCTAAGGAATGGGCATGCAGCTGAGCGACATCGACCTCCTGAACCTGGATCGCTTCACCGAGGGGGTGCCGCACGACTGGTTCACCTACCTGCGCGAGCACGCCCCGGTGTACCGCCATCCCGAGCCCGGTAGCCCTGGGTTCTGGGTGCTGACCAAGCACGCCGATGTGACCCTCGTCGGCAAGGACGGGCGCACGTTCTCCTCCGACCAGGCCAACGGTGGGGTGGTCCCCATCGAGGACATCTCGCCGGCGAACGACGCCGACTTCGGCGACGCCAAGCTCATGTTGATGACGGACCCGCCCGAGCACACGCGCAAGCGCAAGCTCGTCAACCACGGGTTCACGCCGCGCATGATCAGCCGCATGGAGGACCACATCCGCGAGCTCACCACCGAGCTGCTCGACGGGACCATCGCCAAGGGCGAGTGCGACTTCGTGGTCGAGGTGGCGGCCGAGCTGCCGCTGCTCGTGATCGCCGAGCTCATCGGTGTCCCCGTCGAGGACCGCCACAAGATCTTCGAGTGGAGCAACCGCATGGTCGGCAGCCAGGACCCCGAGTACCTCACCGACTCCGACAAGGTGCTCGAGGCCCAGGTCGAGATGTTCATGTATGCCGGTGCGCTGGCCGAAGAGCGGCGCAAGGAGCCACGCGACGACATCATGACGGCCCTGCTCACCGCCGAGGTCGACGGCGACCGCATGTCCGACATGGACTTCAACCTGTTCTTCATGCTGCTCTCCGTCGCCGGAAACGAGACGACTCGCAACGCCATCTCCCACGGGATGCATGCCTTCCTGGAGAACCCCGACCAGTACCAGGCGCTGGTCGACGACCCGTCGCTCATCGACTCGGCCACCGAGGAGATCGTGCGCTGGGCCAGCCCCGTCATGTACTTCCGGCGCAACGCGACCGACGACGTGGAGATCCGCGGCCAACAGATCAAGGCGGGCGACAAGCTTTCGATCTGGTACGCCTCGGCCAACCGCGACGAAGAGGTCTTCGAGGACCCGTTCCGGTTCGACATCCGGCGCGACCCCAATCCCCACATCGGCTTCGGCGGCGGCGGTCCCCATTTCTGCCTGGGCGCCAACCTGGCCCGCATGGAGATCCGCGTCCTCTTCGAGGAGCTCGTCCGGCGCGTGCCGCGCGTCGAGTCCCTCGGCCCCGCCGACCGCCTCCGCTCCAACTTCATCGCGGGCATCAAGCACCTTCCGGTGCGCTTCCACTCCACCGCCTGACTGATCGTTCTTTGGCGCGTAGCCCCGAACTATTCGGGGTGACGCGCCAAAGAAC
>JBEEFQ010000055.1:0-5718 GCA_041166245.1 Actinomycetota bacterium | reverse complement strand
GGCAGCACACCGCCGCCGAGAGGAGCCGCCAGACCGACGTCGGCGTGGCGCAGACCCGGCACCTTGTCGGGCTGGGGCGCCTTGCGCATCACCGCCAGTGCCGATCCGACACCGACGTCCGCCACGTGTACCGATGCGATCATGACCAGAGCTGGTCGGTGTAGGTATCGGTGCCGTAGATGGTGGCGCGGAACGGGGAGGCGAACTCGACGCGCCCGAGGCCGCTGGCGGCCAGCTCCTTGCTGATCCCGGCGAAGTGGGCGTCCCACGTGTCCAGGGGATCGGCCTCGAGGAAGTGCAGGTGCAGGAACTTGCGCTCGGACCCCTCGTTGCGGGGAACGTCCTTCGGGCCCTGCTTCAGCTCTCGGGGTGTCGAGTGCAGGGTCATGGCGATGGGGGAGCCCGCCTGCTTGGAGGGGAGGAACTCGTCCTGCAACCATGACTCCAACATGGCGGGGTCGTCGTCGGTTGCCTCGCCGTACACCGCGACCAGGCCGGGGTAGCGCCGGTCGAGAGCGAGCTCGGCGGGGACGCCGTCGTCGTCGCGGAACGCTCCCCAGCGGTACTTGTACATCTGGGTGTGCACGTGCTCGCGCTCGGCGAACATGCGACCGTTCTCGTGCAGCCACATGACCTGGGCACCCGCCCACTGCACCCATTCCTTGTATCGCCCGTCCTGCACCGCGTAGATCGCGAGGTACGAGCCGCGCTTAGGATCGCCGGTGATCTCGTTCTCGCCGACCTCGGCGGCGCGTCGCTCCTTGCAGTCGGCGGTGGCGACGAAGCGCCCGCCCGCCAGGTTCCACGGGCCGATCATGCAGCCCGAGTAGTAGTGGTCGCGCTCGTACCAGCGGTTGTAGGCGACCTCGTGGCCCTTGTTGGGCTCGACGAGGGTGACCAGCAGGCTGCCGAGGCGGATGGCGTCGTGCTCGAAGGGGTCGACGGGCATGCAGCGACCCTAGGACTGGCATACCGTCAGTTCCAATGGTGCGACTGATCACTCATCTCAAACGCAAGCCCGGCATGACGCCCGAGGAGTTCCAGGAGCATTGGGCCAACACGCACGGCCCCCTGGTGCGGGAGAAGCTCGGCCACCACTTGGTGCGCTACGAGCAGCACCCACCCGTGCCCGGCCAGGAGTGGGACGGCGTCGCCGTCCTCTGGTTCGAGCACGCGGGCAAGTTCGACGACTTCGTCGCCGACCCGAACTACATGACCGACGTCTTCCCCGACGAGCAGTCCTTCCTGCACCACGAAGGGCTCGTGTTCCAGCTCGTCGAGGACCAGCCCCGCGTCATCATCGGCGACTGATGGGCCTGCTCGAGGGCCGGACGTGCGTGGTGACGGGGGTGGGTCCGGGCATGGGACAGGCGACGGCAAAGGCACTGGCGCGAGAGGGCGGCCGCGTCTTCCTCGCGGCCCGCAGCAAGGACTATCTCGACCAGGTCGCGGCCGAGATCGGCGACCCCGATCGCGCCGTCCCTTTCCCGACCGACATCACCGACCGGGCCCAGTGCGACGCCCTGGTCGAGGCGGCGGGCACCATCGACGTGCTGGTGAACAGCGCGTTCAAGCCCGACGTGTTCCAACCGTTCGTGCGGGTCGATCTGGCCGAATACCGCAGCATGTTCGAGGTGAACGTGTTCGGCACCCTCCAGATGACGCAGGCCGCCATCCCGGCCATGAAGGAGCGCGGCGGCTCGATCGTGTTCGTGAACTCGATGGTCGTGCGCAAGGGCGGCAACCTGCAGACGGGCTACGCCGCATCGAAGGGCGCCCTCATGGGGGCGGCCCGGTCCCTCGCCCTCGAGCTGGGCCGGTACAAGATCCGGGTCAACTCGGTCGTCCCCGGCTGGATGCTGGGGGCGTCCGTCGAGCTGTACCTCGACTTCCAGTCCCAGAAGCGCGGCGTCAAACGTGAGGACATCCTCGCTGAGCTCGGCAGCCAGACCGCGCTGGGCGCCATTCCCACCCAGGAGGCGTGCGCCGAGGCCGTCGTGTTCCTCGCATCGGACCTGTCGGCCGCCATGACGGGCCAGTCGGTCGACGTCAACGGCGGCGAGCACTTCCACTGACGCACGCGCCGTCGTGCAACTTGGTGTAAGCCATGCGTAACTCTGGGAAGGGGTACCGCATGACGACTCGTTCACGTCCTGCCCGCCTGCGCTGGGCCGCCCTGGTGGCGGTCTTTGCCTTCGTCCTCGCCGCCTGCGGCGGCGATGACAACTCCGGGGGATCGGGGCAGAGCGGGGGCGGCGGCGACGCCAATGCCGAGGTCAAGGTCTCGGGACCGGAGACCGGCGCGGAAGCCGACGGCTTCACCGAGGCCATGACGGCCGGCGGCATCAAGGTGAACTACACCGGCTCGCGCGACTTCGAGACCCAGCTCCGGGTCGCGGCGGAGGGCGGGGACCTGCCGGACATCGCCCTCATCCCCCAGCCGGGACTGGCCCGCGACCTGGCGGACAAGATCACGCCGGTGCCCGCGGCCACAGTGACCGCCCACAAGGACGAGTTCGTCACGGGTCTGGTCGACCTCGTGACCATCGACGGCAAAGTGCTCGGCCTCCCGGTCAAAGCCGACCTCAAGAGCCTGGTCTGGTACTCGCCCAAGACCTTCAAGGCCAAGGGCTACACCGTGCCCACGACCTTCGCCGAGCTGACGGCCCTGCAGGACAAGATGAAGAAGGACGGCATCGCGCCCTGGTGCATCGGCATCGAGTCGGGCGACGCCACCGGCTGGCCTCTCACCGACTGGTTCGAGGACCTGATGCTGCGTATGCACGGTCCTGAGGTCTACGACCAGTGGGTCAGCCACGAGATCCCGTTCAACGACCCCAAGGTCCTCGAGGTCGGTCAGCTCATCGAGAAGATCTGGTTCACCCAGGGCAACGTGCTGAACGGGCGGGCGTCCATCGCCTCCACCGGCTTCGCTCAGGCCGGCCTCCCGGTCGCTGACGGCAAGTGCGGGCTGCACCGCCAGGCCAACTTCTTCGGCGCCAATTTCAAGACCGCGAATCCCAACGTGACCTTCGGGCCCGACAAGGACATCGACGTCTTCTACCTGCCGACCATCAGCGAGGAGTTCGGCAAGGTCACGCTGGTCGGCGGCATCTTTGCCGTGGCCTTCAACGACAAGGCGTCCACCGTCAAGGCGATGGAGTACCTGGCCAGCGCCGAGTACTCCACGGCTCGCATCAAGACGAAGAAGAGCGGGTTCCTGTCACCGAACACCAAGGCGGTGTACGACGATCCCCTCGACAAGCTGCTGGCGGACATCCTCGCCAAGGCCGACCCGACCCGGTTCGACGGCTCGGACCAGATGCCGGGCGTCATCGGTTCGGGCGCCTTCTGGAAGGAAGGCACCAACTGGGTGCTCGGGTCGCAGAACCTGAAGACCTTCCTGGACAACGTGGAGAAGGCCTGGCCCAAGAGCTGAGTTGACCGTCCGGTGGGTGGGACGCACGGGCGTCCACCCTCGAGCCCGAGGTGGTGATTGGTGGGAACGCTCGTGTCGACGGTCCTCAGTGTGGTCATCGCGCTCGCGGTCATCGCCGGGGTGTTCACCGCTCTGAACCTGCTGCTCGATCGAGGGTCGCAGCGGTGGGACGAGCGGCTGCGCCCCTGGATCTTCGTCGGGCCCGCGGTGCTCCTCCTCACCGCCGCCCTGATCGTCCCCGCCATCCGCACCATCGTCCTCAGCCTGCGGGGCGGAAGCCGCGGTGACGGAGCGCTGACCTTGGAGCACTGGCGGAGCGCGCTCACCGACAAGGGCGTCATCAGCTTCGACAACCTCGGGCACGTCTTCACCAGCCGCCTCTTCATCGTGGCCGTTGTGCTGCTCGTGATCGGCCTGGTAGTGGCCAGGGCCAGCGCCACGCGTGGGATGGGCAGCGGGAGCGCGCTCGACGTCACCAACCCCCTGGCGTCGACAGCGTTGGCGGTCGCGGTGATCCTCGCCCTGCTGGCGGTGTTCTCCACCCTGCGGGGCATCATCTGGAACAACCTCTGGTGGGTCGCCGCGGTCGCCGGGCTGGCCACGCTCTTCGGGCTCGCCCTCGCCGTCCTCGCCGACCGGTCGCGTAGCGAGAACGTGGCCAAGACCCTGATCTTCATGCCCATGGCGATCTCGCTGGTGGGCGCGGCGATCATCTGGAAGTTCGTCTACGACACGCCCGGGGCCGGTCAGGCCGAGGGGCTGCTCAACGTGCTGTGGCCCGGCGGGCCCATCGACTTCCTCCGGGGCACCACTGACACCGGCACGATCGCACCCTGGAACAACTTCTTCATCATGGTGATCATGATCTGGATCCAGGCCGGGTTCGCCATGGTGGTGATCTCGGCCGCGATCAAGGGCGTACCCACCGAGCTGCTGGAGGCGGCCCGCGTCGACGGGGCCAACGAGGTGCAGGTCTTCTGGCGGGTGACGCTGCCCCAGGTGGTGCCCACCCTCGCCGTGGTGATCACCACCCTCACCATCACCGTCCTCAAGATCTTCGACCTGGTGAAGGCCACCACCGGGGGCGCGGCCGACACCGACGTGCTCGCCAACCGCATGTACGAGAACCTGCGCAACGGTGCCTTCTCCGGCTCTTCGACATTCGCGGTGATGATCCTGATCCTCGTGCTGCCGGTCATGTACCTGAACATCCGCCGCGTGCGGGGAGCGGTCGAGTGATCCAGTGACGATCCAGGCGCCTCCGCCGCCGGTCCCCGGCGGTGCCATCGACCCGAAGGCGGGCGGCAGCAAGGCCCTCGAGCCCGTCGGCGCGCGTACGCACCGGCTGCTGGGGTCGGTGCCCACCGCGATTCTCTGGGCGTTGGTGATCCTGTGGTCGATCCCCACCATCGGACTGCTGGTCAACTCGTTCCGGCCCGCCAACGACCAGTTCCAGTCGGGGTGGTGGAACGCCATCAGCAACCCGAACTTCACCCTGGACAACTACTCCACTGCCCTCAATCATCCTCCGGGCGGGTCGCTGCCGTTCGCCGATGCGCTGCTCAACTCCTTCGCCATCGCCATCCCCGGGACGCTGGTGCCGATCGCCATCGCCGCCGCTGCCGCGTACGCCTTCGCATGGATGGACTTCAAGGGCCGCCATTGGCTGTTCATCGGCGTGCTGGCGATGATGGCGGTGCCGATCCAGATGTCGCTGGTGCCGTTGCAACAGCTGTACTCGGGTGGCGCCCACCTGACGCTCTTCGGCACGACCATCCCGATCTTCCCCGACCTGAACCTCAACCAGAAGCCGATCGCGGTGTGGCTGGCCCACACGGCCTTCGGGTTGCCCCTCGCCATCTACCTGCTGCACAACTACATCTCGTCGCTACCGCGCGACGTGTTCGAAGCGGCTCGCATCGACGGGGCGTCGCACTTCGGGATCTTCTGGCGCATCGTGCTGCCGCTGGCCAAGCCCGCGCTGGCGGCCTTCGCCATCTTCCAGTTCCTCTGGGTGTGGAACGACTACCTGGTCGCCCTCATCTTCCTCAGCCAGAACAAGGACGCCAGCCCACTGACGGTGCAACTGGTGAACCTGGTCACGTCCCGCGGCGCGGGCACCGAGCTCCTTCCCGCCGCCGCGTTCATCTCCATGGTGGTGCCACTCATCATCTTCTTCTCACTGCAGCGCTACTTCGTCCGCGGCCTGCTGGCCGGGTCGGTCAAGGGTTAGGAGCACACGTGGCCAAGGTCGTCCTCGAAGAGGTCAACAAGGTGTA
>JBEEFQ010000054.1:0-5918 GCA_041166245.1 Actinomycetota bacterium | reverse complement strand
TCGACGTGTTGCGCTTCCCCCTCGACGACGCCAAGCGGGCCGCCAAAGCGATGGGCGGCACCGTCAACGACTTCTTCATGACCGGGGTCGCCGGCGGCGCCGCCGCCTACCACCGCAAGAAGGACGCCGCGGTGGACGAGATGCGGGTGGCCATGCCCATCAGCACCCGCACCGATCGCTCGGCGGGCGGCAACGCCTTCGCCCCCACCCGCGTGCTCGTGCCCGTCGGCATCGAGGACCCGGTCGCCCGCTTCACCGCCGTGCACGAGCAGCTGAGCGCGGTGAAGTCCGAGCGGGCTCTCGGCATGGCCGAGACCCTCGCCGGCGTGCTGTCCAGCCTCCCGACGCCCGTGATCGCCCGGCTGGCCCGCTTCCAGGTGGAGACGGTGGATTTCGCCTGCTCCAACGTGAAGGGCGCCCCCTTCGAGCTCTACGTCGCCGGCGCCAAGGTGCTGGCCAACCACCCGATGGGGCCGACCGCCGGCGTCGCGTTCAACGCCACGCTGCTGTCCTACCTCGGCAGCCTCGACATCGGCATCAACACCGACACCGCGGCGGTGGACGACCCGGCCCTGCTCGTGCAGTGCATCGAGGAGTCGCTGCAGGAACTGGCTGCCGCCGCCCCCTAACCTCCGAGCGTGAGCACCGCCGGGAACGGAGCGGCTCGAAGCCTCCCCCTGATCCTGGCGCGCGAGCTGGCCGCCAACCTGGCCACGCCGATGTTCCTCATCGACGCCACCGGCACGCTCGTCTTCTACAACGAGGCGGCCGAGCTCATGCTGGGCAAGACGTTCGCGGAGATCGGCGCGGTCACCGCCAACGAGTTCGGCGCCATGCTCGACCTGGCCGAACCCGACGGCACGCCCGTCCGCCGGCGTGACTCACCTGCCGGCATCGCCTTCATCGAACGGGCCCCCTCGCACAAACGGCTCGTCGCCACGACTCTCGACGGCAAACGGGCCACCTTCGAGGTGACGGCCTATCCGTTGTTCGGGCACACCGAGGACATGCACGGCGTCCTGACGGTGTTCTGGGAGGCGAAGGCATGAGGGTGCGGGTCTGGGGCTGCCGCGGTTCCCTGGCCGCGCCCGGGCCCGAGAACATCCGCTACGGCGGCAACACGTCGTGCGTCGAGGTCACTGCCGCGTCGGGCGAGACGCTCGTGCTCGACGCCGGGACCGGCATGCGTCCTCTCGGCGTGGCTCTGGCTGCGGCGGGCGTCGACGACGTGCACGTGCTGCTGTCCCATCTCCACCTCGACCACCTGCAGGGCCTGGGCTTCTTCCGTCCCCTCTTCGATCCCGACGTGCGCGTGCACGTGTGGGGCCCGCCCTCGCCCGTGCAGCCGCTGGCCGAGCGCATCGCGACCTATCTGTCGCCGCCCCTGTTCCCGGTGCGGCTGGCCGACATCCCGTGCTCGGTGAGCTTCCACGACGCGCCCGAGCAGGCGATCACCGTCGGCTCGGTGACGATCCGCGCCGCGCTCGTCACCCACCAGGGCCCGACGGTGGGCTATCGCATCGAGGAAGCGGGCCGGGTCATCACCTACCTGCCCGACCACGAGCCCTCGCTCGGCGGCGACCTCGCCCACCAGCCCGCCGACTGGATCAGCGGCCACGACCTGGCCGCGGGCGCGGACGTCCTGCTGCACGATGCCCAGTACGGCGACGAGGAATACCCGCACCACGTGGGCTGGGGCCATTCGAGCATCGGCCACGTGGTCGCATTCGCCCGCAAGGCCGACGTGGACACGCTCGTGCTCTTCCACCACGACCCGTACCACTCCGATGTCGAGCTCGAAGCGCTGGCCGCCGAGGCCCGGTCCCTGTGGGGCGACGGCTGTGAGTGCGTGTGCCCGGCGTGGGAGGGCATGACGATCGAGCTCGACGTCGACGGGGTGCGAGTCGAGGACGCGCCCGTCCCGGGGTAGAACACCCCTGTGGAGCTACGGGACAAGGTCGTCGTCGTGACGGGTGGGGCGAGCGGCATCGGCGCCGCCCTCAGCCGCCGGTTCGCAACCGAGGGTGCCCGGGCGGTGGTGGTGGCCGACCTCGACGCCGACGGCGCCCGCGCCGTGGCCAGCGAGATCGGCGGCACGCCTGCGTCGACCAACGTCGCGGTCGAGGCCGACGTGCAGGCCCTCGTCACCAAGACGGTCGACGCCCACGGTCCCATCGACCTGTTCTGCTCCAACGCGGGCATCGCCATTTCGGGTGGCGTCGAGGTGCCCGACGAGGAATGGCAGCGCATCTGGCAGATCAACACCATGGCCCACGTGTACGCGGCACGGGCCGTGCTGCCCGGCATGCTGGCCCGAGGTGAGGGCTATCTGCTCAACACCGCGTCGGCCGCCGGCCTCCTCACCAACCTGGGCGCCGCGCCCTACGCCGTCACCAAGCACGCAGCGGTGGCGCTGGCCGAGTGGCTGTCGATCACCCACGGCGACGCGGGCATCAAGGTGTCGGTGCTGTGTCCCCAAGGCGTGCGCACGCCCATGCTGCTGGGCGGTGCCGACGCCGGGGAGGAGGCCGCCTCCATGCTGCTGGCGGGCGCCATCGAGCCCGAACAGGTGGCCGACGCCGTCGTCGAGGGGCTGCGGGCCGAGACCTTCCTGATCCTTCCTCATCCGGAGGTGGCCGAGTACCTCCAGCGCAAGACGGCCGACTACGACCGCTGGCTCGGAGGCATGCGGCGCCTCCAGGCCCGGGTCATGGGCGGATCGTGAGCGATCTGGACGTGTTGGGCCTCACGGCGGGCGAGAAGGTCCGCTTCCGGCGCCGTGAGGGCGGCCGGTGGCACGTCGGCGTGGTGCGGGGCCGGGAGGCGGACGGCAGCCTGGCCATCCGCGACGAGAAGGGGGCGGCCCGCGCCCTCCCGCTGGACCGGGTCGAGGTGGCCGCACCCGGGCCCCGCGGCGCCCGGGGCTGGGAGCCCGTGACCGAGCGGGCCGCACGAACTGAGCAGATGCGGCTGCTTTGACCCCCGCGGGTTTGGACGGGCCCGCGATTGGTACGTTCTTCGCTATGGGGATTCGCCGCGTCTTGCTGTCCGTGTTCGTTGCCGTCTTCGCCGTCGCCGGGTTGGTGACCGGTCCTCCGGCCAAGGCCGTGCCTGTCTGGGCGCCCGCCGCGACCGCGCCGATCCATCCGGGCGTGCAGACCATCACGGGTGGCGCGGGCCAGTGCACGGCCAACTTCGTGTTCCACAGTGGCACCGAGGTCTACATCGGCCAGGCCGCTCACTGCGCGGGCACCGGGGCCGCTACCGAGACCAACGGCTGTGACGCGGCGTCGATGCCGCTCAACACCAGGGTCGACGTCGACGGCGCCACCCAGCCCGGCACCATGGTGTACAGCTCGTGGCTCACCATGCAGCAGCTGGGCGAGACCGACCCCGACACCTGCGCCTACAACGACCTCGCCCTCGTCCGCCTCGACCCGGCCGACCACGGCCGGGTCAACCCCTCCATCCCCGTGTGGGGCGGCCCGGTCGGCGTCAACACCACCGGCACGGCGCTCGGCGACGACGTCTACAGCTACGGCAACTCGTCGCTGCGCCTGGGCCTGACGCTGCTCAGTCCCAAGCGGGGCATCAGCGTCCTCAACGATGGCGGCGGCTGGAACCACACCGTCTACACCCTCACCCCGGGCATCCCGGGTGACTCGGGCAGCGCCTTCCTCGACCCCACCGGCCAGGCCCTTGGCGTGCTGTCGACCGTCGCCGTGCTCCCCCTGCCTCTCAGCAACGGCGTCGGCGACGTCGGCCGCGAGCTTGCCTACGCCCAGGCCAAGTGGAATGCCGGCCTCCAGCTCGCCAACGGCACCGAACCCTTCAACCCCAACGCCCTGCCCCTCGGCTGAGTCCACCCGCCCATTCCGTTCTTTGGCGCGTGGACCCGAATATGTCGGGCCCACGCGCCAAAGAACGAGATGGGGTCAGTCCTTCGTCGCGACCTGGTTGGGGACGACGTTCATCTTGGGCTCGTACTCCGCGGTCTCGATGACTCGGGCTTCGTTGCCCATGGTGGCCCGCAGCTGATCGCGGCACGTCGGGCAGGGTCCGTAGAACTCGGCGTCGGCGGGCTGATGGCAGCGGGGGCAGTCGAACGGGAGCGTCGTCACTCCGTCATGCTCGCTCAGAACGCGTGGCGCCAGGTGGCATCCCCTGGCTCCTCCACCGGCCGCGGGCCCGTGGTCGGGCGGTTGGGCCGGGGCGGGAGCCAGTCCTCGGGATCGACGGACGTGCCGCCCACCCGAACCTCGAAGTGCAGGTGCGAGCCGGTGACGTTCCCCGTCGTGCCCATGGCGCCGACGGGATCGCCCGGCTGCAGGAAGTCCCCGACTGCGACGTCGAGGCGCGACATGTGGGCGTACAGCGTGGTCACACCCTCGCCGTGGTCGATCTCGACCATGGTGCCGTAGCCCGAGTAGCCCGCAGGCGGCGGTCCGGCGCTCACGACCACACCTCGGCCCGCCGACCACACGGGGTCGCCGGTGTCGCCGTCGACGTCGACCCCGGGGTGGAGGTGCCCGGAGCGCACCTCGCCGAACCACCCCGTCTTGAGGCCGTCGGCCGGCCAGCTCAGGTGCACGGGCTCGGTATCGCGGGACACCTTGATCATGAGGCGGTCTCGGTCGAGGGCGTCGAGGGCTTGGGGCCCTCCTGGACGCGGCCCGAGCTCCGCCTTGTGCCCCGCAGCGGGGGCCAGCGAGAGGGAGAGGGCGAAGCTCGTCACGGCGACGAGGGCCAGCGACAGCGCGCGGAACCGAAGGGACAAACCGCTCATGGGATCCGGGCAGACTACCGAACTACCCTCGCCGCATGGGAATCCGCCTGGAACCGCAGGACGAGTACATGCACGAGCTCGGACCCGAGCCCAACTTCAACGAGAGCATGTACTTCAACGTCTATGACCCAAAGGCCCGGCTGGGCGGGTTCTTCCGCCTCGGCAACCGGGCCAACGAGGGCCAGGCAGAGATGACGACCTGCATCTACCTGCCCGACGGCCGAGTCGCGTTCATGTACGACCGCCCGAAGATCTCCCACAACGACGCCTTCGACGCGGGCGGCATGCGCTTCGAGGTGGTGCGCCCCTTCGAGGAGCTCAACGTCGACTTCGACGGCAAGGTCGTGCTGCTCGACAACCCACTGGAGATGGCAGACCCGCGCAAGGCGTTCACCGAGAACCCGTATGCGCCCTGCAACGTCCACCTCACCTACACCGGCGTCAGCACCATGTTCGGCGGCGAGCCCGACGAGCCCCACGAGAAGCCGGGCGAGGAGTTCGCCAAGGGCCACTACGAGCAGCTCATCGCGGGCAAGGGCTCCATCACCGTCGGCGACGACACGTGGGAGGTCGACGGCTTCGGCCTGCGCGACCACTCGTGGGGCCCGCGCTACTGGCAGGCGCCCTGGTACTACCGCTGGCTCACCGCCAACTTCGGCAGTGGGTTCGGCTTCATGGGCTCACGCGTGGCCCGCAAGGACGGGCCGGGCACTCGCGGAGGCTTCGTCTGGGACGGCACCGCCATGCACTACTGCGACGGCTTCGAGATCAGCACCACGTGGACAGGCGGCGACGCCTACCACGACACCATCGAGGCGACTCTCCGCTCGGGCCGTCAGGAGTGGAAGGTCAAGGGCAAGGTCCTCAACCTCATCCCCCTCCGCAACCGCCGCGATGGCCTGATCACCCGCATCAGCGAGGGCATGACCGAATGGACCCTCGAGGACGGCCGCGTCGGCTACGGCCTCTCCGAGTACCTCGACCAGATCCTCGACGGCAAACCGGTCGGCCTGGACGAGTAAACCCGCAGGTCAGAGCATTGGGCCTCGCCGCACAGCGCTCACCTCTGACAGGCAGGCAGGCGCACGGCATCATGGGACAGATGAGATGCCGTCGACGGAACTGGTCCTCC
>JBEEFQ010000053.1:0-3175 GCA_041166245.1 Actinomycetota bacterium | reverse complement strand
CTCTCGAGAAGCTCGAGATCACCACCCCGACGCCCGTCCAGGCGGCGGTCATCCCCGACGCCATGCGCGGTGCGGACGTCCTCGGCCGCGCCCAGACCGGCTCCGGCAAGACGCTGGCCTTCGGCCTTCCCATCCTCGCCCGCCTCGCCGGCACGCAGTCCCGCCCGAAGCACCCGCGCGCGCTGATCGTGGTGCCGACCCGCGAGCTCGCCACCCAGGTGCGGCGCTCGCTCGAGCCGCTCGCCTTCGCGGTCCAGCTGAAGCTGGTCACCGTGTACGGCGGCACGCCGTACGACCGCCAGATCAAGCAGCTGCGCGCCGGAGCCGACATCGTCGTCGCCACCCCCGGCCGGCTGCAGGACCTGATGGACAAGGGCCACTGCCGCACCGACGACGTGCAGATCACCGTGCTCGACGAGGCCGACCACCTGTGCGACCTCGGCTTCTACCCGGCCGTCGACAAGCTGCTCAAGGCCACCCCGCCGACCGGCCAGCGGATGCTGCTCTCGGCCACCCTCGACGGTGACGTCGACCGGCTGGTGCGGGCGCACCTGCGCGAGCCCAAGCTGCACGAGCTCGACGCCAACAAGGGCTCGGTCACCACCATGGCCCACCACGTGCTCGTCGTCGGCGGGTTCCGGGACAAGGTCGAGGCGGCCGTCGCGCTGATCGAGGCCAACCCCCGCTCCATCGTCTTCACCCGCACGCGCGAGGGCGCCACCGAGCTGGCCGAGGCCTTCGGCACGCACGGCATCGAGGCCGTCGACCTGCACGGGAACCTGTCGCAGCGCGTGCGCGAGCGCAACCTGCACAAGTTCTCCTCCGGGAAGGCGTCCGTGGTGGTCGCCACCGACGTCGCCGCCCGCGGCATCCACGTCGACAGCGTCGGGCTCGTCGTGCACTTCGACGCCCCCGCCGACGCCAAGGCCTACCTGCACCGCTCCGGTCGCACGGCGCGCGCGGGCGAGTCCGGTGCGGTCGTCTCGATCACCACGCCGCGGCAGGTCGACGACGTGGTGCGGCTGATGAGCCGTGCCGGCGTCGAGTCGCTGCACCACGACTCGCGCACCACGCCCCGCCCGATGACCGCCACGGTGCTGGCCACCTCCGGCACCCCGGCGCCCCAGGCCAACCGCGGCGGCTCGACCGCTGCGAGCCGTGGCCGCACCGGCTACCGGGGCGGCGCCGGCTCCGGCGGCTACCGCGGCAGCAGCGCGGGCCGCAGCACCGGCGGCTACCGCGGCGGGTCGACCGGCCGTGGCGAGCAGGGTCGCGGCGACGCGGGCCGGATCGGCCAGGGCGGCCGCCGCCCGAAGACGGTCAGCCGCAGCGAGCGCTGGACGCCGGCCGAGCGCTGACCTCCACGAACGCCGAAGGGGCGCCGAGACGAGAGTCTCGGCGCCCCTTCGGCGTTCAGTCTGCGCGGACCTCAGCGAGGAGGGTTGTCGTAGCGCCGTTCCTCGACGTGGGTGGAGCGGGTGCGCTGGTGGTTCATCACCAGCGCCAGGACGATCGCCAGGATCCCGACCACCAGCAGGATCCACCCGAGCGCCACGTCGTCGACGAAGCTGATGTCGAACTGCACGACACGGAGGACCAGGATCAGGCCGATCACCACGAAGACGATGCCGAGTCCGATGCCCATGTTCTCTCCTTGGGGGTTGCACGACCCAGCGGCCGTGGTGGCGGGGAAAAGCCCTGGAACGAGGGGATACCCCCCGCCCTGGCATGTCAACCAGGCGCGCTCAGAAAGCGGCCTCGTCGAGGTCCATCAGGGAGAGGTCGGTCGCCTCGGCGATGGCCCGCTCCGCGCTGACCTTGGGCAGCACCGTGCGCGCGAAGAACTGTGCGGCCGCCACCTTGCCCTCGTAGAACGCCTTGTCCTGCGGGCCCACCTCGCCGCCGAGCCGGCCCAGCGCCACCTCGGCGCCCCGCAGCAGCAGCCACGAGCAGACGACGTCGCCGAGCACCATCAGCAGCCGCGACGTGTTGAGGCCGACCTTGTAGATGTTGGCCACGTTGCCGTTCTCGGCGTTCGGGTCGGCCGACATCAGGTCGCTGACCAGGACCCCGACGATCGCGTTCGCGTCCGCGAGGCCCTGCGCCAGGAGCTCGCGCTCGTTCTTCAGCCGGCCGTTGCCGGCCTCGCTCGCGATGAACGCCTCGATCTCGCCCGCCAGGAAGCCGAGCGCGGTCGCCTGGTCCTTGACGATCTTGCGGAAGAACAGGTCCTGGCCCTGGATCGCGGTGGTGCCCTCGTAGAGGGTGTCGATCTTGGCGTCCCGGACGTACTGCTCGACCGGGTAGTCCTGCAGGAAGCCGGAGCCGCCGAAGGTCTGCAGCGACTCGGTGCCGAGCAGCACCCAGGAGCGCTCCGAGCCGTACCCCTTGACGATCGGCAGCAGCAGGTCGTTGACGCGCTCGGCGAGCTCGTCCTTCTCGCCGGCGTGCTCCGCCAGCATCACCTTGTCCTGCCAGGAGGCGGTGTAGAGCACCAGCGCGCGCATGGCCTCGGCGAACGACTTCTGCGTCATCAGCGAGCGGCGTACGTCGGGGTGGTGGGTGATCGTCACGCGGGGCGCGGCCTTGTCCGCGGCCCGGGTGAGGTCCGGGCCCTGCACCCGGCTCTTGGCGTAGTCGAGCGCGTTGAGGTAGCCGGTCGAGAGGGTCGCGATCGCCTTGGTGCCGACCATCATCCGCGCGTTCTCGATGACCTGGAACATCTGCGCGATGCCGTCGTGCACCTCTCCCAGCAGCCAGCCCTGGGCCGGCTCGTGCTCGCCGAAGGTCACCTCGCAGGTGTTGGACACCTTGATGCCCATCTTCTTCTCGACGTTGGTGACGTGGGCGCCGTTGCGCTCGCCGGTCAGCTCGCCCGTCTCGTGGTCGAAGTGGAGCTTGGGGACGATGAACAGCGACAGGCCCTTGGTGCCCGGACCGCCCTTGCCCTCGACGCCCACGGGGCGGGCCAGCACCAGGTGGATGATGTTCTCGCTCATCTGGTGCTCGGCGGAGGTGATGAAGCGCTTCACGCCCTCGATGTGCCAGGAGCCGTCGGGCTGCAGGGTGGCCTTGGCGCGGCCGGCGCCGACGTCGGAGCCGGCGTCCGGCTCGGTGAGCACCATGGTGGCGCCCCACTGCCGCTCGATGATGTGCCGTGCGATCAGCTTGTCCC
>JBEEFQ010000052.1:0-2501 GCA_041166245.1 Actinomycetota bacterium | reverse complement strand
CGACCGTGGACACACGCCGTTCGAGGTCGTCCTCACGGCGGGTCATCGTCGATACCGGCGACGTCTCGGTCATGCCGTACATGATCGTGACCTCGTTCATGTTCATCTCGGTGACCACGCGCTTCATGACCTCGACCGGACACGGCGAGCCCGCCATGATCCCGGTGCGGAGCGAGCTCAGGTCGTAGCTGCGGAAGTCGGGCAGCGCCAGCTCGGCGATGAACATGGTCGGGACGCCGTACAAGGACGTGCACCGTTCGTCCTGCACGGCCCGCAGGGTCGCGGCCGGGTCGAACGCCGGCGCGGGGATCACGATGCACGCGCCGTTAGACGTGGCACCGAGGTTGCCCATCACCATGCCGAAGCAGTGGTAGAAGGGCACGGGCACGCACACCCGGTCCGCCTCCGTGTAGCCGAGCAGATGGCCGACGAAGAACCCGTTGTTGAGGATGTTGTGGTGCGACAGGGTCGCGCCCTTTGGGAACCCCGTCGTTCCCGAGGTGTACTGGATGTTGATCGGGTCGTCGAAGCCCAACGCGGCCTCGCGCGCCGAGAGCGCATCAGCGTCAGGCACCGTGGACGAGATCGTGTCCCACTCCGGGGATCCGAACAGGACGACGTCCTGCAACGCCGGACAGTCACCGCGGACCTCGTCGATCATCCCCGAGTAGTCAGCCGTCTTGAACGACGGGGCGGCGACGAGCGTGCGGATGCCCGCCTGCTTCAGCACGTACTGCAGCTCGTGGCTGCGGTACGCGGGGTTGATGTTCACGAGGATGGCGCCGAGGCGGGCGGTGGCGTACTGCACGAGCACCCACTCGACGCAGTTGGGCGACCAGATGCCGACCCGGTCGCCGTTGGCGATGCCCATGCCCAGGAGGCCGGTGGCGACCCTGTTCACCTCGGCGTCCAGCTCCGCGTAGGTGAAGCGCTTGCCGGTGGGGACGTCGACCAGCGCCTCGCGGTCACCGAAGCGGGCCGCCGTGGCCGCCAGGTCGGCGCCGATGGTGCGCCCGAGAAGCGGGACGGTGCTCGCGCCGCTGGCGTAGCTCGAAGAGGGTGTCGCCAAGGTCATCGGAGAACCTCACTTTCGTGTCGACAGATTGTCACGTGCCCAACCCCGAGACGGCGGGGTCACCGGCGGGACCGAACGTGTCGCGCGCCACCAGCGGGACGTGCAGGGCCGACGCTGTTTGTCCGCCCCGTCCGACCTGGTACACGCCGCCGGCCAGCCGGGCCAGCTGCGGTTGGGTGGGTGCCAGCAGCCGATCCTGGCTGGCGATCACCAGTTGGATGCGGTGACCGGGCTCCACCACCCACATTCGAGGATGGAGCTCGATGTGGTAGGTCACCAGTTCGCCGATGGGGACAGCCTGCGCGCTGCTCGTCGCGTAGGGGTGGTACGGCACGATCACCTCGCCGTCCCGGCCGTACCAGCTCCTGTCCGGATCCACCGCCCGCTGGGTGCCGAGCACCGCGCCGTCCACCTCCAGTCCGGGCAGTGCGGTCGAGACGGTGCCGTCGGGCGCGACGTCGTTCAAGGTGGCGACGAGCTCGACGTCGGGCGCGGTTGACGCGGCGATGATCGTCGCCGACACCGGCCCTGCGATCGTCCCGCCATCCGTCAACGGCTCGCTCGTATAGGTGAGTGTCGGGCCCGACGCCCACGGCAGGACGTCGCTGCCCTGCTCCTTCGGCGCGTGCGTCGAAAGGGCGCCGCCGTGTGCCAGGTAATAGGAGCGATAGGAGTCGGTGAACGGGTACGCGCTCTTCGGCACGTGCACCCACCGGTTGTCCCCACGGCTCTCCTGGAGGTGGAGCGTGGCGTTGCCCTTGCCGACGCCGTTCTCGACCCCCTTGAGCCAGTGGTCGTACCACTGCAGCTCGTAGCCCAGGAAGTATGCGAACGCGCCGTCGGTGTAGCTGTTGCTCCACACGATCTGGAACCGCGGGTCTGGGTCTCCCGTGCGGTCCATCGGGCCCCACGGGGAGCGCCCCCGTGCCGCGTTCTGGAGCGCGGCGTACATGCGCAGGGATCCCTTGCCGAAGAGGTCCTCAGGTCCGCTCGTGAGCAGCACGGGCACGCCCGCCTGCGCGATGGCCTCGGCGCTGCCGATCGGCTCCCGCTGCGTCCACCACTGGTCTCGGTGGGCCAGATGCCCCCCGGCCGCGACGTCCTGCCACCGGTCGTTGCGTGCCGCCGTCGTGCGCCCGCGATCGGCCCCAACCTGCGCCAGGTGGGGCAGTTCCGCCCCGCCTTGTTCCACCGCTTGGTCAGGGGGCGGCACCTCACTCACCACCTCGATGCCCCCGTAGGCGTAGAAGAACGCCGACGGGATGCTGCCTGCGAAGAAGGGCTCGTCGTAGGTCGTGGCCCCCGCCGATGCCGGAGCCATGGCCTTCACGGGTGTGCCCGGCCGAAGCAGCCCTCCGACGAGCAGCTGGTTGAGGCCTCGGTACGACATCCCGGTCAGGCCGACGACGCCGTTCGAGCCCTCCAA
>JBEEFQ010000051.1:0-7526 GCA_041166245.1 Actinomycetota bacterium | reverse complement strand
CACGGCGATGCCCTCGACGTCGAGGGTGGACACGCACTTGTTGAGGCCGGGCGGGTCCGAGTGATACGCCATGATGTCGTTGGTCGGGACCGCGCCCCACGCCCCCTCGGCGCCGTCACCGACATGGCCGATGGTGAGGCAGTGGCCGAACTCGTGCGACACGATGTCGTAGAGCGAGACGATCTCGACCGTGTCGGGGGCAGGGTCGAGGGCGGTGTTGACCGCGAAGCAGACGTTGCCGCCCGCGCCGCCGCAGTCCTCGACGTAGGTGCCGCTGCGGCCGTCGTGGTGGCTGTCGAACCCGGGCACGTTCTGCCAGGCCTCGATGTCGAAGGGGTTCTGCAGGCCGTGGCACGGGCCCTCGACGCCGGCGGTGGCCAGCGGGTCGATGCCGATGCCGAGCGCGCCCACCGGGTTGGTCGTCGCCACGATCACGATCTCGGGATCGACGATGGGATAGGTCGTGAACTCGCCGCCGTTCTCGGGGTCGACGGCGTCGAGGGTGATGTGGAAGTCCAGCCCCTGGCCCAGCCAGGTCAGGCCCATCTCACCGGCCAGGTAGTCGATGCCCGCCTCCCACATCTCGACGGACTGGCGCATGATCCGCATGTCGCGCTCGGCCGTCGGGGTGGCGGGCACCAGCACCAGCACGTCGACCTGGGGCGAGTCGAGGCCGTTCATGCCCGTGCGCATGTGGTGGCAGATGTTGGCCGGGTTGTTGGGGGACATGTCCCGCACGCAGCCCGGGGGCAGGTTGTCCTCACCGAAGTGGGTGCCCGAGTAGTCGTCGGCCGGGCTGGCGGCCACCGGCCCCATCACCGTGATGATCGGCACGGCCAACGCCGCCGCGATCAGGATCGCCACCACCCGCTTCTGCATGCTTCCGTCCTCGTTCTGGGAGCCCGTGTGGCGTGGCTGCGCAGAAACGCGCATTTCCGCCGTTCGCTCACAAATTCCACGCAGGTGGGCGGTTCTCCTGCCCGAGCGGACCGCAACCCACGGGGCTAGAAAGGCCGCTCATGGGCCACCCCCGCGCAGAGATCGAGGCCACCGTCGAGCGCTACGTGGCCGTCCGCCAGCGCATCGACGCGGGCGACGGCGGCTGGCGTGACCTGGTGGCGTTCTTCACCGACGACGTGGTGTTCATCGATCCCGCGTGGGGCCGGGTGGAGGGCATCGAGGCCTTCGCCCGCTTCCTCGAGGAGTCCATGGCCGGCCTCGACGACTGGACGTTCCCGGTCGAGTTCACCGCCGTGGTCGACGACAACGTGATCGTCAAGTGGACCGAGGAGATCCCCAAGCCCGACGGCACCACCGCCACCCAGTCGGGCTGGTCGCGGCTCATCTACGCCGGGGACGGCAAGTTCCGCTACGAGGAGGACGTCCTCAACATGGCCCATGTGCTGGAGGACATCGCCTCCAGCGGCTGGCAGCCGACGGGGCCCATGCACCTGCCGCCCAAGCAGCCCGTCCGCGACTGGTCGATCCCCGCGGGGTGACGGCGCCTAGGTGGTTCCTTGCGACTCGAGCCACGTGGCGCCTCGGCGGGACGAGGCCTGGGCCAGCCAGGCGTCCTGCACGACCTCGACCAGCTCCTGGCGGCTGAGCTCGCCGAGGCGGCTGGCGCGCACCAGCACCGACGGGTGACCGTCGAAGTGGGCCGTGGTGAAGAACGGTGTCGAGGGGTCGAGGACCAGGGCCTGCTTGTCGTCGTCGGACGGGACCCAGAAGATGATCACGTCGTCGTAGCGCGCGCCGGCCTCGGGGTCGGTGGCGTCGGGCCGGGGCGTGCGGAAGTACACGAAGGACTTCCTCCCCACCTGGTAGACGGGATTGCCGGCCGGCCCGCGCTCGACGGTGACGTGGGGCATCGCCATGGCCAGCTCATGGACGTCTTCGACCCGGGCCCGTCGCTGCCGCGGCACGGGCGAACCCTACGGCGCTAACGGGTCAGGAAGTCGACGGCGAGCTCGACAAGTCCGTCGACGTGGACGGCATGGGCGACCCCGGGCGGGATGGGCTGGGTGTCGCCCGCGCCCAACCGGCGGTCGACGGCCGGGTCAGTCGCCATGGTGAAGCGGGCCGACCCGTCGAGCACGCGCAACAGGCCCCACGTGCGCTCGGCCACTCGGTGGTCGCGGCGCAGCCCGGCCGGCAGGGTGGCGGCGTCGAAGGGGCCGGCGGTGCGCACCGCGGCGAGGCCCTCGGGCAACTCGGCCCGGTCGCACAGCGGGCAGTCGATGGCAGCACCGACGCGGGTGGCCCTGCCCCCGGCCGTCGTGACCCACGGCCGGTCCTGAAACGGCGGGTCGTGGCGCACGTGCTGGCCGTGCAGGCAGGACAGCTCGGCGACCCAGTCGCCGGCGTCGTCTTGATGGAAGCCCTGGATGACCCGCTGCATTGCGCCCCATCGCTATCGCACGGGCTGGGTGCGCGTGCGAGCGGGCGTGCCCACCGCCCGCTGGACGATGGCGGCCCGGTGCCCTGCGGGGGGACGAGCGATCCGTCTCGGCGGGTCTAAAGTCGCCCCGGGGGCATGGGGGAGATGGCGGAACATCGGCGGGTCGAGGCACCGCAAGACGTGGCCTGGCGGGGTTCGCGAGCACGCCGGCGCCGTGCGATCATGTTCGTCGCCGTGGTCGCAGCCCTCGCGATCGCGAGCGGCGCAGTTGCCTTCGCTGGTCGCGAGGACGGTGGTTCCAACCACGCCGCATCGGCCGGGCCCTCCACGACGACGAGCACCTCGACGACGAGCACGACGACGACGAGCACGACGTCGAGTGCCCCGACGAGCACTGGCGCTTCGACCGCGTCGCCTGGGTCGAGCGGTCTGCGGCTGGTGAGCGAGCTGCAGGGACGCCGTCTCGCCTCCGATGCACCCGCGAGCCTCGAGCGGTCGACGCTCCTGCTCATTCGCCGCCCCGCCGGCTCATCGTGGATGTGGGAACCGGTCTGCGGTGCCAGCAAGGCCAAGGCCGGCGGGCGCATCGTCATCGTGACGGCTGCTCACTGCATTCGTGACCCGGCGTTCGAGTACGCGGTCAGCGTGCGCTACGACAACCAGAACACTCCGCATGCCATCCTCGACCGCTGGGTCGGCGCCGACAACGACGTGGCCGTGGCAACCATCCGGCGGGGCACGGCGACGCGGGAGTTCGACGCCCACAGGACGGCTACGTACCCGAGAACCAAGCCCGTGCTGGGCGACGAGGTGGCGATGTTCGGCGCGTCCGGGTGGAGCGGGTACATCCCCCGATCGGCGAGGGGCGTCTACCTGGGCGAGTCCACCTTCACCAACGAACAGGGCGAGACCTTCACCGTCTCGGTGGTGGCCCAGCTCGGGCGATATGAAGGCGTCATCGGGCTCGGGTCGAGCGGCTCACCAGCACTGACGCCGTCCGGATTCCTGGGCCCGGTCATCTTCGAGGTCGGCCACGAGAGCAGGCCCGGCGTGGACGATTGGTACCGGAACATGTTCGGGAGCGAGTTCGGCGTCGATCTCCGCGGGGTCGAAACCATCGGTGAGTACGCCGTCATCACCCAAGCCACCATCACTCGACTCGCCGGAACGCTGCCAAGCCCGTAGCACCCTTCGTTGCTGTCACTGCCTGGCGGCGCGGGCACGCTTCGGCTTGCCCACGGCGCGTTCGAGGTGCGCGCCCAACAGGCGGCCCACGCCCAGGAGCTTGGCGACCTTGGCCGTGTCGAGGTGGGCCACGTCGCCCTCGTAGACGACCTGGCCCCGCTGGAGGATGGCGGCCCGGTCGACGAGGCGGAAGCCGAAAGTGATGTTCTGCTCCACGAGCACGAGGGTCATGCCATCGGCGCGCAGGCCCTGGAGCATGACGAGCACGTCCTCGATGACGGCGGGGGCCAGGCCCGCTGACGGTTCGTCGATGAGCAGCACCTTGGGCTCGTTGGCGAGGGCGCGGCCGATGGCCAACATCGCTTGCTCGCCGCCCGACATGGAGCCCGCGTACTGGCCCCGTCGTTCGTAGAGGCGCGGGAAGCGCTCGTAGATCTCCTTGACCACCTCGCCGTAGCGGGCCTTGCTCGTGCGCCGCAGGAGGTAGCCCCCCAGGCGCAGGTTCTGCTCGACGGTGAGACGGGGGAAGAGCTGGCGCGCCTGGGGCGTGTACGCCATGCCCCGCGCCACGCGGTCCTCGGGTGACAGCCGGGTGATGTCCTGGCCGGCCAGCGTCACCCGGCCGCCGCGCGCGGGGACGAGGCCGGCGATGACCTTCATGGTCACCGACTTGCCCGCGCCGTTGAGGCCGAAGATGCCGACCGACGTGCCCTCCTCGACCGTGAGGTCGACGCCGTGCAGGACGAGGTTGGAACCGAAGCCCGCTTCGAGCGCGGACACCTCGAGCAGGGTCATCCCACCGCCTCGCCCAGATACGCGCTGAGGATCTCGGGGTTGCGGGCCAGCTCAGCGGGCGGGCCGTCGGCGAGCAGGGCGCCGGCGTTGAGCACGTAGACGTGGTCGCACAGGTCGAGCACCAGCGGCACGTTGTGCTCGATGACGAGGATGGACTGGCCATGGACGTCGCGCAGCTCGTGCAGCTTCTCGGCCAGGTTCTCGGCCGCGGCGGGGGAGAGGCCGGCAGTGGGCTCGTCCAACATCAACAGCTCCGGCCCCGTCGCCAGCACCGCGGCCAGCTCGACCAGGCGCATCTGCCCGCCGGAGAGCGAGCGGATGGGCGTGTCGCGGTAGCGGGCGAAGCCGAGGCCGTCGACGACCGCGTCCGCCAGCTCGCCCAGCTCGCGCTCGACCCTGTCGACACCCCGCATGTAGAGGAGCGACGACGCGTCGCCATACGAGGCAGCCTTGTGCTGGGCGAGGAGGATGGACTCCCGCACGGTCATGTCCTTGGCCAGGCCGACCTGCTGGAAGGTGCGGCCCAGTCCCCGCTGGGCCCGCTGCCAGGGCTGCAGCCCGTCGATGCGCTCGCCGTCGAGGGTGACGGCGCCGCGCGCGCCGGGCACCAGGCCGGAGATGGCGTTGAAGAAGGTGGACTTGCCCGCGCCGTTGGGGCCGATGATGCCGACGACGGTGCCCCGCGTGGCGACGAGCGAGACGTCGTCCACGGCGACGAGGCCGCCGAAGTTGACGTGGACGTCCTCCACGACGAGCAGGTCGTCGCCCCCGTGCACTTCGGGGGGCCGGGCCACCGCCACCAGGTTGGGAACCCGCACCTCCTCGTCGTCGCCGTGACGGCGGGCGGCCACGTGGTGGCGCATCTCGCCCACCAGGCCGGCCAGGCCGCCGGGCAGGCGCACCACGTTGTAGACGGTGATCAGCGCGGCGGCGACCAGGTCCCAGCCCTGCAGGAAGTCGGGCAGCTTGGGAGCGAGGGCGAGGATGACGGCGACGACGGCCACGCCCCAGCGCCGTCCCACCCCGCCGATCATCACGATGAGCACGATGCGCAGCGACAGCTCGAGGGGGAACACGTCGCTGTTGACCAGGCCGATGGCATGGCCGTAGAGGGCGCCGGCCAGCCCCGCGATGGCGCCCGACAGCACGAAGGCCTCGAGCTTGTAGCGGGTGACGTCGACGCCGAAGGCCTGGGCCGCGACCTCGTCCTCGCGGATGATGCGGAAGGCCCGCCCCAGCTTGGTGCGCATCACGTTGCTGTCGACCAGCCACACCAGAACGAGCACGACCAGCGTCATGGACAGGTAGATGGACGGGTTGCCGACCAGCGTGTCGCCCCACAGGCGGCGGGGGAGGGCGGCGCCGGCCGAGCCGCGCGTGAACACCTCCCACCGCAGCACCGAGGACTGCATGGTGATGCCGAACACGATGGTGACGAGGGCGAGGTAGAGGCCCCGCAGCCGCAGCGCGGGCAGGCCGATGGCCAGGGCGATGAGCCCGCCGACGAACGCGGCGAAGATCCAGCCCAGGAACATGGGCGCCGACCACCGGTCGACCACGATGCTGCCCGCGAAGGCGCCCGCGCCGAGCAGCGCCGCGTGGCCGAGGGAGAGCTGGCCCGCGTAGCCGAGCAGCAGGTTGAGCGACAGCGCGGCGATGGCGAGGGCCACGCCGATGGCGAGGGTCAGCGCGGTGGACGCGGGCAGCAGGCGGGGCATGGCCTCCGACGTGGCCCACGGCACGACCGCACACGCGAGGAGCACCAGCACGATGTTCTGACGGCGCGGTGTCATGCGCGCGCACCGAGCAGGCCCTGGGGGCGCAGCACGAGCACGGCCACCACCGCGCCGAAGATGACGAGCTCGGGCAGGCCGGTGAGCGACGAGGAGACGGTGGCGTGGCGGATCTCGGCTTCAGCGACACCGACGACGAGGCCGCCGACGAAGGCGCCGGGCATGGACGACAGCCCGCCGATGAGCGCGGCGCCGAGGGCCGTGATGAAGATGGCGCCGAAGGCCGACGCGGAGATGACGCCGACCGTCGGTTGGATGAGCAGGGCGGCGAGGGCGGAGAGGGCGGCGGCCAGGCCCCACGTGAAGATCGACACGCGCGCCAGGCGGATGCCGAGGAAGCGCACCGCCTCCTGGTCCTGGGCCGCGGCCTGCACGCTGAGGCCGAAGTCCGTGAAGCGCAGGAAGGCGGCCAGCGCCCCGCCCACGGCCAGCACCACGAATAACGAGAGGATCTGGGTGGGCGTGACGATGACCTCGAAGATGCGGATGCCCACGCCGGCGATGGGCGGGTCGAGCAGGCGAGGCGTGCCCCCGAAGATGGTGAGCTCGAGGGCGATGAGCAGGCTGAGCATGGCGATGGTGCCGACGGCGACGGTGAGGCGGGGGGCGGCGCGCAGGGGCCACACCGCGGCCCGCTCGAAAGCCAGCCCCAAGGCCAACGCGACACCCACGGCGACGGCCGCGCCGACCAGCCAGGGCTGGTGGTGCACGACGATGACCTCGTAGGCCACGAACAGGGCGAAGGTGCCGAGCTCGGCCTGGGCGAAGTTGAGGACACCGGAGCCGCGGAAGACGAGGACGAGGCCCAGCGCGTAGAGGCCGTAGATCCCGCCGGTGACGAGACCGACGACGAGGGCCTGCTCCATCTAGGTGGTCGGCGCCTTGGCGCAGCGCTGGGTGTTGCGGAAGGCGGGCCGGCCCCGGGGCCCGGCGTAGGCCTCCATGACGTCGGCGGCCCAGACGCCGTGGTGGCCGGTGCGGGAGAAGTCGACCTCGCACGCGGCGCCGATGGTCGCCTTGTAGCCGCTCTCCATCACCCCCGCGTAGCGGTTGCGGGTGCAGTTGGGGCCGCACGCCTCGAACAGGGCGGCCATGCCCTTGAACCCGATCCAGCCGCCCCACGCGATGTCGCCCGCGATGCCGCACAGGTCGGTGTTGGGCGAGTACTTGGCGTAGGCGGCCTCGAAGGTGCGGATCTCCTCGGCGTAGGACGCGTAGGGCCCGTCGAAGGTGTGGCACTCGTAGGCGGGCGACAGGTTGGCCCCGGTGAGCGGCGGGTTGAGGGCGTCGTTGCCCAGCGTCTGGTTCTGGATGTTGAAGGTGAACAGCAGCCAGTTGGGGTTGTACTGCTG
>JBEEFQ010000050.1:0-29879 GCA_041166245.1 Actinomycetota bacterium | reverse complement strand
GCATGGATACGCGACCACTACTTCAAGGGCAAGCCGGAAGCTGAGCCTGACGATGAGGAGCCCTTCTAACGGAGGGTGTTGTCGGCCTAGCCGAAAAGCTCGGCGGCACGGTCCTTTGAGGCGGTGTCGAGCGGGCCGATGTAGCAGTCCTTCGTGACCTTCGGGTTGGAGTGGTCGAGCACGTCGGCAATCTCCAGTAGGTCGAACAGGTGACCGCCATCGGCGCTGCGAGCCTCGTGCATGATGCGGGCGGCGGTGCGCTTCAGGTCGTGCGGGGCGAGGTAGTCGAACCCGGCCACGCGAGCACGTCGGAGGACGAGCGCCCGTACGCCTGCGGTCGTCGTGATGCCCACGCCCCACTGAAGCTGGTCCGGGTAGCAGCGGGAGTGACGAGCCTTGCAGAACAGCGGGTCGTCGTCGTTCAGCGGACGGCCCACGGCGACGGCGTACTGGCGCAGGTACTCGGCGATCACGGCGACGAGGGCGGGGCCTGCCGTGGCAGTCCGGGCCTTCTTGCGCTTGCCGATCCAGGAGAGTGAGGGGGCCTGGCGGACCATGCCGACCGTTGCGCCGACCAACTCCTGTGAGCGCATCCCGGCGCCCACTCCGAGGCGGATGAGCAACTCGTCTCGGAGGCCAGCCTCGGTGGCGTCCTGGCAGGCGGTGGTCAGGTGGTCGTACTCGGCTTTGGTGAGGCGGCGAGCCGGGTGCGGGCTTTGCACCTTGCCGTAGGTGGCGGGGTAGGAGGCGAGGAGGCGGCGGAACGGACGGTCACGGAACGTCGTGATCCGGCCTGTCTCGTGCGCCCAACGGAGGAAGCCCCGGACTGCGGTGATGTGCGCTCGCACCGAGTTGTTCGCTCCGGCGCTGGCGTCGAGCCACTCGGCAAGTGCGGCGGCGGTGATGTGCTCGGGGGCGGTCGCTCCGGTGGCGTGGGTGACTGCGAGGAGCGAGGCGCCGTAACGCTGCCGGGTGCGCTCGTTGGGGTACTCGGCCAGCCAGTCGACTACTGCAGCGTCGAGGTCGTCGGCTCGGGGATGGAGCTGGACGACGTTCTCATGAGTTCGCTGATTTCTTGATCAACGAGCCCATGGCGAGGGTGGAGGGTAGCGGGCATGACCGGTTTGGACGAACTCCACCCCGACCATCCCGCTTTTGGTCTCTCACTGGGGTCAGGGCCCCAGTGAGAGACCAAAAGCAGATCGGGGTCCGAGGGCGCATACCGTGAGGGAACGATCGGGGGTCGTCCAATCGGCAGGACACGGGTTTTTGGTACCCGGAATCAGCGTTCGATCCGCTGCCCCCGAGCCAGCTCCAATACCTGCACCGCCTGACGGTACCGACGCGGTAGAAAGGACCCAGTGAGTGGTCGATCCCTTTCTGCGGTGGTGCTGGCAGCCGGGGAGGGGACGCGGATGCGCTCGGCCCGGCCCAAGCCGCTGCATCTCCTGTGCGGCCGGCCGCTGGTGCTCCACGTCATCGATGCTCTGGCCGAGCTGCAGGTCGACCGGGTGGTTGTCGTGGTGGGCCACGGTGCCGAGCGGGTGACCAAGACCATCCACGAGCAGGCGCCCCCCAACCTCCTCATCGATTTCGTCGAGCAGCACGTCCAGCGGGGCACGGGTGACGCCGTCTCGGTCGCGCTCACCGCCTTCCCTGACGATGACTTCGAGGACGGCGACATCGTCGTGCTCCCGGGTGACACGCCGCTGCTACGCCCGCCCACCCTCGCCGCGCTGGTGCGACGCCACCGCGCCGCCGACGCCGCCGCCACCCTGCTGACGGCCGAGCTCGACCACGCCAGTGGATACAGCCGAATCGTGCGGGCCAAGGACGACCGGGTGCGCTCGATCGTCGACGACGTCGACCTCGAGGACGACGACCGCTCCATCCACGAGGTGGCAACCTCGATCTACTGCTTCCGGCGCAGCGTGCTGGCGCCGTCGCTGCGCCGCCTCACCCCGGAGAACGTGCACGGCGAGTACTACCTCACCGACGTGGTCGGCGTGCTCTACGACGCCGGCTATCCCGTCGTGACCATGGTGCTGGACGACCCCACCGAGGCGGCCGGTGTCAACGACCGCGACCAGCTGGCGGCGGCCGAGGGCGAGTTGCGTGACCGCACCAACGAGCGCTGGATGCGCCGAGGCGTGACCATGCTCGACCCACAGCAGACCTACATCGACACGGCTGTCACCCTTGCGCCCGACGTGACCCTCTTCCCGGGCACGCTGCTGCAGGGGGCGACGGTGGTGGCGGCCGGCGCCGAGATCGGTCCCGGCACGCGCCTCGTCGATTGCGTCGTGGGTGAGGGTGCCGTCGTCGAGCAGACCGTGGGCCGGTTCGCCGAGATCGGGGCCCAGGCCCACGTCGGGCCGTTCGCGGTGCTCGCGCCGGGCGCCCGGGTTGCGCCCGGTGCCGTCACCGGGCCGTACTTCCATGGAGGGGACGAGGGGGAGCAGGCCTGATGGAACGGGTACCCAAGAAGCGACTGGAGCTGTACTCGGGTCGGTCGCACCCGGCCCTCGCGGCGGAGATCGCCAAGCATCTCGGTGTCGAGCTCGGCGAGCCCAACCTCAAGGAGTTCTCGAACGGAGAGATCCACTGCCGCTACGACGAGTCCATCCGCGGCACCGACGTGTTCATCGTGCAGACCCACTGCGGGCCGGTGAACACCTCGATCATGGAGCAGTGCATCATGATCGACGCGGCCAAGCGGGCGTCGGCCAAGCGCATCACCGCCGTCTGCCCCTACTACGGCTACTCCCGACAGGACCGAAAGGCGGAGGGGCGAGAGCCGATCACGGCCCGGCTCGTCGCCGACATGCTGGAGGTGGCGGGCGCCGACCGCATCGTCAGCGTCGACCTGCACTCCGGCCAGATCCAGGGCTTCTTCGACGGACCGGTGGACCACCTCTCGGGCATGCCCGTGCTCGAGGATTACCTGCGGGACAACGCCCCGCCCGAGCTCGTCGTGGTCGCCCCCGACGCGGGCCGCATCAAGGTGGCCGAGCGCCTGGCCCAGCACCTCGACTCCGACCTGGCGTCGGTCTACAAGCGGCGGGCCAAGGGCAACGTGCAGGCCCTCGGCGTCATGGGCGAGGTGGCGGGCCGGCCCTGCCTGCTCATCGACGACATGATCGACACGGCCGGCACCATCGTGGCCGCGTCCGACGTGCTCTTCGACCACGGCGCATCCGACGTGTGGGCCATGGCCACCCACGGCGTGCTGTCCGACCCCGCCACCGACCGCCTCAAGAACAGCCGGGTCAGCCGCATCGTGATCACCGACACCCTGCCGCTGCCCCCCGAGAAGCAGATCGACAAGCTCGAGGTGCTCCCCGTCGCCCGCATCATCGCCGACGCCATCGACGCCGTCTTCGAGGACACATCCGTCTCGGAGATCTTTGGGGGCGAAAACCAGGCGTGAGCTAGAATCTCCGCCCTTATGCCGGAGATCCGTATCGCCGCCGAGAAGGGCCGTCCCATCGGCTCTGCCGCCGCCCGCCGCCTCCGCCTGGAGGGCAAGATCCCGGGCGTCGTCTACGGGCACGGCACAGATCCCACGCCCATCGCGGTCGACGGGCGTTCGCTGCGGGGCGCACTGACCACCGAGGCTGGCCTCAACGCCCTCCTCGAGCTCGAGTTCGACGGCGACAGCCAGCTCACCTTGGCCCGCGAGATCCAGCGCCACCCGGTGCGCCATACCGTCACCCACGTCGACTTCGTGATCGTGCGGCGGGACGAGATCATCTCCGCCGACGTCAACATCACCCTCGTCGGCGAGGCCCTCGAGGTCCATCGCGAGGACGGCGTGGTCGCCCACGAGCTCTTCAGCCTCACCGTGCAGTCCACCCCGACGCGGATCCCGAACAGCATCGAGGTCGACGTCAGCGAGCTGAAGGTCGGCGACACCATCCGCGTCGGCGACCTCAAGCTGCCCGAGGGGGTCACCACCGAGGTCGACCCCGAGGCTCCGGTCGTCGTCGGTCAGCCGCCGCAGGTGAGCGAGGCAGATCTCGTCACCGAGGCAGACGTCGAAGCGGCCGAGGCGGCCGAAGCCGAGGCAGCCGAAGGCGCCGAGGGTGCCGAGGGTGCGGCCGAGGGCGAGGCCCCCGCTGCCGAAGGTGGCGGCGAGGGCGGCGGCGAGGCCGCTCCGTCCGAATCCTCCGAGTAACCGGACGTGCTCGTCGTCGGCCTCGGCAACCCGGGCCGCGAGTACGAGCGGACCCGTCACAACGTGGGCGCCGAGGTCATCGGCATCCTCGTCGACCGCCACGGCGGCACCTGGAAGCGGTCGAAGCTCGAGCAGTCGATCGTGAGCGACGTCCGCATCGGCGATGAGAAGGTCACCCTCGCCTTCCCGCAGACCTACATGAACGACTCGGGCCAAGCCGTGCGCGCCCTCGTCCGCCACCACCACATCGACGACCTGTCCCAGCTGCTCGTCGTGCACGACGAGCTCGACCTGCCCCTCGGGCGCATGAAGGTGAAGGAGGGCGGCGGGCTGGCCGGCCACCACGGCCTGCGCTCGATCGTGTCCCACCTGCACGACGACGGCTTCCTGCGCGTCCGGATCGGCATCGGCAAGCCCCGCTCCAAGGAACACGGGGCCGACCACGTGCTCAGCCCGCCCTCCAAGCGTGAGCGCCAGGAGCTCGACATCGTCACCCAGGAGGCGGCCGACGCCGTCGAGCTCATCGTCACCGATGGCATCGCCGTCGCCATGAACCGCTACAACACCGTCGCCGAGCCCCCCTCCTGAAGCGTACTCGCCCGCTTTGTCGTCCCCCCCGACGACAAAGCGGGCGAGTTCGCTAAGAGGGCCTGGCCGGTAGCCTGGAATGTTCACCGATGAGCAGCTTGCGAGATCTTCCGCCGCTTCTTCGGGACGACCCCACCCTGGCCGGTCTGGCCGGCGCGACCTCCGCGGTGCTGGCCGTTCCGGAGCCGGCGCGCGCCTTCACCATCGCCGGCCTGGCCCACCTCAGCGGGCGCCACCCCATCGTCGTGGCCACACCCACCGCCACTGACGCCGAGCGAATCGCCCACGACCTGCGGGCGTTCCTGGGCGACGACGAGGTCGACGTCTTCCCCGCGTGGGAAACGCTGCCGTTCGAGCGGGTGAGCCCGAGCGTGGAGACGATGGGCCGCCGCCTGCGCGCCATGTGGCGCCTGCAGGACAAGGACCGGATGCCCCGCGTGCTCGTCGCGCCGGTCAAGGCCCTCGTGCAGCGGCTCGGTCCCCACGTCGAGGACGTGGAGCCGGTGATCGTCACCCCGGGGGAGCGTCTCGAGGAAGCCGACCTTCTCAGCCGCCTGGTGAATCTCGGCTACCGGCGCGAGTACCAGGTCGAGCACCGAGGCGAGGTCGCGGTGCGGGGGTCGATCGTCGACGTGTTCCCGTCGACCGCCAACGCGCCGGTGCGCATCGACCTGTGGGGCGACGAGGTCGACCGCCTCACCGAGTTCGCGGTGGCCGACCAGCGGTCCACCGACGACATCGCCTGCGCGGAGATCTTCGGGTGCCGCGAGCTGCTCCCCACCGACGACGTCCGCTCGCGCGCGGCTGACCTGGTGGCCACTGAGCCGTGGGGCCGCGAGCAATGGGAGCGGCTGTCGGAGGGGCAGATCTTCGACGGCATGGAGTCGTGGCTGCCGTGGCTCACCCAGGGCGAGCACGTGCTGCTCGACCTCGTCGGTGACGACGCCCAGCTCCTGCTCGTCGAGCCCCGCCGCATGCGCGACCGCGCCGCCGAGCTGCTCGACGAGGAGGCGGAGCTGGCGGGCAGCCTCGCCCAGACCTGGGGGGCCCAGGGTCGGCAGTTCCCGCAGCTCCACCTGCCGTTCGACCGCCTGTTGGCCCACACGAAGGCGCCGGCGTGGACGGTGACGACCGCGCCCGAGGGGCCCAACTCCCCGGCCGTGACCGCCAGCGGGTGGGATCCCGTGGTCGGCGACGCGAGCCGCCTCACCAAGCAGGTCGCGTCATTGCTGGCCGACGGCTACAAGGTGGTCGTCTGCGCCGACGGCGAGGGCACCGCGGCGCGCATCGCGTCCAACTTCCGCGACGAAGGGCTCATCGACCTCGACATCGTCGTGCAGCCCGTCGAGCGGGGCTTCCTCATGCCCGCCATCAAGCTCGCAGTGCTGGCCGAGGCCGACATCACCGGCCGCCGCCGCGCCCACCGCCGGGCCCGCCCCCGCCCCCGCGGCTCCGAGGCGTTCTTCGACAGCCTCGAGCCCGGCGGCTTCGTCGTGCACCATCAGCACGGCGTGGCGCGCTACGGCGGCATGGTGACGCGTGCCATCGGCGGCACCGAGCGCGACTACCTGCTGCTCGAGTACCGCGGCGCCGACAAGCTCTACGTCCCGTCCGACCAGATCGACACCATCCGCCCTTACACCGGCGGCGAGACACCGAGCCTCAGCAAGCTGGGTGGCTCCGACTGGCAGAAGGCCAAGGCGCGCGTCCGCAGCGCGGTGCGGGAGATCGCCCAGGAGCTGGTCGTGCTCTACCAGCGCCGCATCACCACGCCGGGCCACGCCTTCCCGCCCGACACGCCCTGGCAGCACGAGCTGGAGGAGGCGTTCCCGTACCAGGAGACACCCGACCAGCTCAAGGCCATCGTCGAGATGAAGGCCGACATGGAGGAGGCGCAGCCCATGGACCGCCTGGTGTGCGGCGACGTGGGCTTCGGCAAGACCGAGATCGCCATCCGCGGCGTGTTCAAGGCGGTGCAGGACGGCAAGCAGGTTGCGGTGCTGGTGCCGACAACCCTGCTGGCCCAGCAGCACTTCCAGACGTTCTCCGACCGCTTCGCCGGCTACCCGGTGCGCGTGGAGGTGCTGTCGAGGTTCCTCACGCCCGGTCACGCTCGCAAGGTGATCAACGGCCTCAAGGACGGAACGGTGGACGTCGTCATCGGCACCCACCGGCTGTTGTCCCAGGACGTCGCCTTCAAGGACCTGGGCCTGCTCGTCGTGGACGAGGAGCAGCGCTTCGGCGTCACCCACAAGGAGCTCATCAAACAGCTGCGCACCAACGTGGACGTGCTCACCCTCACCGCCACGCCCATCCCGCGCACGCTGGAGATGAGCCTGACCGGCATCCGCGACCTCACGCTGCTGAACACGCCGCCCGCCGATCGCCAGCCCATCCTCACCTACGTCGGTGAGTACGACGAGCGGGCCGCGGCCGAATCGATCCGGCGCGAGCTGCTGCGCGAGGGCCAGGTGTTCTTCGTGCACAACCGTGTCGCCGACATCGAGAACGTGGCCCGTGACCTGCGCGAGCTCGTCCCCGAAGCGCGCGTCGCCGTCGCCCACGGGCAGATGGACGAGGGCACGCTCGAGAAGGTCGTCATCGACTTCTGGCAGGGCGAGTACGACGTCCTGGTCTGCACCACGATCATCGAGTCCGGCATCGACATGCCGACGGTGAACACCCTCGTCGTCGACCGTGCCGACCTGCTCGGGCTCGGCCAGCTCCACCAGCTACGGGGGCGCGTGGGCCGGGCCGGTCAGCGCGCCTACGCCTACCTCTTCTTCCCGCCCGACCGGGCCCTGTCGGAGGAGTCCTACGAGCGACTGCGCACCATCGGCGAGCACACCGAGCTGGGGTCGGGCTTCAAGATCGCCATGCGCGACCTCGAGATCCGCGGCGCTGGGAACCTGCTGGGCGCGACCCAGTCGGGCCACATCGCGGCCGTGGGCTACGACCTCTACGTGCAGATGGTCAGCGAAGCGGTGGCCGAGCTCAAAGGCGAGGAGATCCGCGAGCCGGCCGAGATCAAGCTCGACCTGCCGGTGAAGGCCCATCTGCCGCGGGACTACGTGTCGCGAGAGGACCTGCGCCTCGAGGCGTACCGGCGGCTGGCGACGGTGTCGACGCAGGCCGAGGTGGACGACGTGCGTACCGAGTGGGAGGACCGGTACGGACCGCCGCCGGAACCGGCCCAGGCCCTCCTGGCCGTCGGCCGCCTTCGGGCCGAGTGCGCCCGCACCGGCGTCCGCGAGGTGACCGTCGCCAAAGATGTGGCCCGCATCTCGCCCCTCGAGCTCAAGGCCAGTCAGCGCATCCGGCTGCAGCGCCTCCACCCCAAGGCCGTCTACAAGGAGGACCTGAGCCAACTCGTCGTCCCCCTGCCGCGGGGGTCCGACCCGGCCGCCTTCCTCCTCGACTTCTTCGCCGCGATGGTGCCAGCCGAAGACCTCTCGGTAGCATCAGCGGCACCGTGAGACGCTCCCTTCCCCTCCTCATCGCGGGCCTGGTGCTGGCCCTGCTGGGCACCGCGTGCGGCGACCTGGCCACCCCGTATGCCGCCAAGGTCAACGGCAGTCGCATCTCCCAGTCGGCCCTCGACCGCGAGCTCGACGTGGTGCTCGACCACCCGCAGGTGCTGGAGATCTTCGAGTCCCAACTGCAGCCGGGCGAGGCGGTCAAGGGCACCGGGAGCGGAACCGTCAACAAAGCGTTCGCAGCGCGCATGCTCACCCGGCGCATCTTCCTCGAGCTCATCCACCAAGAGGTGGGTCGGCGCAAGCTCAAGGTGACGGCCGCCGACCTGGCAAGCGGCCGCGATCAGGCGCAGCAGGAGTTCGGCGATCCCAAGCTGTTCGCCAAGTTCCCGAAGGGATACCGAGACGAGCAGGCCCGCATCAACGCCGAGGTCGCCGTCATGCAGCGGGCCGCGGCCGGCGCAGTCACCGACGCCGACCTGCGCGAGTACTACGACGCGAACGCGGTCCAGTTCCAGGGCCGGTGCATCAGCCACATCCTCGTCGACACCAAGGAGCAGGTCGACCAGCTCCGTACGCAGCTCGAGGCCGGCGCCGACTTCGCCGCCGTGGCCCAGGAGGTCTCCACCGATCCGCAGAGTGGGCAGCAGGGCGGGTTCCTCGGCTGCTTCGGTGAGGGCGAGCCACTCCAGTTCGTCGAGCCGTTCAAGACGGAGGCCGAGAAGCTCCCCGTCGGCCAGCTGAGCCAGCCTGTGCAGACCCAGTTCGGATTCCACCTCATCAAGGTCACCAGCGGGCGCACCTTCGACCAGGTGAAGGAGGAGATCCGCGGTCAGCTCGAGCAGTCGGGCGGGCAGCAGGCGTTCAACGACATGCTCCTCGGTCTGGTGCGCAAGGCCAAGATCGAGGTCAACCCCCGCTTCGGCACGTTCTCCAAGGAACAGCCCATCGGCGTGATCCCGCCCGAGGCTCCGCAGCTGGTGCGCACGACGACCACCGGCGCCGGCGCCGTTCCTCCCGGTCTCGAAGCCCCGCCCACCAACCAGCCCTAATGGGCCGCGTCGTCGTGGTGGGCCTCGGCCCCGGCGACGCCGACCTCATGACCGTCGGGACGATGGACGCCATCGCCGCCGCGTCGCACCGCTTCGTCCGCACGGCCCGGCATCCCGCGGCGGCCGCGGTGCCCGACGCTCGCAGCTTCGACGACGTGTACGAGCAGGCGTCGTCGCTCGACGAAGTCTACACCTCGATCGTCGACCGGCTGGTCGCGGCAGCGGCGTCCCACGGCGAGGTGCTCTACGCGGTGCCCGGCTCGCCCGCCGTCGCCGAGCGCACGGTGGACCTCCTGCGGGCGCGCGACGACGTCGAGGTCGTCGTGCTCCCGGCGCTTTCCTTCGCCGACTTGGCCTGGATCCGCCTCGAAGTCGACCCGGTGGCGGACGGCGTGCGGCTGGTCGACGGGCACCGCTTCGCGGTGGAGGCGGCGGGCTCGACCGGACCGCTGCTGGTCGGGCAGTGCGACAGCCGGCAGGTGCTGTCCGACATCAAGTTGGCCGCCGGCGGCGGAGAGGTCACAGTGCTGCAGCGCCTTGGACTGCCCGACGAGCAGGTGACCCAGGTCGCATGGGACGAGCTCGATCGATCCTTCGAGCCCGACCACCTCACGTCGCTGTACATGCCGTCCCTCGCCGCGCCAGTGGCGGCCGAACTGGTCGCCCTCGACGAGGTGACGCGAACCTTGCGCGAGCGCTGCCCCTGGGACGTCGAGCAGACCCATGAGACGCTGAAGCGCTACGTCCTGGAGGAGGCCCAGGAGGTGGCCGAGGCCATCGACTCGGGGGACCCGGTCAAGCTGGAGGAGGAGCTGGGCGACCTCCTCTACCAGGTGTACTTCCACGCCACCCTCGGTGCCGAGGAGGGCGACTACACCCTGGCCGACGTCGCCCGCGGCATCCGCGAGAAGCTCGTCCGCCGCCACCCCCACGTCTTCGGCGACGAGCACGCCGAGACCAAAGCCGACGTCGCCGCCATCTGGGAGCGGGTGAAGGCCGAAGAGCGCAAGACCTGAACCTCGTTGGGTGCACTTGGGGGCGTATATGTCCACAAGTGCACCCAACGGACCTGGTGTGCTTGACCCGCCGTTCCTGTCAACTAACTTTCTCAACACGAACAACAGGAGCAACAGCGCGCCGTGAGCAGCATCGAGGACATCGTGGGGCGGGAGGTCCTGGACTCCCGCGGGAACCCGACGGTCGAGGTGGAGGTCCACCTCGAGTCCGGCGCGCGCGGGCGCGCCATCGTGCCGTCCGGCGCGTCGACCGGTTCGTTCGAGGCGGTGGAGCTGCGCGACGGCGGGCCCCGGTTCGGCGGCAAGGGCGTGCTCCAGGCCGTTCAGCACGTCGACGACGACATCTGTGACCACCTGTTCGGCATGGAGGCGCTCGACCAGCGCGCCGTCGACGACGCCCTCATCACCCTCGACGACACGGCCGACAAGGGGCGCATCGGCGCCAACGCCATCCTCGGCGTCTCACTGGCCGTCGCCAAGGCCGCAGCCGACGAGTTGGAGCTGCCCCTCTATCGGTATGTCGGCGGCGTCAACGCCCACGTGCTGCCCGTGCCCCTGCTCAACGTCATCAACGGCGGCGCCCACGCCGACAACAACGTCGACTTTCAGGAGTTCATGATCGTGCCCGTCGGCGCGGCGTCGTTCTCCGAGGCACTGCGCTGGGGCGCGGAGACCTACCACGCCCTCAAGGCGGTGCTCGGTGACCGGGGCCTGTCGACGGCGGTGGGCGACGAGGGCGGTTTCGCTCCCGACCTGCCGTCCAACGAGGACGCGCTGCGGGTGCTGATGGAAGCCATCGAGAAGGCGGGCCTGACCCCCGGCGAGGACATGGCACTGGCGATGGACGTCGCGTCCACCGAGTTCCACGCCGACGGCGCCTACAACCTGGCCAGCGAGAACCGGTCGCTGTCGTCCCAGGAGTTCGCCGACTTCCTGGGGGGTCTCTGCGACCGGTACCCGATCGTGTCCATCGAGGACGGCATGGGTGAGGAGGACTGGGACGGCTGGGCGCTGCTCACCACCATGCTCGGCGACCGCATCCAGCTGGTGGGCGACGACCTGTTCGTGACGAACGTGGAGCGCCTGGCCCGAGGCATCGCCGGAAACGTGGCCAACTCGATCCTGGTCAAGGTCAACCAGATCGGCACCCTCACCGAGACCCTGGAGACGGTCGAGCTCGCGACGCGCGCTGGCTACACGAGCGTCATGTCCCATCGTTCGGGCGAGACGGAGGACACCACCATCGCCGACCTGGCCGTCGCCACCAACTGCGGCCAGATCAAGTCGGGCGCGCCGGCTCGCTCCGACCGCGTGGCCAAGTACAACCAGCTCCTGCGCATCGAGGACGACCTCGGCGAGGACGCCGCCTACCGGGGCGGCGCCGCCTTCGCGCCACGGCACCGGGGCAAGGGATAGGGCGCGTGCGGCGGGTCTGGTGGTTCCTCATCACCCTGGTCGTGATCCTCGCGGGGATCACGATGCTGGCGGTGTTCCCCGCCCGCACGTACTTCGCCCAGCGCCACAACCTGGCTGCGGCCGGTGAGCGGGTGCAGGTCCTCACCAAGGAGAACGCGGACCTGAGCGATCGGGTCAAGCGCCTCCACACCGATGCCGAGATCGAACGCCTGGCCCGTGAGCAGTACGACCTGGTCAAGCCGGGGGAGGAGGCCTACGCCATCCTGCCTGCGCCTGAGTCGGACAAGCCGAAGGCGAAGCCCAAGGTGGTGGTTGCCGACGAGCCCGGGTTCTGGGCCAAGGTCGGCGACACGCTCTCTTTCTGGAACTAGGAATTAGGTAGTACGCCGCCGCCCGGCAATAAGGTCCGGGCGATGTCCATTCTCGGGAATCGCGTCCTCCGCAAGGAGGACCCCAAGTTCCTCACGTCGGGCGGCACGTACGTCGACGACCTCCCGCTCGAGGGCGCGGCGTACGTCTCCTTCGTGCGGTCCACTGCGGCGCACGCCCGCATCGCCTCCATCGACCTGGAGGAGGCCCGACAGGCTCCCGGCGTCGTGGGTGTCTTCGCGGCCGCCGACCTCGGCCTCGACCCCATCGCGCCCGAGGCCATCATCCTCAACCAGGCCATGGGCCAGCCCCCGCTGGCCCAGGACGTGGTGCGCTTCGTGGGTGAGCCCGTCGTCGCAGTTGTCGCCGAGACGCGCGCCCAGGGCGTGGACGCGGCCGAGCTCGTCTTCGTCGACTACGAGCCGCTGCCCGCGGTCGTCGACCCGGAGGACGCGCTCACCGACGCGACGGTGTTGCACGACGCGGCGGGCACCAACCTCGTCCTCGATCTGGCCTTCGGCCGCACCGACGACCTGTTCGACGGCTGCGACGTGGTCATCCGCCAGCGCATCCGCAACCAACGGGTCGCGCCCTGTCCGCTCGAGGTGCGGGCCGGTGCCGCCCAGTGGGGCGGCGACGGCCGCCTCACCTACTGGTGCAGCACCCAGGGCGCCCACACGTGGAAGCGTGAGATCGCCAAGGGCCTCGGGCTCGACGAGGAGCAGGTCCGCATCATCTCGCCCGACGTCGGTGGCGGCTTCGGGGCCAAGATCCACAGCTACCCCGAGGACATCGTCGTCCCCCATCTGGCCCGCCTCGTCGGCCGGCCGTTGCGGTGGGTCGACACCCGCTCGGAAAGCATGGTCGCCCTCGGTCACGGTCGGGCCCAGATCCAGGACGTCGAGCTCGGCGGCACGCGCGATGGCACGCTGCTCGCGTACCGGCTGACAGTGGTGCAGGACAGCGGCGCCTACCCGCGGCTCGGCGCCGTGCTCCCGTACATGACGCGCACGATGCTCACCGGCGTCTACGACATCCCCAAGGGCGAGTTCAACGCCAAGTCGGTGGTGACCAACACCACGCCCATCGTCGCCTACCGCGGCGCGGGCCGGCCCGAGGCCACGGCCGCCATCGAGCGCATGATGGATCTCTACGCAGCCGAGATCGGAATGGACCGGGCCGAGGTGCGCCGTCGCAACCTGGTCGGCCGCGACGCGTTCCCGTTCAACACCCTGACCGGCACCGAATATGACATTGGCGACTACGAGCGGGCCCTCGACCTGGTGCTGGAGGCCGCGGGCTACGAGGAGCTCCGAGCCACCCAGGCGCGTCGGCGCGACGCCAACGACCGCGTGCAGCTCGGCATCGGCGTGGTCACCTACGTCGAGATCACCAACGTCGAGCGCAGCGCCGAGTTCGCATCGGTGGAGGTGCTGGCGGACGGCAAGGCGGTCGTGCGCACCGGCACCTCGCCGCACGGCCAGGGCCACGTCACCGCGTGGGCCATGCTCGCCAGCGAGCAGACCGGCATCCCCATCGACGACATCGAGGTCGTGCACGGCGACACCGACGCAGTGCCGACCGGTGGCGGAACCTCGGGCTCGCGCTCGCTGCAGGCTGGCGGCGTGGCGGTGAACCAGGCCGCGGTGGCACTCGTCGACAAGGCCCGCCAGCGGGCCGCCGACCTGCTCGAGGCCAATCCCGACGACGTGGTGCTCGACCGCGTCGACGCCCGCTTCCACGTGGCCGGCACCCCCGCGCTGGCCAAGACGTGGAGCGAGCTGGCCACGGGTGACGCCGACCCGCTGCGCGCCGAGGTGAACTTCTCGCCGCCGGGAGCCACCTTTCCGTTCGGCGCCCACATCGCGGTCGTCGAGGTCGACACGGAGACGGGCAAGGTCGAGCTCCTGCGCATGGTGGCGGTCGACGACGCCGGCCGCATCCTCAACCCGCTGCTGGCTGAGGGTCAGATCCACGGCGGGCTGGCCCAGGGCGTGGCCCAGGCGCTCTACGAGGAGGTGAGCTACGACGACGATGGCAACCCGGTGACGTCGAACCTCGCCGACTACGCCTTCCCGAGCGCGGCCGAGCTGCCGTCCTTCGAGACGGTGTCGATGGAGACACCCACGCCTCTCAACGAGCTCGGCGCCAAGGGCATCGGTGAGTCCGGCACCATCGGGTCGACGCCCGCGGTGCAGAACGCCGTCGTCGACGCGCTGGCCCCACTCGGTGTCCGCCACGTGGACATGCCCTGCACGCCGGAGCGGGTGTGGCGAGCCATCGTCGGTGCCGGCGACCCGCCGGCGCCCGAGCGCGGCCCCGCGGCGGCAGGAACGGGATCGGTCGACATTTAGTGGAACGTCCTACACGTGAACGGGCGGCTCTGGCGGCCAGCGCCGTCCCTGGCTGCGTTCTCGTCCTCGAAAGTGGACCGGCACTACCTTCGTCCTGCGGACTTGCCAGATGACGCCGCTGACTCGCCATAACCGCGCCGCCACGTGTAGGACGCTCCACTAGTGGCAACGCGAAAGAGGCAGAAGACCGGACCCGACCCAATCGAGGCCGAGGGCCTGGTCCGCAAGTTCGGGGACCTGGTCGCGGTCGACGGCGTCGACCTCGTCATCGAGCCGGGCGAGGTGTTCGGCTTCCTGGGGCCGAACGGCGCAGGCAAGACGACCCTGGTGCGGATGCTCGTCACCCTGCTCAAACCCACCGCCGGCCGGGCGCGGGTCGCGGGCTTCGACGTGGTCAGCCAGGCGCCCCAGGTGCGCACGGCCATCGGTGTCGCGCTGCAGGACGCCGCCATCGACCCGCTGATGACGGGCCGCGAGCTGCTGCGCCTGCAGGCGGTGCTGCACGACATCCCCAAGCCCCGGGCCTTGGAGCGCGGCGCCGAGCTGCTCGAGCGCGTCGGCCTCACCGCCGCGGCCGACCGTCGCGTCGGCACCTACTCGGGGGGCATGCGGCGCCGCCTCGACCTGGCGCTCTCACTGATGCACGAGCCTCAGGTGTTGTTTCTCGACGAGCCCACCACCGGTCTCGATCCCATGAGCCGCGTCAGCTTGTGGGACGAGGTGCGCTCGCTCAACACCGAGCTCGGGACCACCGTCTTCCTCACCACCCAGTACCTCGAAGAGGCCGACGAGCTCGCGGGCCGCATCGCCATCATCGAGGAGGGGCGCATCGTGCGCGAGGGCGCGCCCGAGAAGCTCAAGGCCGAGGTGGGTTCGCCCACCCTCGTCGTCACGCCGGGCGACGGTCAGCTGGAGGCGGCCGAGAAGGTGCTCCACCGGTACGGCGAGCACGTCCCCACCAAGCCGGGCACGGAGGCAATCCGGCTCGAGGGCGGTGCGGCCGACATGGCCAAGGTCGTACGGGCGCTCGCGCGGGCTGGCGTCGACGTCGTGACCATCGAGCTCAACGCGCCGAGTCTCGACGACGTCTTCGCCGACGCGACCGGTCACCGGCTCGAGGGGTCAGAGCCGGCACCGAGCAGCGAATGAACGTGTCCCAGATCGCGCTGCTGAGCAGGCGCTCGTTGCTGGGAACGCTGCGTCAGCCGGGCTCGTGGATCCCGCCCATCGTGTTCCCGATGATCTTCGCGGCGCTGAACAGCGCCGCCTTCGCCCGGAGCACCCAGCTGCCGGGCTTCCCGAAGGTCGATTCGTTCCTCGACTTCATGCTGGCGACGACCATCGTCCAGGGCGTGTTGTTCGGCAGCACGATCGGTGGGACCAACATGGCCATCGACATCCAGGACGGGTTCTTCGACCGGCTGGTCGTGTCGCCGGTGCCCAGATCTGCGATCCTCATCGGGCGGCTGGCGGGTGGCGCCGCCCTCGCCGGGCTGCAGGCTGTGGCGTTCATCGGGATCTTCACCGTGTTCGGCGCGTCGGTGAAGGGCGGCCTGCCCGCGATCGTCGCCCTCGTCCTCATCGCCATGGTGCTCGGCATCGCGCTCGGGGGGTTTCCGCTGACACTGGCCCTTCGCACTGGCTCGTCGGAGGCGGTGCAGGCCGCCTTTCCGCTCCTCTTCATCTTCCTCTTCGTGTCCTCGGCCTTCTTCCCTCGCCAACTGATGCACGGCTGGTACCAGACGGTCGCGGGCGTCAACCCGCTCTCGTGGCTGGTGGAGTCGCTGCGGCACCAGGTGATCGCCGACTTTTCCATCGCCGACGCGGCCGAGGCGCTCGCCATCGCCGCGGCGATCGGCGTGCTGTCGCTGTCGCTGGCGTCCGCGGCGCTGCGCAGCCGTCTGGCGGCAGGCGCGTGAGTACAACGCGCGTGGCGTCCGCGTTGGCGGGGCGAAGCCTCGTCCTCATCCCGAGGGTGCCCTCGACGTTCGTCCCGTCGCTGATCTTCCCGATCTTCTCGGTCGTCGCGTTCAGCGGCGCGTTCAGCGCTGTCGCCAACATCCCCGGCTTCCCCGTTCCCAAGGTCATCGACTGGATGCTGCCCATGTCGATCGTGCAGGGTGCCGCCTTCGCCGGCATGACTGTCGGCATGGGTATGGCGCGCGACCTGGAGTCCGGCTTCTTCGACCGCCTGCTGCTGGCGCCCGTCAGGCCCCTCGGCCTCATCGCCGGTCCGATGGGCGCGGCCGTCGTGCGTGCCGTCATCCCCTTCGTTCTCGTGTTGCCCGTCGGCTTCATCGCCGGTGCCCGCCTGCGGGGCGGCGTTCCCGGCGCGCTCATGCTGCTCTTCGCGGCCGAGGGGACAGCGCTGCTCGGCGCCGGGTGGGCGATCGGTCTCGCGCTGCGGGCCAAGTCCATGCAGATAGCCCCGCTCATGCAGATGGGCATCTTCCTGGCTGTCTTCCTGTCGACGGCCCAGGTGCCCCTGTCGGTCATGACGGGGTGGCTGCACCAGGTGGCGCGAGTCAACCCGATGACGAACATCCTGGCCCTGGCCAGACAGGGGTTCATCGGCGACGTGACGTGGGGTCAGACGTGGCCCGGGCTGCTGGCCCTCGCAGGGGGCATCGGCGTGCTCGGCCTGTTCGCTGTCCGAGGACTGAGGAGGTTGGTGCCGTGAACGTGTCGCTCACCGTCAACGGGGAGGTGCGGCAGCACGACGTGGAGCCCCGGCTGCTGCTCGTGCACTACCTCCGCGAGGTGCTGGGTCTCACCGGCACCAACGTGGGGTGTGACACCACGTCGTGCGGAGCGTGCACCGTGTTCCTCGACGGTGAGTCGGTGAAGTCGTGCACCGTCCTCACCGTGCAGGCCGACGGGGCCGAGGTGACGACCATCGAGGGGCTGGCGCCGTCGGCCGAGGTCATGCACCCGATGCAGCAGGCGTTCCGCGAGCAGCACGGCCTGCAGTGCGGGTTCTGCACGCCCGGCATGGTGATGGCGGCGGTGTCGCTGCTGCGGGAGGTTCCGTCGCCCACAGAGGATCAGGTGCGAGAGGGCCTCGAGGGCAACCTGTGCCGCTGCACCGGCTACCACAACATCGTGAAAGCCGTGCTCGCGGCCGCCCCGGAGCTCCGGTGATCCCGGCCGCGTTCGACTACGTGCGGGCGAGCTCGGCCGACGAGGCTGTGTCATTGCTCACTCAATATGGCGACGAAAGCAAGCTGCTGGCCGGGGGCCACTCGCTCCTCCCTCTCATGAAGCTGCGCCTGGCCATCCCGTCGGTGCTCGTCGACATCGGCCGCCTGCGCGACCTGTCCTACGTGCGCGACGACGGCGACGTGGTCGCGGTCGGCGCCCTCACCCGCCACCACGACATCGCCGGCTCGTCGCTCCTGCAGGAGCAGATGCCCCTCCTCCCGGCCGCGGCCGCCACCATCGGCGACCCCCAGGTCCGGCATCGCGGGACGATCGGCGGCTCGCTCGTGCACGGCGACCCCGCATCCGACCTGCCCGCGGTGGTGCTCGCATTGGGTGGCACGCTCGTCGTGCGCGGCCCGTCGGGCGAGCGCACCGTCGCGGCCGACGACTTCTTCACCGGCTTCCTCGAGACGGCGGTGCAGCCCGACGAGCTGCTCACCGAGATCCGCCTGCCCAAGGTGCCCGGCGCGGGCTGGTCGTTCCAGAAGTTCCACCGCCGCGCGCAGGACTGGGCCATCGTGGGCGTGGCCGCCGTCGCAGGCAAAGGCGTGGCGCTGGTCAACATGGGCTCGGTGCCCATCCGGGCGACGGCAGTCGAGGCCGCGCTGGCGTCGGGCGCTTCAGTCGCCGACGCAGCCCAGGCCGCGGCCGACGGCACCGACCCGCCTGCCGACCTCAACGCCACTGTCGAGTACCGCCAGCACCTGGCCCGCGTGTTGGTTCGCCGCGCGTTGGAGGAGTGCGGCCTCTGAGCTTCTGTGCAGCAAAATCGGGTTATGGCGCCGGGTTCGCTGCACAGAACGGCGAGGCCCGGCGCGCGGAGACGTTGAGGGCGGCGACGCCGGTCTTGTCGCGGCAATTCGGTGCGATGCCCGCGTCGACCAGGGCGGGCACGGCGTCGTCCGACAACTCCACGAGGTAGGCCACATCGAGCGGTACCGCGCGGTGGATGGCGCGGTTGACGTTGTGGTGCACGACGTAGGCCTCGGGGTTGACCAGGTTGGCGACGAGCACCAACGCGACGGCGACCGCGCCGGCACCGCCGACCACCCAGTCGCGGTCGCCGCCCACGCCGCTGTTCCGCAGGGCGAGCATGACGAGCAGCGCACCCATCCACACCGCGGCGCCGATGACCCAGAGCCGGAGCATGGTGAGCCCGAAGGCGTCGTCATACACATCCATGCGCCGAAGGGAGACGGCCACCAGGCCGAGGGCGAGCAGCGGGACGGCGGCGGCCAGGCGGCGGACTATCGGGAGGGCGAGCACGCCCGGCGCGGCCAGCGCCCGGACCACGGCGAGAAAGGCCACGAGGACGGCCGTCGCCCAGCACAGCTGGAAGAACCCGCTGCGCGCGTATTCGGACGGCGTGAGCCCGGATGACTCGACGAGACGGCGCCCTGCGCCAGTGAGGGCGATCAGCTGCGACAGGGCGAACAGGCCCACCACGGCGGCAGCGAGACCGAGCATGGTCGCCACCTCGACCGATCCGAACGCTCCAGGCGGCACGGGCCGGTGACCTCCGTCGGCCCGGGCTCCGGCGACGAGGCCGAGCACCAGCAGCGCGCAGAGGGCGGCGAGGACGACGTGGCCGGTGATGGGCCCTGCGTGCACGTCGGGGACGAGGAGGCGGGCGAACACCGCGTCGGCCGATGCGAGCAGGGCGACCACGATGGCGAGCGGCGGGGCGGCGACCAGCGCAGCCCAGAACACGCGCGTGATCCGCCCCGAGGGCGGGGTCGACCGCCCTACCAGCAACGGGCGGAGCACACCGAGCGTCTGCAGGCTGCCGAGGGTCATGCGGATGGCCCGGCGCAGCAACCGGGTGGGCGTCGTATCGAGGATCGATCCTGAGCGGCCGTGGGCCAGCGCGGCCGTCAGCATCGCGACGATCGCGATGCAGTTCGACGCCGCGAGCCACGGGCTGGAGCGAACGGCGAGGAACAGCGCCGGGGCGAGGGAGGCGGCGAGGACCCACTGCGCCTCGCGCCGTTCCACCCGCCCGTGCTGGAGCAGGGCCACGACCACGACGACGATGCCGGCGACGACGATGACGTTGGTCGACCCACCCCGTAACCCGATCTCGAAGGCGACACCGGCCGCGACCGCGATGGCCAGCAGCCGTCTCGTCTGCGTGGTGTCTCCTGTGACCCGTGCATCGAGCACGTCCCCTTGCGTCATGCGTCTTCTCCTTCACGAACGGGCAGGCGCACGACCATGGCGCACCCGGATGGCTGGTTGGGCGTGGGCCGGATGTCGCCGCCGTGCAGGTCGACGATCCAGCGGGCGATGGACAGGCCGAGGCCGGCACCGCCGGTTGCACCCGGCCGGGCCGGGTCGGCGCGGTAGAAGCGCTCGAAGACGCGCTCGGCATCCGCGGCCGGGATCCCGGGCCCTTCGTCGGCCACGGTGAGCACGACGTCGCCGTCCTGGGCCGCGGCCGTGAGCGCCACAGGCCGGTCGGCCGGGCCGTGGCGCAGGGCGTTGGCCGTGAGGTTGGCCAGCACCTGGTGCATGCGGTCGGGGTCGGCGGTCACCCGCAGGCCGGCGGGGCTGACGTTCGTCTCCACCCGGCGTCCGGGCGCGTGCAGGCGCGCCTCTGCCGCGACCGCCTCGAGGAGGGGGCCGACACTCACGACCTCGCGGCGCACCGGCACCGCGCCCGACTCGAGCCGGGACAGGTCGAGCAGCTGCGACACCAGGCGGCCCAGGCGCTCGGTCTGCTCGAGCATGGACCGCAACAGGTCGGCGTCGGGCTCCTCGACGCCGTCCACCAGGTTCTCCAGTCGCGCCTGCAGTGCCGAGATCGGCGTGCGCAGCTCGTGGGACACGTTGGCGATCAGGTCTGTGCGCATGCGATCCACGACGGCCAGCTCGGCGGCCATGGCGTTGAAGGCGCGCGCCAGCTCTCCCACTTCATCGGCCGAGCTCTCTGTGACGCGTTGGGTCCAGTCGCCTTCGGCCATCCGCCGCGCCGCGTTGGCCATCTCCCGCAGTGGCGAAGTCATGCCGCGCGCCAGCACCTGCACCAGCGCCAGCGCCAGGGCTGCCGCGATGATGGGCCGCAGCCAGATGGGGACGCCGAGCCGCAGGCCGACGGTCGACACCACCGCGCTGACCGCGACGGCGACCACGATGGTCACCCCGAGCTTGAGCTTGATCGACCCCAGACGGTCGAGCGGCCGCAGATTCACCCGTCGTCCAGGCCGAGGGAGTACCCGATGCCGTGCACGGTGCGGACGACGTCATCGCCCAGCTTCTGGCGTACGGCACGCACGTGGGAGTCGACGGTGCGGGGTCCGGTGCCGTCGGCATATCCCCACACGTCGGCCAGCAGCTGCTCGCGCCCGAACACCACGCCGGGACGGGCGAGCAGGTGGGCCAACAGGTCGAACTCGATCGGGGTGAGGTGCACCTCGGCGCCGTCGCGTCGCACCCGCCTGGTCGCGGGGTCGAGCTCGACACCGCCGTGGCGCAGCACCACGCCGTCGTCGGCCGCGGCCACCCGTCGCAGCACGGCCCGGATGCGCGCCACCAGCTCGCGCGGGCTGAAGGGCTTGGTGACGTAGTCGTCGGCGCCGACCGACAGCCCGACGACGAGATCGGTCTCGTCGTCGCGGGCGGTCAGCATGACGACGGGCACCCGCCGCTCGGCCTGGATGCGCCGGCACACCTCCAAGCCGTCGATGCCGGGCAGCATGAGATCGAGGACCACGAGGTCGGGGCGCATCTGCCTGCACACCTCGACGGCGCGAAGCCCGTCGTCGACCGACCGGGCCTCGAACCCCTCGCTCCGCAGCCTGCGGACAACGGCATCCGCGATAGCGGGCTCGTCCTCGACCACCAAGACGCTCGGCATCGACCGTCACCGTAGAGAACTGATGTGCAGCCGTCCCGCGCGACTTGTGCAGATCCCGTGCAGATCCTGGACTCAGGCCGTGGGCGGCTCCACGTTCCACTGGACGATCGCCGCGGTCTCCCGCTCCCAGCCGAGCTCACTGGTGCGCGCCGTCCCCAGCACGAACCGGCTGCCGTCTTCGGGCGCCAGGTCCAGCCATCGGGCGGCGACGACCCGCATGATGTGCCCGTGGGCGAAGGCCAGCACGTCACCGTCGGCCCCACGTGCCACCGCAATCACGCGGTCGGCGCGCCCGCCCACTTCCTCCGCCGTCTCGCCCCCGGGAGCGCCGTCGCGCCACAGCGACCAGTCGTCGCGCTCCTCCCGGATCTCAGGCGTGGTGCGTCCCTCGTACTCGCCGTAGCCCCATTCGACGAGGTCGGGACAGACCACGGCGCGGTCACCGAAGCCCGCGAGCCGCGCTGTCTCCGTCGCGCGCTGCATCGGGCTGGTCAGCACCAGCGCGAACTGCCGACCCGCCAACGTCGCGGCGAGGCGCTGGGCTTGGCGGCGCCCCTCGTCGGTGAGGGCGATGTCGGTCGCGCTCGTGTGTTGGCCGCTGAGCGACCACGCCGTCTCGCCGTGACGGACGAGCACGAGAGCATTCGGCACACGTTCAGCCTCTCACGGGGCGCGACACTGGCAGCGTGACACCGGATGACGTCCAGTCGGCGCTGGCCGCTCACGAGTACCTGGCCGACGAGGGCCTGGCCACGGCCGTGTTCCTCGCTCTCGAGCTCGGCCGGCCGCTGCTCCTCGAGGGCGAGGCGGGGGTGGGCAAGACCGAGGTGGCCAAGGTGCTGTCCCGCTGGACAGGTGGTGAGCTGCTGCGGCTGCAGTGCTACGAGGGCATCGACGTCTCCCAGGCCGTCTACGAGTGGGACTACTCGCGCCAGCTGCTCCACATCCGCGCTGCCGAGGCCAGGCACGCCGACGTGGAGGACGAGCTCTTCTCCGAGCGCTTTCTCGTCAGACGGCCGCTTCTGCGGGCCATCGCCGACCAGGACGGCGTTCCGCCGCCGGTGCTGCTCATCGACGAGGTCGACCGGGCTGACGACGAGTTCGAGGCGTACCTGTTGGAGATTCTCTCCGACTACGCGGTGACGGTTCCCGAGCTCGGCACGTTCCGGGCGACGACGCCGCCCGTCGTCGTGATCACCTCCAACCGCACGCGCGACGTGCACGACGCCCTCAAGCGCCGCTGTCTCTACCACTGGGTCGACCACCCCGACTTCGAGCGGGAGGTGGCCATCGTGCTGCTGCGTGCGCCCCGCGCTGAGCCCTCGCTCGTGCGCCAGGTCGCGGCGGCGGTCGAGCAGCTCCGCACCATGGACCTCTACAAGCCGCCGGGCGTGGCCGAGACCATCGACTGGGCCGAGGCCCTCGCGGTGCTCGGGCGCACCGCGCTCGACGAGGCGCTGGTCGACGTCACCCTCGGCACCATCGTCAAGTACCGCGAGGACCAGGAGCGGGTTCGGGCCGGTGGCCTGGCCAGCCTGGTCGAGGCCGCGGTGGCGCGTGGAGCCTGACCACTCGCGCGTCGCGGTCGCCTTCGGGCGGGTGCTGCGCGCCTCCGGCCTCGACGTGCCCGTGGGCTCGGTCGCCACCTACGCCCGCGCCCTCGACGCCGTCGGCCTCACCGACCCGGCCGCCGTCTACTGGGCGGGCCGCACCACCCTCGTGACCGCCCCCGAGCACATCGCGACCTACGACGAGGCCTTCGCCGCCTTCTGGTCCCCTACCCCCATTCGTTCTTTGGCGCGTAGGCCAGAAATAGTCGGGCCTACGCGCCAAAGAACGGAAGGAGTGGGGCTGAAGTACAGCGCGCGGGAGGTGCTGCGGGAGAAGGATTTTGCCGCGTACACCCATGACGAGCATGCGGAGGCGCGGCGGTTGATGGGGGACCTGCGTCTGGTGGGCGCGCTGCGGCGGTCGCGCCGGCTGCGGCCCGTCAGGCGGGGGCGGGGGCGGCCTGACGTGCGTCGCACCGTGCGACACGCCCTGCGCACGGGTGGCGAGACGGTGCACCGCGCTTATCTCACCCCGAGCGAACGGCCGCGGCGGGTCGTGCTGCTCTGCGACGTGAGCGGGTCGATGGAGCCCTACGCCCGGGCCCTGCTCCGCTTCCTCCATGCCGCGGTGGCGGGCGGACGCCGGGTCGAGGCGTTTGCCCTCGGCACGCGGCTCACCCGGCTCACCCGCGAGCTGGCCACGCGCGATCCCGATGAAGCGGTGCGACGCGCGTCCCGCGCCGTGCCCGACTGGTCGGGCGGCACCCGGCTCGGTGAGGGGTTGCGCACGTTCAACGATCGGTGGGGCACGGCGGGCATGGCCCGCGGCGCCGTCGTCGTCATCCTCTCCGACGGCTGGGACCGCGGCCGGCCCGAGCTGCTTGGCGCGGAGATGGCCCGCCTGGGGCGTGTCGCCCATCGCATCGTCTGGGTGAACCCGCTCAAGGCGACCCCGGGGTACGCGCCGCTCGCCCAGGGCATGGCCGCAGCCCTGCCTCATGTCGACACCTTCGTCGAAGGCCACTCGCTGGCCGCCCTCGAGGAGCTGGCGGGGGAGCTGGCCCGTCGATGAAGGACCTGCTGACCGACATCGGGCGCTGGCGGGCCCACGGCAAGCGTGTCGCGCTGGCGCGGGTGATCGCCCTCGACGGCTCGGGCCCGCGCGACCCGGGTGCGGCCATGGCGGTCAACGAGGACGGCGAGGTCGCGGGCTCGGTGTCGGGCGGGTGCGTGGAGGGCGCGGTCGTCACCGAGGCCCTCGACGTGCTGGCCACCGGCACGGCCCGGCGCGCCACCTTCGGCTACAGCGACGACGAGGCGTTCGCGGTCGGCCTCACGTGCGGCGGAACCGTGCACCTGTTCGTCGAGCCCCTGCCCGACGCCATCGCCGACGCGGTCGCCGAGAACGTTCCTGTCGTCGTTGCGTCGGTCGTCGAAGGACCGCACACGGGCGCCCACCTGGTCGTGCGGCCTGACGACGACCGCACTGGCACGCTCGGCAACGCCGACCTGGACCGGGTGGTGGTCCGCGACGCCATCGCCGCCCTGGCGTCGGGAACCACGAGCATGCGCCACTACGGCGCCTGCGGCGAGGCCCGCCAGGACGAGGTGACCGTCTTCATCGAGGCGTTCGGCCCGCCGCCCCGCATGCTCATCTTCGGTGCGGTGGACTTCACCGGCGCCCTCGTCCGGACCGCCAAGGTCCTCGGCTACCACGTGACGGTGTGCGACGCCCGTGCCGTGTTCGCGACCAGGGCCCGGTTCCCGGTCGCCGACGAGGTCGTCGTGGACTGGCCCGACCGGCTCCTGGCCGCGGTCGGCGCCGGGTTGGGGCCGCGTGACGCGGTCTGTGTGCTCACCCACGACCACAAGTTCGACGTGCCCGCCATCCAGGCTGCCCTGGCCACCGGGGTCGGCTACATCGGCGCCATGGGGTCCCGCCTCACCCACGCCGAGCGCCTGGAGCGCCTCCGGTCCGAGGGTGTGACCGATGACCAGCTGGCCCGTCTAATGGCGCCCATCGGCCTCGACATCGGTGCCCGCACGCCCGAGGAAACGGCCGTAGCCGTCTGCGCCGAGATCATCGCCCTGCGCACGGGCCGGCCCGCCAGACACCTAAAGGAAGGTGCCGGCCCCATCCATGCGGAAGAATGACAGCGTGCTGGAGCCGCAGGACCCCCGGCAGCCGACCGTCCGCATCTCGGACGACGACCGGCAGCGGATGGTGGAGGTTCTTCGCAGTCACTGCACCGACGGGCGTCTGACCCTCGACGAGTTCTCCGACCGGGTGGGCTTGGCGTTCGAGGCCAAGACGCGCGCCGACCTGGAGCTCGTCGTCGCCGACCTCCCGGCCGTCTCTTCCCAGCCGGTGGCGCGAGTGTCGGAGGGGAGCAGGCGCAAGCCGGTGGGCTCGGCCATCGCGATCCTGAGCGGTCACCGGCAGACGGGCGTGTGGCGGCCGAACGAGACCATCGGGGCCTTCGCCATGATGGGAAGCGTCGACCTCGACCTGCGTCACGCGGAGATCGAGCACCCCGTCATCCAGATCAACGCCACCGCCGTCATGGGAAGCATCGAGGTCATCGTCCCCGACGGCGTCGACGTCGAGCTCACCGGGTTCAACCTGATGGGCAGCAAGGAGTCGCGTGTCGACGAGAGCCTCCGCCGCCCTGGCGCGCCGCTCATCCGTGTGAACGCGTTCGCTCTCATGGGCAGCGTGCTCGTGCGCAACAAGCGCTCGAAGTCGAAGCCCACATCGCAGGGGCGGCGTCCCGACCACGCTTCGCAGGCGGTGGCGAGAGCGGAGCAGCGAGTCGAGCAGGAGCTCCAGCGCGCCCACCAGCGGGCCGAGCGCGCGCTGCAGCAGGCCCATCGGCACTCGCAGCGTCTGGGTGAGCGCTTCGGCCTCGAGCTCCCCCCATTGAGCGCGCCGCCGGCGCCGGCCGCGCCAGCCGCTGAAGACACAGACGACTGGCGCGACGAGCTGCGGTCGCACGCCGCACCCGACGGCACCGTCACCATCCTCTTCAGTGACATGGAGGGATACACGGAGATGACCGAGCGCCTGGGCGATCTGCGGGCGCGCGAGATCCTCTACGCCCACAACCAGATCATCAGGGAGCAGGTGGTCTCCTGCGGGGGCTTCGAGGTCAAGTCACAGGGCGACGGCTTCATGCTCGCCTTCGCCGGCGCGAGCAAGGCCCTGCGTTGTGCCGTTGCCATCCAGGGCGCCTTCGTGGACTACGACCACAACCACCCAGAGGAGCCCATCCGGGTGCGCATGGGGCTGCACACGGGAGAGGCGCTCAAGGAAGCAGACGACTTCCTCGGTCGCACCGTGATCATCGCTTCACGCATCGCGGACGAGGCCAAGGGCGGACAGATCCTCGTCTCCGCCCTCCTCAAAGAGCTCACCGACGGCACCGGTGAGTTCGAGTTCGGCGACCTGCGCGAGGTCAAGCTCAAGGGTTTGACGCAGACGTACCGCTTGTACCCCGTGGAGTGGGACGCCGACTGACCACCTGTGCAGTCGTGCTGGCAGCCGGCGGGGCGAGCCGGTTCTCCGCTGGTCACAAGCTGCTGACGGCGTTCCGGGGCCGACCGCTGGTGCAATGGGCGGTCGACGCCGCCACCGAGGCCGGGCTCGACGACATCGTCGTGGTGACGGGCGCGGTCGCTGTACCGGTGGACGCTCCGACCGTCGTGAACCCGGATTGGCCCTCAGGGCTGGCCAGCTCGCTCCGCGTAGGGATCGCCCACGCTCGCTCGCGCGGCCACGATGCCGTGGTCGTCGGTCTGGCCGACCAGCCCCTCGTTCCCTCATCGGCATGGCGCGCGGTCGCGGCCGCGGACGGCCCGGTCGCGGTGGCCACCTTCGACGGGGAGCGTCGCCCGCCGGTGCGGCTGGCGGCCAGCGTGTGGGACCTGCTGCCGACGACGGGGGACGAGGGTGCACGAGTCGTGATGCGCGAACGGCCCGAGCTCGTGACCGAAGTAGCGTGCGACGGCGAACCGGCAGACATCGACACCGCGGAGGATCTCGCACGATGGAGCTGAGCAACGAGTTCCGGGTGCCCCTGCCGGTAGATCAGGCGTGGGCCCTCCTCACCGACGTCGAGCGCATCGCGCCGTGCATGCCCGGCGCCCAGCTGCAGGAGGTCGAGGGCGACGAGTACCGGGGCATCGTCAAGGTCAAGGTCGGCCCCATCACCGCGCAGTACAAGGGCAAGGCCCGGTTCCAGGAGTTGGACGAGACAGCCCGCAGGGCCGTCCTGCTGGCCGAAGGCAGGGAGACACGCGGCCAGGGCAATGCCACCGCGTCCATCTCCGCCGTTCTCGAGTCCGACGGCGACGGCACCCGCGTCCTCATCGTCACCGATCTCGCCGTCACCGGCCGCGTGGCCCAGTTCGGCCGCGGCGTCCTGGCCGACGTGAGCGCCAAGCTCCTCGACCAGTTCGCGGCCTGCTTGGAGTCCGACGTGCTCAGCGGCGAGCCTGGCCTTGCCGCGGTGCCCGACACGCCACCGCCGCCCGCTCCGCCCGCTCCGCCCGCTCCGCCCGGTCCGCCCGCCAAAGGCGGCGAGGGCAACGGCGACGGCCCCCGGGTGGCGGCGCCGACAACCGTGCCTCCGCACGTGCGCCAGATCGAGTCCCGTCCTGTCGAAGCCGTCGACCTGTTGCAGACGGCCGGCGCGCCCGTGGCCAAGCGCCTGATCCCGGCCGGACTCGTCGTGCTGCTCGTCCTGTTGCTGCTGCGCCGCAGAAGAAGGTGAGTGATGACCGCACCGCGGTCGCCGACCTCCTCGGACGACCGCCGATGGGTGCGTTCGACGTGGTGCTGCGCGCCGACGGCGGCCGTCCGGTGGTGATCCGCAACGCACCGCTGCTCGACGACGGAACGCCGATGCCGACGCGCTACTGGCTGGTGGGCGCGCCTGAGCGCGACGCCGTCAGCCGCCTGGAGGGGGCTGGGGGTGTCCGGCAGGCCGAGGCCGAGGTCGACGCTGAGGTCCTGGCCGCGGCTCACGCCCGATATGCGGCCGAGCGCGATGCCGCAGTGCCGGTCGGGCACACCGGACCGAGGCCGAGCGGGGGCGTCGGAGGCACGCGACAGGGCGTCAAGTGTCTGCACGCCCACTACGCCTGGCATCTCGTGGGCGGAGACGATCCCGTCGGGCGGTGGGTTGCGGCGGCGCTGGAGGAGACGTGACGCGGGTGGCGGCCGTGGACTGCGGCACCAACTCCACCCGCTTGTTGGTGAGCGACGGGCGGGAGTCCCTCGAGCGGCTCATGCGGATCACCCGGCTCGGCCAGGGCGTCGACGAGCACGGGCGGCTGGCACCCGAGGCAATCGAACGCACCGTGGCCGTCCTGCGGGAATATCGCCAGGTGATCGACGACCTGGGTGCCACCGCAGTGCGGGCCACGGCCACCTCTGCTGCCAGGGACGCGTCCAACCGGGAGGACTTCTTCGCCGCCGCGGAGGCCGCGCTGGGTGTGCGACCCGAGCTGCTTCCGGGTGACGAGGAGGGTCAGCTCGCGTTCAGGGGCGCGGTGCGGGAGCTCGACCCCGAGGACGGCCCCTTCCTCGTCGTCGACATCGGTGGCGGCTCCACCGAGTTCATCGTCGGCACGGCCGATGCCGAGGGCGTCGCGACCACCGACATGGGGTGCGTGCGCATCACCGAGAAGTTCCTGCACAGCGACCCGCCCGCACCCGAGGAGCTGGCCAACGCCATCGGCGTGGTCCGCGACATCCTCGACGACGTCGAGCGCGAGCTGCCCGCCGTCCGCGAGGCGCGCCGCCTCGTCGGCCTGGCCGGCACAGTGACGACGATGGCGGCAGTCGAGATCGGGCTGCCGTCCTACGACCGCAACCGCACTCATCATTTTGTTCTTACACATGACGCGGCGGAAGACGTCTTCCGAACCCTCGCGACCGAGGCCCGCAAGGTCCGCGTCTTCAATCCCGGCCTCGAGGAGGCACGCGCCGACGTCATCGTGGGCGGGGCTCTCATCCTGGTGACCATCATGCGGACGTGGGGCATCCGCGAGTGCCTGGTGTCGGAGGCCGACATCCTCGACGGCCTGGCGCAGAGCCTGCTCCCATGACCTCCATCGCCTTCGATCGGGCCGCGGACTACTACGACCGCACGCGCGCGCTGCCCGACGAGATCCAGGCCGCGGTCATCGAGGTGCTCGGAGGTGAGCTCGCGGGCCGGGGCCGTGTGCTCGAGCTCGGGGTGGGAACCGGGCGCATGGCCCTGCCGCTGCACGCAAGGGGCGTCGACCTGATCGGTATCGACCTGTCCGAACCGATGATGCGGAAGCTGGTCGAGAACGCGGAGGGGGCGTTGCCCTTCTCGCTGGCGCGGGCCGACGGCCGGGCGCTGCCGCTGCGGGACGTTGCCGTAGGCGCGGCGTTCCTCTGCCACGTCCTCCACCTCATCCCCCAGTGGACCGATGTGGTCGCCGAGCTGGTGCGCGTCGTCGCGCCGGGTGGCCTGATCCTCGTCGACCTGGGCGGTGGCCCGACTGCGATCGGCCGGGAGGTGACCAATGCGTTCAACCGTTTCGCCGCCCTCGACCGGCCCCGACCAGGCTGCACCGATCCGGCTGCCCTCGACCGCGCCTTCGTCGACCTCGGCGCCACGCTTCGCCTGGTGGCCCCGGTCACCTTCGAGCCGTCCTTCACCATCGCCGGCCTGCTTCACCGTTTCGAGGGAAACCTCTTTTCTTCGACGTGGTCACTGAGCGAGGACGCGCGCGCCGACGCGGTCCGTCAGACGAGAGCGTGGGCGGCCGAGCGTTTCGGCGATCTCGAT